>NZ_JAFBFD010000074.1 GCF_016909125.1 Enterococcus lemanii | reverse complement strand
GCCACGCTGTATTATATTATTCCGGCATAGCTCAGTTGGTAGTAGCGCATGACTGTTAATCATGATGTCGTAGGTTCGAGTCCTACTGCCGGAGTAAAAAACATCCAGTATTGGGTGTTTTTTTGTTTATCGCTATAAATATTTAGGAAAAGGTGATTGTATGAAAAAGGATTTTCTATTATTTGATCTAGATGGTACGATTATTGAACCTAGTCATGGAATTTATCAATCAATTAATTATGCTTTAAGCAAGATGAAAAGAGCGATACTATCAGAAGAAGAGTTAAGAAGCTTTATTGGTCCGCCATTGCATGATTCTTTTGTTTCTTTAGGCATGTCAAAGGAAGAAGCTTCTGAAGCAATTCAGCATTATCGAGAAATGTATCAAAAAGAAGGCCTTTATTTAATGCATCCTTATCCACAAGTTGACCAAGTATTAGCGAAATTAAGTAATAAAAAGAAGTTGTTTCTAGCGACATCTAAACCGGAATCTTTTGCAAAAGAAATTTTAGATTATTTGCATTTCAGTCAATATTTTACAATGATTGGTGGAGCTAATCTGGAAGGCACACGCTCAAAAAAAGCTGAAGTGATTCAACATGTTTTTGCGCAAGAAAGATCTATCGATAAAAGTACAGCTGTTATGATTGGTGATCGGAAATATGATATTATCGGCGCTAACGAAAATGCAATTGATAGTATCGGTGTATTATATGGCTTTGGTACAAAAGAAGAATTGCAAGCGGCAGGAGCGACAAAAATTGTAGAATCGCCACTAGAATTGTTATCTCTCATGGAATAAAAAACTAAAAATCAATTAATCGCTTGACAAATGCCGATAAATTGAGTATTCTATATCTTGTGTTAATTGATTAATTGCCGCCTTAGCTCAGTTGGTAGAGCACCACCATGGTAAGGTGGGGGTCGCCGGTTCAAGCCCGGCAGGTGGCTTAGGAAAAAAATTCCTTTACAAAAAGTTGTTATTTTATGCTTGTCATTGAACAACGAATGTGTTATATTATTTATAGTTATTCCGGCATAGCTCAGTTGGTAGTAGCGCATGACTGTTAATCATGATGTCGTAGGTTCGAGTCCTACTGCCGGAGTCAAAAGAAGTATTTTCTATTTATTTAGAAAATGCTTCTTTTTTTGGCTCTTTGTCAAATAGTGTTGTTTAGCAATATCCGTATAATTAAGAAGGACTCAGGTTCTTCTTTTTTTGTTATTTAATTTGGCTCTTTGTCAAATAGTGTTGTTTAGCAATATCCGTATAATTAAGAAGGACTCAGGTTCTTCTTTTTTTGTTATTTAATTTTGGCTTTTTA
>NZ_JAFBFD010000073.1 GCF_016909125.1 Enterococcus lemanii | reverse complement strand
TTTGAAATTGAACCTCTGTACTTTATTTAACTGTTGAAGGTTCTTATAGATTCGTATGGGCTTTTTCCATTGCTTCACAATAATCACTCTTATTTTATGCCTTAACCACTGACCGAATGTATTTAGGAATTGTTTCATGCTCCCCATTCGATAGTAATTTATCCATCCGACGACCTTTTGATTCACTTTAGTAAATGTGGCCGATAACGGACGGGCAGAAGCTTGCTTTCGTACCAATACTTCTTTTAGATTGGAATAGAGTCTCTTTTTACTTTTTTCACTCGGTTTACATTGCCATCCTTCTGAATTTTTCCAAAATGAAAACCCTAAAAATTGGCTTTTCATTGGCCGTACTACTTTCGTTTTGGTCATGTTCACTTTTAGAAATAGTTTTCTTTCAATCCAATTTGTAATAGATTTCATTACTCGGTCTGCGGCCATTTCACTCTTTACATAAATGTTGGTATCATCGGCATATCTTGCAAATCTTAACCCTCTTGATTCCAATTCTTTATCTAGCTTGTCTAGGTAGATGTTGGACAGTACTGGACTTAACGGACTTCCCTGAGGTACCCCAGATTCATTCGTTGTTACGAGTCCATCTTCCATGATTCCCGCTTTTAGAAATGACCGTATAAGATGTAACGTCTCTCTATCTTTCACTTGCTCTCTAAGCATTGAGATTAATCGGTCATGATTTACCGTGTCAAAATATTTCTCGATATCCATATCAATGACCCATTCGTACCCTTCGTTCAAATATTCTAGCGCCTGTTCAATTGCCTGTTGCGCGCTTCGATTTGGTCGAAAACCATAGCTGTATTCACTGAAGCCCTTATCAAATAGTTGATTTAATTGGTAGGCTACTGCTTGTTGTACGACTCTATCTCTGACGGTAGGTATCCCTAGTGGGCGTTTTTCGCCATTGGGTTTTGGGATATAGGTTCGCTTCACTGGCATCGGTTGGTATTTCATTTGTCGGATTTCTGTTCGGATTTTTCGTCCGTTTTCCTTGAAATATTCGTCAATTTCATCCACCGTCATGTGATCCACTCCTGGTGCACCTTTATTACTTTTGACTTTACTGATAGCCAATTCCATATTCCAATCATTGGTAATCTTTTCAATCAATCTCACTCGCTGCTCCTCCTCTAATCGTAGATGATTTCAGAAACATCCCAGGTACCTTTTCCATCAGAGGTTACGTTCCACTGTGCTAGGATAGTCTCCCATTCGGATTATCTGAACATTTTCTTTTAGTGATTCACACAATACAAACATTCAGTCCTTCGTTATCTTCGGTTGAATAACTACTATGACTTCAGCTGACTTCTTGCGGTGAACCTTTTTCGACCGTCCTTAACGCTTGCTGATTTTAAAGCTTCCTGTGATTAGACGTCCGCAAGACCTCCCAGGGTAAGACATTCATCTTTCTCTTCACAACCTCTTGATTTACCGACTTGGTTTTACGTTTACCTTTTGGACTTCGATTTGTCGTGCAATCTTATCCACCATTTGGCCTTTTATCAAGTTTCTGTTCGTAGGCTCGATAGATTTGCTACACCACTTCCTTCACCCCATCATCACTGATTTCGGCTTGTGGTTCGCTACGCTTGGCGGTAACTACCCGCGACTGGACTTGCACCAGCTAGATGAATGCCATGCCTGGCACACA
>NZ_JAFBFD010000071.1 GCF_016909125.1 Enterococcus lemanii | reverse complement strand
AAGTCTTGTGGTATTAAGTCAAGTGATAAGTAACGCTCTTTTCATCGTTTTCACAAAATTTAGACCGCACGAAACTAAACCCGACCCAAAACTGGTTAAATAACAGTTGTTCGGGTATGTTTTCCAAAGATTTGCGTCATGAATTTTCATTCAACCTCTATCACGCTCCTTGGTGGCGTATAGAGTTGGTGGTTACGCAGTAGAATATCCACCAGACGCACAAATTTTCTTGCAGTTAAGACGAGGGCTCGCTTGTGTTGATGTTTTGGTACTTCTTTATATTTCTTTTGGTAGTAAGTTTTAAATTCAGGTAAATGTCGTCTTACAGAATTGGTAGCTTCAATTAAGTAATATCGAAAATAGCGATTACCTGTTTTGATTAATGGTGTCCGTTCCGATTGGAAAATTCCCGATTGTGAGACTTTCCAAGTCAATCCAGCGTATTTAGCCAGTTTGGCCTGATTTTCAAAGCGTTCAATCTGACCGATTTCAGCGAGTAATCCAGCGGCGTAAACAGGACCAATTCCTGGAATACTTCGTAAACATTGGTACTCGGGTAAAATGACAACTAAATCTTCAATGGCTTTATCCAAAATTTTAATTTGTTGTTGGAACGCTTGAATGCTTTTAACGAGGCAAGCCAAGATGATATCGATTGATTCTTGGGCAACTTTTCCAAGACGATAAGAATCTCGAACTGCTTTTTTAATCGCTTTTGCAATCTTGTCAGGTGCTTTAAAGCGACCTTTGCCATGATGTTGTAAGAGCTCAGCCAGCTCTTCTAAAGACATCTTTGAAAAGTCATCTAAAGAATAGTCATCCGTCATCAAGGCAATCATTGCTGCACCAAAAACAGAAGTTGAAGAATCGCCATTCTTAAGTTCCCGACTCAAGGTATTACACTTATAAGTGAGATTTTCAAGAAAGTGTTGCTTTGCTTCTGTCAACTGACAAACCATTTGATACCTTGTTCGAGTCAGTCTTTGAAGGGCCATGTATTTTTCTTCTTTTAAGGGAGAAGAGGAATACCGTTGAAGCCGTAAGTAATCGGCGATTCGAAAAGCATCGATGCGATCGGTTTTATCTTCATCAAAAATTCGTGAGAACTGTTTGATTTTAAATGGATTTTCAACGGTGACGATCAACTCATATTGATTAAGCTCTTCATCGGTTTGAAAAAAAGTAGCTGGATGAAAACTGTAAAGAGAAGTCGATTCCATTCCAATCACAATTTTTTTAAAAATCATTGATTCGGTGAATTTAAGAATCTGTTCTTTGATCGCCGTTGCGCCATTTAAATCATTTGGAAATGTTTTTTCTAAAAGGATTGAAAGATCGTCATCGTCTGTTAAAAAACAAACATCTAGTTTTTCAGAACTCACATCTAAACCAACAAATAATTTCATGGAGAGGACCTCCTTTCTATTTGATTATTTGGAAAACTGCTTCGATACTGTGGGATGCCCCTGAAAGACCTAGAAGACCAACAACCTCGCCTATGAGTAGATTCATTTCTTTCCCTCCAGCTACCTCACTTTTCTACTCTAAAAGTGGGAGGGAAAGAAAAACTACAACTTGTGTGTTTGTTGCCAACCGCTAGGTTCCAGGATGCAGACTTTTTAATGTAGATAACACTACAGGAGGAATTAGCAGATTCCCGATAGATCCTTTTCCATAGCTCTATTATTCAGGGAAATCACACAATATCCAAGCAATATGATTTTAAGGAATGAAAATATTTTATTTAGTTTTCAAGGAGCGTAATTTGCTTCTAAATATATTATACGAGGAGG
>NZ_JAFBFD010000070.1 GCF_016909125.1 Enterococcus lemanii | reverse complement strand
AAAAAATCAAAAAAACAAACCGAGAACACCGCGTTGAATGAGTTTTTTAATAAGTTCAATTGCTTATTTATCTTGATGAAACTTCTATCGCTAGAAGGGAAGTCAAAACCCAACCGCAAGGTTGATAAGGTTAAGTGAATAAGGGCGCACGGTGGATGCCTTGGCACTAGGAGCCGATGAAGGACGGGACGAACACCGATATGCTTTGGGGAGCTGTACGTAAGCTTTGATCCAGAGATTTCCGAATGGGGGAACCCAGCATCTTTTATAGGATGTTACTTTCCAGTGAATACATAGCTGGTTAGAGGTAGACGCAGAGAACTGAAACATCTAAGTACCTGCAGGAAGAGAAAGAAAATTCGATTCCCTGAGTAGCGGCGAGCGAAACGGGAAAAGCCCAAACCAACAAGCTTGCTTGTTGGGGTTGTAGGACTCCAATATGGTAGTCTTTTCAGATAGTCGAAGGATTTGGAAAAGTCCGTCAAAGAGGGTAAAAACCCCGTAGACGAAATTTGGAAGGCACCTAGGAGGATCCTGAGTACGGCGGAACACGAGGAATTCCGTCGGAATCCGGGAGGACCATCTCCCAAGGCTAAATACTCCCTAGTGACCGATAGTGAACCAGTACCGTGAGGGAAAGGTGAAAAGCACCCCGGAAGGGGAGTGAAATAGAACCTGAAACCGTGTGCCTACAACAAGTTAAAGCCCGTTAATGGGTGATAGCGTGCCTTTTGTAGAATGAACCGGCGAGTTACGATTATCTGCGAGGTTAAGTCGAAGAGACGGAGCCGTAGCGAAAGCGAGTCTGAATAGGGCGAATGAGTAGGTGGTCGTAGACCCGAAACCATGTGATCTACCCATGTCCAGGTTGAAGGTGCGGTAAAACGCACTGGAGGACCGAACCCACGTACGTTGAAAAGTGCGGGGATGAGGTGTGGGTAGCGGAGAAATTCCAAACGAACTTGGAGATAGCTGGTTCTCTCCGAAATAGCTTTAGGGCTAGCGTCAGAGTTAAGAATGATGGAGGTAGAGCACTGTTTGGACTAGGGGCCCATCTCGGGTTACCGAATTCAGATAAACTCCGAATGCCATTCATTTGTATCTGGCAGTCAGACTGTGAGTGATAAGATCCATAGTCGAAAGGGAAACAGCCCAGACCACCAGCTAAGGTCCCAAAATATATGTTAAGTGGAAAAGGATGTGGGGTTGCACAGACAACTAGGATGTTGGCTCAGAAGCAGCCACCATTTAAAGAGTGCGTAATAGCTCACTAGTCGAGTGACCCTGCGCCGAAAATGTACCGGGGCTAAACATATTACCGAAGCTGTGGAATGCACGTAAGTGCATTGGTAGGAGAGCGTTCTAAGGGCGTTGAAGGTAGATCGTGAGGACTGCTGGAGCGCTTAGAAGTGAGAATGCCGGTATGAGTAGCGAAAGACAGGTGAGAATCCTGTCCACCGTATGACTAAGGTTTCCTGGGGAAGGCTCGTCCGCCCAGGGTTAGTCGGGACCTAAGCCGAGGCCGAAAGGCGTAGGCGATGGATAACAGGTTGATATTCCTGTACCCGTTGTTTTTGTTTGAGCAATGGAGGGACGCAGGAGGCTAAGGAATGCAGACGATTGGAAATGTCTGTCCAAGCAGTGAGTCTGAGTGAGAGTCAAATGCTTTTACTTATCAAGGACAAGCTGTGATGGGGAGGGAAATTTAGTACCGAAGTTCCTGATGTCACACTGCCAAGAAAAGCTTCTAGTGAGAAAACAACGGCCCGTACCGTAAACCGACACAGGTAGTCGAGGAGAGTATCCTAAGGTGAGCGAGAGAACTCTCGTTAAGGAACTCGGCAAAATGACCCCGTAACTTCGGGAGAAGGGGTGCTGTTCGCAAGAACAGCCGCAGTGAATAGGCCCAAGCGACTGTTTATCAAAAACACAGGTCTCTGCAAAATCGTAAGATGAAGTATAGGGGCTGACGCCTGCCCGGTGCTGGAAGGTTAAGAGGAGTGCTTAGCGCAAGCGAAGGTACGAATTGAAGCCCCAGTAAACGGCGGCCGTAACTATAACGGTCCTAAGGTAGCGAAATTCCTTGTCGGGTAAGTTCCGACCCGCACGAAAGGCGTAACGATTTGGGCACTGTCTCAACGAGAGACTCGGTGAAATTTTAGTACCTGTGAAGATGCAGGTTACCCGCGACAGGACGGAAAGACCCCATGGAGCTTTACTGTAGTTTGATATTGAGTGTCTGTACCGCATGTACAGGATAGGTAGGAGCCGTAGAGATCGGGACGCCAGTTTCGATGGAGGCAATGGTGGGATACTACCCTTGCGTTATGGCCACTCTAACCCGCACCACTAATCGTGGTGGGAGACAGTGTCAGATGGGCAGTTTGACTGGGGCGGTCGCCTCCTAAAAGGTAACGGAGGCGCCCAAAGGTTCCCTCAGAATGGTTGGAAATCATTCGTAGAGTGCAAAGGCATAAGGGAGCTTGACTGCGAGAGCTACAACTCGAGCAGGGACGAAAGTCGGGCTTAGTGATCCGGTGGTTCCGCATGGAAGGGCCATCGCTCAACGGATAAAAGCTACCCTGGGGATAACAGGCTTATCTCCCCCAAGAGTCCACATCGACGGGGAGGTTTGGCACCTCGATGTCGGCTCGTCGCATCCTGGGGCTGTAGTCGGTCCCAAGGGTTGGGCTGTTCGCCCATTAAAGCGGCACGCGAGCTGGGTTCAGAACGTCGTGAGACAGTTCGGTCCCTATCCGTCGCGGGCGTTGGAAATTTGAGAGGAGCTGTCCTTAGTACGAGAGGACCGGGATGGACTTACCGCTGGTGTACCAGTTGTCTCGCCAGAGGCATCGCTGGGTAGCTATGTAGGGAAGGGATAAACGCTGAAAGCATCTAAGTGTGAAGCCCACCTCAAGATGAGATTTCCCATTTCTTTAAGAAAGTAAGAACCCTGAGAGATGATCAGGTAGATAGGTCAGGAGTGGAAGTGCAGTGATGTACGGAGCGGACTGATACTAATCGTTCGAGGACTTAACCAAATAAAATAATTCTTTGTTTGATTTTTTGAAAAGATTCTTCAAATCCAGTTTTGAGTGAGCAACGCTTACTTAACCAAATAAAATAGTGTGGTGGCGATAGCAAGAAGGATACACCTGTACCCATGCCGAACACAGAAGTTAAGCTTCTTAGCGCCGATTGTAGTGAAGGGTTTCCCTTTGTGAGAGCAGGACGTCGCCACGC
>NZ_JAFBFD010000069.1 GCF_016909125.1 Enterococcus lemanii | reverse complement strand
ATAAGTCATCCTTGATTCAGTATAAAGGACTTTTTTTGGTTTAGATAGTGATAAATGAGGTTTTTAGTGCGAAATAATCTTTGCACCACTAGTGATAAAATAAAATGAAAGATGTTCAACTCTGTTTATTAATGTTACGTATTTTTGTAGAATTTTTGAATAATCAGATTGATTGTAATGTGCGCTTAATGTATACAAATTTTTATCATGATTTGAAGTGACTTCCCCTAAAGACAGATAGACAGTCTCAACATTTTCAATATCTGAGACGGCTTCGAAATCCTCCTCAGAAAAGCCAATTCTTTCTCCATCAAAAGAGCTTTGAATGCCACGTTCGTTGAAATTACTAATCTGCTCTGCTTTCAAATTTTGAGTATCCATTAAAATGATTTGATTACCCAAACCATTGAAAAGCTGTTTAAATGACAAAGTAGAATTAGCTCTATAGGCACTAAACCCTAAGATAAAAATAGATAAAATAATAACTGCAGGAATAGCTAAATAAAAGATTCTTTTCTTTGTTCGAAGTAAGGTATTTATCACATATTTACTAAGATATTTTTTGCTAGTCGGTTCTTTTTTTACCGTAAATTCGTCCGTAGGTACTAGAGAATTCGATTCTTTAATCATTGTTATTTTTTGATCTTTTAATTCAAAAACAATATCTGATAGGCCAGATAGAGCAGTGTCATGTGTAATAATAAAAATTAAAATGCCTTTGTCTCGTAATCGTTGTAGATACTTCATTATTTTTTCAGAAGTCATACCATCTAGATTTCCAGTTGGTTCATCAAGTAATAGGATTTTAGGCTCTGCAATGATTGCTCGAGCAATAGCAACACGTTGTTTTTGACCTCCACTTAGTTCAGAGACAAGATGATTTTTTACATCGTCAATATCTAATTCCTGTAGTACTTCCTCAATATTATCAACAGAATAATTACCCGATACACGGATATTTTCAATCACGCTAAAATTATCCAATAATTTATAATCTTGGAAGACCATACGAATGTATTTTTCTCTTAGTGTTGCCCACTCTGAATGACTCAAATTAATCGAATCTCTACCAAATAGTTGGTACATTCCAGAGTAATCTTTGTCTAGACCGAATAAAATATTAAAAAGGGTTGTTTTACCTGTACCACTTTCACCAATTAGACTGTATATCTTGCTTGGATCGTTCACGACAAATGAAACTTTATCGAGAATTCGTTTATCCTTATATTTCTTGGTTAAGTTTCTAATTTTAATCATATATAGTCTCCTTAAAAAAGAGCTCAAAAAGGCTCTTAAAAAATTATAAGATAAATTTATACTGGGCATTAAACCAAGGTGCATGATAATATCTAGCAGCAATCAAAATTTGTCCTTGTCTATCTAAAAGAGGTTGTCCCAAAAAAGTAGCAGATACAGAGTCATTTGATGCTAAAACCACATTCTTATTACCTATCCAATGACGAGAGTCCAATTAAAAAACAACAGGTAATAGCAAAACAAATAGTTTTCTTTTCATACTATAAAATCTCTAATAAATAAATTACATTTCAATTGTTATGAAAGCGTAATTATCTATCCGGGAATAACTCAATTTTATTTGAGTAATTGGTTACTTCAATATGGTCTCGCTTGGAATCATTTGGATCTTTCACAACAATATCCTCACCGCTAACTAGATATATATTTTGTGGTTCATCAAGTGAATCAGATACTGTCATAGCGCTAATATTTAAGTTAAATGAATCCTCATTAGTGAGCGATTTCATTTTAATGACGTAGATGTAGAGAATATCATCAATTTGTACTGCACCGTAGTTAGAAATTTTTTCAAAATATTTTAATTCTGCCTGACCAATCATATAAAGGTCGTTACCTTGTTTTTCTAACCGTACTTCAGTTATATCATCAACAGAAATAATTTCTCTAGTAGTGTTCTGATAAAATTTCCAACAAAAAAATAAACCAATGGGTAATACTAGAAAAATAAAAAACAAGAAAAGAAACTTTCTTTTCACTCTAAACACTCCCTTTCCGTGTAATATCGGAGGATTTTATAAACAAATAGAGAAAAGTTCTATATATATCATAGTAACATTAAAAAGTTGTCTGTGAAGGAAAATTCAATAAAAATTAATGATTGCTTCAACCTTATTAAATCTTTTTTAAATCGCTATATATGATAATTTCATTTGATTAAGTAAAAAATTAAAATCTGCATTTCGATCAAAACTACTTTTCATTTCTTGAGTAGCGAACGAATGCAAAATAGGCGCAAGAAACATTTCTGAATCCCTTGAAGTATAGTGATTTCCAGGTCGTAACTGAGCACCTAATAAAGCGCCTGTTTGTTGTTCAAAAGCAAGGAGAGGATGATAGCCATTGGTTTTGTAATGTCCGTTATAATCGCTATCTTCCTGCTTACCAAACGTATCAAAATGGGTAGCGTCACTATCTACAATGACCTGTCTTTGATTGGTTTCAGTTAAAAGTAATTCACCTAAACGAGTCATTAATTGATGCACGCAACGGTTAGAGAGTTAGCATTTGAAGGGAAGTTTGTTGTAAAGTCGGCATAGAGAGCACTCCTTTATTGGTTTTGGACGACTTTACAATAACAAAAGGAGGGCTCTTTTTGTACACTAAATGGGTGAAAAAAGAAAATTCCCTTATCCATTGATAGATAAGGGAACTGAGAGGTAAATAGAAAAAGTATGAATTATCTAGGGAAAAAATAACCGTCTAACTTTAGCAAGTTACGGTTATTTTTTGTGATTGTACGTGGTATTTGTTTAGCCGAAACAATAGTTTGGTTGTGCTAACTGATTAAGGAAGCGTAGGCACCGTGTTTCGTGTCCATTTATAATCTTCAAAACCCTCTTCACGCATCACGCCATCAATAATTGTATACGTACTTGTAAAAGAATTACCGGTTTCATCATAAGTCATGGTTAGCTCTAAACGTGTATCAGATAAGTAATTCACGCTATATTGCCCAGTCAAAGCCTCGCCACGCCCGTCAGAAAAGATGTCGAGTGAGCCATCCGGATTAAAGTTACGCGTATCACGAAATTCAATGCCTTCGGTTAAAGTCCAAGTACCAATAATATGATTCGAAAAATCAATGGCTTCTGTTAAGTAAGCAGGTTGATAAATGGTAGGGGACAATGCTTCAGCTGAAGGACCAGTTCGGGTGAAGGTACCTAAATAACCAAAATTCATTTTAGAAGAATCGTCGTTAAGTTTGGCAATGAAGTAAGTTCCGATTCCCGCAATATTTGAGTTGAAACCATAAAGTTTCAACATTTTCGTTTGTTCAAAATCAGCGGCAACTGTTAAAGTACCAGAACTGTTGATGTTGCCGGTTAGTTGCCAGTTCCCTAAAGCATCCACGGTTAATTGTTGGTTTGGTTGTTGCCAAGTTCCAACCAGATTTTCTTGGTCTTGAGTCGCAACTTCTGAACTACTCATTGTAGAAGAAGTCGTTTGGGAAGTTGTCGTTGCTTGACTGCTTGAGCTTGTTTGCATTTGGCTACTTGTTGAGCTTTGTGTTGTTGTTGGTGTCGTCGGTTTTGTTTGACAAGCACTAATAAAAAATAAGGTGCATAATAATCCAATCCATTTCATTGCAATCACCATCCTTTAGTGTAATTATAACACAGACTAGATTACAGAAGGCTAATCAGTGATTCAAGTATATGTCGGTTTTCGAGTTACCCACGATAACCCTCATACCGAACAGCATTCATCACCAACCTATAGAGGATGGGCGACTTCTGCCTAGTTAAGTTAAAAATATAGCCAGAAACAGGAGGAAAGATTTTACAAACAACTAAAATCATTTATAATGTAACTAAATAACACTGAGTTACATCGAAAGGAGTTGTTTAGAATGTTGACTACAAAATCAAGAGCGCAGGGAAATTCAGTTGTCGTTACACTGCCGATAAATGGAAAAGAAAAACCAAAAGTTGACGAGACTTACTTAGTTTTCTACGAGGATGATGGTTCGATAATTCTGATTCCTAAAATAGAAGATCCATTTGAAGATGATCTGCCAACTGGAGTGTATTATCATGATGACGAATGGTCTGATGTCAACGACCCCCACTTAACGTAACCGTTTGAAGAGAGGGCTTGTGTCTGTCTAAATTCGACAGGGTTTCTGCCCTTACAGATAACCATTACACTTATTCCTACCCAGTAGTGCGAACGGTTGTTTAGACCT
>NZ_JAFBFD010000068.1 GCF_016909125.1 Enterococcus lemanii | reverse complement strand
CTTCATCACTTACAACGCTTTCGCCTTGAAACTGTTGTAAATATTCTTCATCTTGTGCATAGAAATCTTCTTCTTGCCCATCACCCAAAGAATCGACCAAATCGACATCTTCGCTACTATCAATACTAATGCTATCTGTACTAATAGAAATGTTGCTTGCATCATCAGCATAGACAGTATTTGAAATATCGGAAAAAATATAATTATCATAACAAGCAACAACAAGAATAAAAAAGCTAGTCCTGCACGTTTACCAATTTTTTTTACATCAATCATTTTTTTGCTCCTTTCAAAAAATTGTTCGGTATTAAGTATCATTTTAACAACACCAGGCAACGCAATTGTTCGGAAAATAAGAAAAGACTAGACCTTTTTGAAGTCTAGTCTTTCAACAACTTAAACAATATTTAAAATAGCAATTAATTAGCCTTTGTTCATCATAGACTTAACAAGAGTAAAACCTTTTTTAGCTACCCAAGTAACAGATAAAATAGAAACACCAGCACCTAGTGCAATAGGAACAACACTTGTAATTGATGTTACGATTGGTTCAAACATTTCAGCAGTAAACATACAAAAACCTCCTTTTTTATTTTTTTATTTAAAAAGCAGAAGCACTATCAAACAAACGACCTAAATATTTAACTGTAAGCCAACATGGAACAACAAACATAATAATCATAAATAAAGAACGACTATTAAAATAATTTAAATCTTCCTGTTTAAGCTGTAGTTCACTTTTTTCAGTTCGTTCAACAATAACCCCTAATTTTTCACTAAGTTCAGTTAACAAAGCTGAATTATCAACTTCATTAATCGCTTGAATCATTTCTTGACGAGAAAGCTCTTCTTTCTCTTTTGCTTCTTCAGATTCAAGACTTTTTAAAAACTGTTCAATTTGTAACGCTCTTTGCTCTGCTTTCGCTTCTTTTAAGTCATCTTGTGCCTTTTGTTGTTCCGCTTCTTGCAAAGCAATTTCTGCAAGTTCCTGTTCATTTGCATTGCGTTCTTGATAAAGCTTAAAAGCTTCTGTTCTCAACTCAAAATCTTTTATTAAATTTTCATTTAACATTTTTAATTGTTGAAGAATTTCTTCTTCCATACTAAGCACCAACAACAGAAATACAACTATGTTGCGTTTGATAGCCTCGTTTTTCAGCTTTTAAAGTAAACTTACACTTGCCACCAGCACCAACAGAAATTTGAATATTTGGATCAGCAAAATATTCTAAACGTCCATAATTTTTAACATCTGCAAAATGCACTAATGAAAACGGAACACCTGCTTTACTAATTTTTTCTTCTTTTTCTAAAAAAATATAATCGCCTTGACTTACTAACATTTTTTCTTCCTCTTTTCTATATTAAATTTATATCTATATTTTTAAATCTAGACCAAAAATCTAAATCAATCCCATATTTATTAATAGCGAATTCCGTAACTTCCCACCACAAATCTATCAAATCATACTCAAGCGCAAGTTCATTAATTAAAACAAAATATTCATGACTTGCTTGATTAGCATTTGAATCAAAACAAAAATATAATTTTTCAATTTCTTTATCTAACGCAATCAAATAAGCACGCAATTTCAAATAATCTTTCTTCTTAAAAATTTCCTGTACTTTTAAAACTACTTCTTCATCTGTTAAGGGTTCTTTTACATTTTTTTCTTGATATTCTTTTTCTTTATTCATTTTTTATACCCCTTTCTCAAGTTAACTCTATATGGTTAATCAACATCTTAAAGATACCTTAATTTTTAAAACTTGTCAACCATAAAGAGTTAAAAAAATATGATATAATATATCATAATATAAAATAAGCAAAAGGAGCGTTTTTTTATGAATAATAATGAAATACCACAAAGAATAAGAAACTTAACAAACGAAAGAAATATAACAATAAACGAATTAGCAAAACGTTCAAAATTAACGCAATCAACAATAAACAATATTATAAACGAAAATAAAAGCCCTACACTAAAAACAATTGTTAAAATTTGTAGCGGATTGAATATTAGCGTTACTGATTTCTTTGATTTTCCACCATATAACAAAAAAAAGAAGCTGATAAAATCAACTTCTAAATAATAAATTAAATAAGCCTTAAGCTCACTCTATATACATTATATAAAGTTACGTGTTTTTTTTATTATTCATTTTATATTGATCAATCATTTGAAAATGCTGTTTTGTCATTCTAGAACGCCCTTCCTCAACAAGTCCTTTGAAATAAAAACCAGTTTCATTAAAACATTCATCTAAAACCGCCAAACTGATTGCAGCTTGATATTCAATCCAATTTTTTGTTCGCTCAACTGATTTTTCTAAAGGTTGCATTGTTAATCTAACACCAGTTACATCTCCAAGAAACTTTGACCAAAATCCACAAACAGCCCAACGAGATTTATTACTATCAGTTTTATGCGGTACTAAAAAACATAAATATTCGCTCATTATTGATTTAACTAAAGTACCAATTTCAAAGTCACCGTTTGCAATCATATTAAAAACTACTTCAGCGCGCTCATGTCTTAACTGTATTTCGTAACGATTCCAGAATTCAATATCATCAGGAATAACAGCTAACATACTTGTTAATTGTGCCAATTTATCATAAAAACGAAATTCAATATCACCTTTACCCAGATACAAAGTTTGACCGTTTAAAGTTTTTTCGCTTTGTGTATCACCTGATTCGATATAACGCCACGACCTAAGACCTGCTGTACTTCTAAAATGCTTTTCACGCATCTTTCTATGCAATGTAGTAATATTCAAGTGTCCTTTATAATCATCTATAGCAACATCTAAACGTGTAATGTGATGTAACGTATAAACAGACCTTAAAATATTAAAATAGTCTTGCCAATTAAAACCTTCAGTCCAATTAGCTTCTAACCACCTGCAGCCTTGACCTTTAATGTCAATATGAGTATATGCTTGTTTTTCTTCAGTTTCATTTCTAGTACTTACAGTAATTAAATTTTGATACGTATAACGATCATCATATTCATTTTTATCATCAAGCTTTCGATGCTCGAAGTCTGACTTTTCAAGATGCAAAAGCTCACAAAATTGTTCATTAAAAAGATTTCCAATAAATGTGCTAGAGAACCAGTCAACACAGGCTTCCAAGCTATTTCTCATTGTAGACTGTGGGGGGGTGTTACTAGACCCCCCGTAAACATTATTTTCTGCTTTTTCAAACATAGTTAAAACCCCTCAACATCATAATTAAATTCAAATGTTTCATGTAATAAAATAACATCTCTTATAGTGAATCTAAGGCTCGTAGAACGACCTGTAACATAAAAATCAAGTATCAATCGAACCTTATCCCCTCTCTTAAATTGAGGTAAACGCACACGATTCGCTACTGGAACATAAAATTGTGTCTTAGTTCTTGGAATTTTTAAAGTTAAACCTTGTGAAATACGATCAGTAAAAGGAATCTTTTCATAATGAAATTTAACAACTTCTAAATGATCAATATAGCTAAACATAACCAAAGTTCCTCCCATGCTATTTAATTGCTGTCAATCCCCCTTCCCCCTTATCCAAGGGGAACCCTTCGCCAGGTGGCGCTCTCTTCGGCATTTCATACCAAAGAGATAACTCAAGGGTTTTAGGCGTACTTATGTCAAGGCATAAATTCCTTTCGCTTACGCTACAGTCAGACATTTATACTTGACATAAAATTTTATGGACACATCGGATATTTTTTACCTAAAACCGGAATTTCAGGGTATTTCCTTGCAACTACAAACGTCTGATTTAACGACCATTCCCAGGCATCAATGCAACTAGCACCGCAGTACATACATGATTTGTAATCAATCCATTGACTACGTAGAGAAACTCTTTCGCAATGCAAACACCATTGATATTCTTCACAACTTAACCAAGTATCAACAAATTTTTTTTCACTCAACTCAATCCCTCGTTTCTATTGATTAACAACATAAATATTCGTGTTCAGCTTTTCTTCTTTTGCCTGCTCACTTAGTGTTTTGATGACAGCGTAAGAATCATACAAATCCCGTAAATCATCTGTTTGAATAAAAGATACTTTTCGTAATCTATGCAGCTGCTTTTTTTCTTCGGGGCGATCAATGTTATGACTGAACTCATCAGCATCATAAAAGCGCCCACGTGTGTATCTTCCCATTATGGTATTACAAACAACAACTTCATACGTTTGTTCACGTAACGCTTTAGAAACACGTGTAAACACTTGTGATGTACCTAAAATTTTTATTGATTGCTTACGTTGTTGAGTGATCACACGTAAGACATCTTTTGAAACTTTACTGAAAGAATCAAAATCATTTTGAATCTCGTCCCACAAAATCAAAACTCCAATGCAATTTAATTCATTTGCACGCAAAACCGCGTTTGGAATATCTGCTAATGATTTCAAAGGTTCATTTTCATGCACATAGCCGAAATTACTAGCTATGTATAAATTAGGATACTCTAAGCGATAACGTTCTGCTTCATAAACAAGCGTCATTGTCTTACCTGCTCCTTGACGCCCTGTAAATAGAGTTAGTCCAAAGTCTTTAAAAAGTTTAATACCTTCTTTTCTTAATTGTCTGTATTTTTTGTAATCTTTAATTTTATATTTGATAAATTGCAATAATTTCATACAATCAACCTCTTCTTTTTTTTAACTATTTAACTAATACAAACTAATTAATTTATTATTGATAAAGGCGCAAAAAATGCTTGCCAGTGCAGGCACTGTCTGCATTTTTTTGCTTCCTTTACCCACCAATAAAAGGAATTTTTTTGTAAATAAAATTAAATATTTTTAAAATAAACTGAATATTCTGAATTGTTATGATTACTCCCAACGCTGCAACAACTGATCCAACCGGAAAAAAATAATCTGCAAGACCCAACATTTCTCTAAAAAATGATGCATCTGGCATTTCAAAAGAAAAATCGATCGTAGGAATCAATGAAAGAAATAAATCAACAATGCCTATTAATAGATCAAAAAATAGTTTAATTATCATTGATTAAATCTCCTGTCCCTGTAATTTTTCTAAAAACAAAAACTGCTACCGAAATCCAAAGCGATAAAGACATAACTCCTCTAAATTTTTGAACGTAAGAATCAATCAGTGTAAAATCAGGTTCAAATTTAGCTCCTAAAAATTCGAATGAGACAGCTTTTTTAAAATCTCCTGGAGCTGGAGTGAATAAATTCTTAACGCTATCAGCCAAACTTAATAAACTACCGAATTTTAAATTAAATTTTAATTTGATTCCTTCAAAACCTTCTGAAATAAAATTCGTATTTTCTGGAATAAACAAAGCAATTATTTTATCTAGTAAATTATCAAGAAAATCTAAAATACCTAATAAACTATCTGTAAGACCTTTTACAAGTTCTTTTAAAAGGTCCCAAATATTGGTGCCTGCTTCATTCGTAATCTCACCAAATTCAAGCTTCTTAAGCATTTTTTCTAAACGTGCATAATCAAAAACAGGCACATTAAAAGTTGGTATTGGTTTTTCGTAAATTAATTTTAGCCAATTCGTGACAATTGCTAAAATATCATTTGTATTAATTAATTTAGTATTAATCATATCAAGCCAATCATTCATTATCTCTGACCAGTTATTATTTAAAAGCAACAAATCATTTGTAAGATTCCAAGAAAT
>NZ_JAFBFD010000067.1 GCF_016909125.1 Enterococcus lemanii | reverse complement strand
GAAGCTAGAAACCTTGATAGCAGTGCTTTTTTAAGTATTTCTTATTCTAGTGGCTTTTTCTGAAATTTTTATGCATTTGATATTGCAATTTAGCAGTAATGGTTTTTTCATTTATTAACACTCTCTTTATTTGAGTTTACTTTACAATAGCACTACACCTCAATCTCCATCAATCTCTCTTTATACCTATTCCATCATTCCTACTTATCGGAACTTATATCGTTCTAGATTTGAACTGAACCATAATCTGTAATTGCTTAGAATGTTAAAGTTAAAGATAAAGAGGGTGACCCAACTTAGACGGACTTCTCAAACACGACAAAAATTAGTGTGTGTGAAATCAGACTTTTGAGCCACCCTCTTTGGCTAATTTATCAAGTACTCCCACGAATCTCCGATACGATTCAAACCTTCTTCTGTCGATATTTCTTTCAATAGTATCTTTGGTAGATATGCGGAAAAATCATTTAACAATAGCGGGCCTTCAGGGATAACAGGGAGAGATGTTGCAACTTCCAGCTGTGATTTAAAGCCTTGGAAGATTTGATTTTCGAGTAATTCTGCATCCTCATATGCGCTTTGTCTTGTAGGTAGTATCCCTAGTTCCTTAGCGAGATGGGCCTGATTTTCTCTATTATTCAAAAATTCTATGAATTGATATGCTTCATCTGGTGCTTGTGAATACTTTGATATAACGAGATTATGTCCTCCAACAGGAGAATCTTGTCCCGCAGGTCCTGCAGGTACTGGGGCAATTCCTAAGTTTTCAGCGTTCTTAAATTCTGCACCACCTAATATATCAGTAGTTGCCCATGGCCCATTAATGATCATTGCTACTTTCCCTGTTTTGAAATCATCCATCATCGCCTGATTCCAATTGTCAAACTGTAGTTCAGGCTGTACGACCTTTTCATTCATTAATTTCTGCATAAAGTTAATGCCGTTTCTTGATCCTTCATTGTTGATTAAAATTTCCATGTCGTCAGAAATCATCCCACCCCCAAATGCCCATACATATGGTAAGGCATAATAGGAATCTGGAGAGATGAATACGCCATATTGGTTCTCGTTCGTTAATGCTTTGCTCATCATCAGTAGTTCATCCATTGTTTTAGGAGCTTCGTTAAATCCAGCTTCTGCAAGCATTCGTTTATTATAAATAAGAGCTGGTGAGTCTGTAACCATAGGAATCCCATAGATATGGTCTTCATACATATTGTATTTAAATGCCGAATCAAAATAGTCTTCCTTGTCTTTCTCAGAAACTTTATCATCTAAAGGTAACAAGATATCCAAGTCCGCAAATTCTGTTGTCCAAGCAATATCGCTTCTTAATATATCCGGCGCTTGATTTGATAATGTTGCAGTTTTAAATTGATTCTGTGCTTTGCCAAACTCTACTTCCTTAACATCAACTTTTATAGAAGGATGCTGCTTCTCAAATTTCTCAACAATATCTAATAACGCAGTTGTCTCAGCTTCCGCAGTCGTTGTCCAAAATTCCAGTGTGACCTTACTACTTTCATTAGATGAGGAACACCCCACTAGAAATAATGGTATTAGTAAGATTAATAATAAAATTCTTCTTAGCATGTTTATCCCCCTCTCTAATACGTAAACTTCCCAATTAAGTCTCTTAATTCTTCTGCTTGTTTAGCAAGTGTTACAGCTGAGGCAGCTACTTCTTCCATTGATGCCATTTGCTCTTCTGTTGCTGAAGAAATCATCTCTGTGCCTTCTGCATTTTCATTTGCAATCTTTGAAACTACTGCCATATGGTCACTTGTAGATTTTGTATCCTTGCTAACTCTTATCGTAATATCACGAATAACTTCATTCTCTTTAGTAATGCTTTTAATCGTTTCCTCAAGCTTCTGGAAGGATATTTCGGCAATATTGATAAGGTTTATACCTTTATCAACTTCCTCTTTACTTGTTTGCATTTCATTAACTGTCTTTGTTGTCTCTAATTGAATGGTTTCGATTACATTCTTGATTTCCTCTGCTGAGTTCCTAGATTGTTCTGCTAGTGACCGAACCTCATTAGCTACAACAGCAAAACCTTTCCCAGCCTCACCTGCTCTTGCTGCTTCAATTGCTGCATTTAATGCTAATAAATTCGTCTGTTCAGCTATACTTGTAATCATAGAAACAATTTCACCGATTCTTGTTGAGTGATTGTCTAAATTTAAAATGACCTCACTCATACGATTTGTGCTGTTTTCAATTTTCTTAACTTGGTTTGTTGCATTACTTAAATCTAATTTCCCTTTTTCAGAAATAACATTACTAGAATGAATCGTTTCAGTCATTCCTTCTGAGCGTTTCATTATGTCTAACATCCCGTCGGAGACATTTTGAATTAGCTGTTGATTTTCTGCAATACCCTCAAACTGTTGACTAGTACCTGAGGCCATTTCCTGCATAACTGAAGAGATATGTTCTGTAGCTGTGCTTGTTTGCTCTGAACTTGCCTGTAACTGTGCCGACGATGCAGCAACTTGGCTAGATACTTGGTCTGCCCCACCAATTAACTCTTTTAACGAAGTAACCATCGTATTAAAGGAAGCTGCTAATTGACCTAATTCATCATTACTATTTATTCGAATTGGTTGGACTAGAAGATTTCCACTTGCAACTTGCATCGCATTGTTCTGTACAACTTTAATATTTCGTGTAATCCGATTCGCTAGTATACTTGAAAGTATTAATGCAATCACAATAACCACTAACGGAATGATCACATTCACATATTTAACAGTCGTAATCGCTTCAGTAATTTCCACTTCCTTCTCATTAACAAGCTTGTCCTGTTCTATATTGTAGGAAAGTAACGCAAATGCAACAGGGTCGAATGATTTCTTTGTAAAAGATTGTTGAGCACTTACTACATTTCCTGCCTCATATTGAGTAAATAGCCATTCAACATTGTTCAGGAATGCATCCCATTCATTTGTAAAGTTTTCAATTTGTTTGAGCTCATCTTTATCGTCAACCATCTTCTTTAATGATGCAATTTGTTGATTGACCGTTTCTACATCAGAAAGATAACGCTCTTTAAAATTACCCTGTAAATTCTCCGGTGCTAACAAATATTGTGCAGCATCTGCGTTTGCATTTTTTGCAAACATATTTACATTTTCTACGATTTTCAGCTTTTGGTTAATCGAAAATATATCTGATGTTGACTGACTAATACGATTATTCATTGTTGTTGAAGCCACTAGTGCCACGATAAACAACAGGATGACAGAAATAAAACTTAGATATAGCTTAGCTTTAATATTAAATTTTATTTTTTCACGAGATTTATCTACCATGTTTCTACCTCCA
This sequence comes from Enterococcus lemanii, assembly GCF_016909125.1. Taxonomy (GTDB): domain Bacteria; phylum Bacillota; class Bacilli; order Lactobacillales; family Enterococcaceae; genus Enterococcus_I; species Enterococcus_I lemanii. The sequence goes on along the minus strand of NZ_JAFBFD010000067.1, from coordinate 3,139 downwards.
TTCCCCTATTTAAAATACGGTATATTGTATATATCGGATTATTTTTAGTTTTTTTAACTGTTTTGAAATACTTATTCCTTCCGATAATTATAAAGTCTCAAAACAATTCTACTTTTGAGACAAATATATGATTATAAATTTAAGTAACCAAATTTATTCAAACTCTTCTTTTCTAAAGAAAACACATTCAATTTCCATTTATTACCTTTAATTCAAGGTACTTTACAAGAAATGGTCAGTTCTAGTCCAAGGTAAAAAGTAATGCATACATACTTTGTAAAAAATTTTGGGAATAATCACAGTTGTTTTGACTAAGGGGCGTTTAGTTTATGGTTTCTTTATTTACCGGTACCGAAAAGAGACCATCAAAATGACAATCCCTTTCTTTATCTAAAGCACCCGTTGAATATCATTTTCGTCCATAACTACCTTTTAGTTTCTCTGGGTCTAAAGGAGGTACACGGAATAACTGTTTTAAAAAATCATCAAAAGTATCTGCTATCTTAATAAATTCCCAAGAGATTTCATCTGTTGAATAATTTTCAACCTGAATTATTCACGAACAAAACAAATTAAATGATCATCCCTTATAAATCAAGGATTGAAAGAATCTTGACTTTCAACCCATTTGGTATACAAAAATAGACATCCTTCTGTTATTGTAAAGTTACTACACAAAACAAATAGAAAGAAGGATGTCTATATGTCTACTTTACAATCTTATACGCTAACATTCAATACGAATATTAAAATTTCTGCGGATGGCGGTGCACTTTCGGTCGATGGTGGCTTGCCCTTAGTGAAAGAATTTATGGTGAAATTGAATTTTTATCCATTGTTTGATCAAACGGTTCAATTTAAGGACGATCGCAAACGACTCACCCATACGCGTCAATCCGTCTTTGAACAAGCGCTTCTCCAACAAATTGCGGGCTATGATACCGATGACGCTTCTGATTCGCTTACCCATAATCAATTATTTACCCAAACACTTCAAAAGAAACAGCTTGCTTCTCAACCAACGATGTCTCGCATGTTCCAATCCATCACGCCTGAAAATATTGAGGCGTTCAATTGTTTAAATCAACGTTATTTAGATCAATATTACGGGCAAGAGTCCATCGATACCGTCGTCATTGATTTAGATTCCACTCATTGCGATACCTTTGGAAAACAAGAAGGTTCCGATTTTAATAACCATTACCGAACATTTGGTTATCATCCACTCGTGGCGTTTGATGCCGTCACCGGTCTTTTTTTGAAAGCGCAACTTCGTAAAGGCAATGTCTATACGTCAACGGAAGTCGTGCCATTTTTAGAGCCACTTTTGAAACATTTGATTGAAGATTTAAACGTCAGTCATATTCTTATTCGTGGCGATTCGGGTTTTGCCGTTCCTGCTTTGTACGAATTATGTGAAACTTACGAAGTGAAATATGTCATCCGTTTAAAAGCAAATGCTCGATTAAATCGAACCGCGGAATCTTTTGTTTTCCGTAACGAATCCTATCCAATTGTTGAGCTTGAACGTCAATTTGACGCGTTCGATTATCGCGCGAATTCTTGGAAGAAGGAGCGGACGGTCGTTCTACAAAACGAACGACCTGCTGGGAAACTATTGTTTACACCTCTATTTATTGTGACGAATATGGAAGGAATCATTCCAGAAATTATCGTCAAATTATACAAAAATCGTGGATTGATGGAAAACTTTATTAAGGAAGCGAAACTTGGTTTTTTCATGGACAAGACAGACAGTTCAAAATTTGTAATCAATGAAGCACGTATGTGGCTAGGTGTCTTGTCTTACAATATCATTCAGCTGATGAAAAGTTGGGTCTTTCCTCCTTCCATGAAGAAATGGACGATTGGCACGATCCGGCAACGACTCATTAAAGTCGCAACTAAGATTGTTTCGCATGCTGGGAAAATCCATTTCAAACTAGATGAAACCTTTGTTTATTTGAATGATTATTTTTCGGTCACCAAACGGCTCCGTTCTTTCTAAAAAAAATTTTGATTGCACGGCCAAGGGGTTCGTTTGCTCTTTTTTAGGTTTCGTTCAACGATTTTTTATCAATCGCTCAAAAATTATTCTTCGTTTATTTTCTGATTCAAATTGAATGAGTGGATTGTTTCATTTTTATCCGATTTTGTTATGTTTCACATTTTCATGAATAATTCAGGTTTATATCAGTATTTATTTTTTTATTTATAAATTTTAATTTTTTCTTTGTTTCCTTGATTTCAGTGTTATTTTTATAAATTTCTTTTTTCAACTTTTTATTTTCTTGGAGTAATTCATCAACGGAGACTTGGTATAACTCACTTAGTAATAATAAATTATCGAAATCAGGATAAGTATGACCATTTTCCCATTTTGAAACTGACTGACGCGATAGATTTAATTTGTTTGCAACATCATTTTGAGAGAAGCCTTGAAGTTTTCGATAATATTGTAGTTGATTAGCTAAGGATTTATTCATATTGTTATTCTCCTATAATTATTACTTTACAATTAACTTCCCATTAGAAATAGTTGTTGTAACATTGGCATTACTAGTAATTAAACCTGCTTTTTGCTTAAAATCACAACTTGCCTTTGTCGAACTGTGAGTTAGAGAACTTGATAAAATGCTACCCTTTAAAGCTTGTAAATTCAAATTAGTAGCTGCTGTAAATTGTGATTTTGAATTAATTGTTACATTATATGATACAGTCCAACTCCCTTTTGAAGTTTTAGATACTTTATACGTTCCGCTAGAGACTCGTTCTCGTGAAGGTATTGACTCTACTTCTAAAATAATTTCTTCTCCTAAGTTGTTTGTATAAGTGAATGATTTATAACTATTATCAGATAAATTAAGGTCGTAATTTAATTCATCAAAATATCCTTCTTGAGCATAAACTTTCATACTTGTAAACATAAGTGTACACATAAAAATAAAAACCGCTAATAATTTTTTCATTAAAATTCCTCCTATATATCTGCTAATTATTTAAAATCAAGTAATACTAAAAACCTAAATAATTCATACTTTTTCTATTTAATGTCTACTGAATAAATTAAAAACGTTGAAACGACGCCATTTGCCTCCGATATTTGGTATAATTAATGCAAGACTTTTAACGGTAGAAC
>NZ_JAFBFD010000066.1 GCF_016909125.1 Enterococcus lemanii | reverse complement strand
AAACCAGTTGAAGTTGGTTGCTTGAAACTAAATTATCGGGTTGTTTTCTTGATATCATGGGATTCGTGTGCACTTTTTATGTTTCAAGTTTTAGTTAATTTAATTATAACACGGATTGTTAAACTTACTGACAATATTCAAATACCCCATGAGAGGTAACTAGGTAATTACCCTCTATTTCCATATCACGTCCCAAAGATTGGTAGTCAATATAATTTTGTAAATTGGAAGGGACTTCACCAAGCTGTCCTGTTTCTTCCACGTAATAACGGGCGACATCTTCCATCGAATCACAATCACTATAACAATGAATATCCTCTTTGTTTTCCAGTAATTCTTCCAAGCTACTAAACCACATGCCTTGAATTTCTTTGAGTTCATTATAAATAGGTGTACCTTCGATTTCTTGAATGGCTTCACATAGACGGTTGATTTCACTAATCGGCGTGTATTCGTCCACATCAAAAGGAAGCTCAAAATCATGTATTGCATATTCTTCGTAGTCCTCATTTAAACCGATTCTTTCTGCCATTTCTTCCTCATCAATTGGTGGAGTAAACCATGCTCCGACTAATTCACCTTCATTATACCGTCCTAAATTTGCCACATAGACTTTCATTTCCAATTCTTATCACATCCTTTTTATAAAAATAGTCATAAAAAAAGTAGCAATCAGTTAATGACGCTACTTATCAAGGTATCCGCTAATATAATCTGTAACTGTACTTGAAATACCTATTATTAGTTTTGCTTCTCTCTTTCCAATAATATTTGTATTAGGGTGTGCAAGTGAATGCCTATTTCTTGCTTCATTAAGAGAGCTAATCATTCCATTTGATGACCTTATCGTTGTCTTCACTATATCAGCAAGTTCAGTAGGTTGAATTTCTTTTTCAATTAATTGTTGTATCCTACTATATAATTTAGATAGATTTTCGTCTCTAGGAACTGTAATTTCATATTTTTTTAGTATTTCAATTAAATATCCATGAAAAGCAGTGTGAACTCTGTCAAAGGCACGTTGATATTCACCATTACTCATAAAAGACTCAGCGTCTTCAATAGCTTGTGAAACCACATCACTAATTTTCAACTGACTAAAGTTAATTACTTCGTAATTCTCTGGAAGTGGTACTAAAATAGTATCCACTAATACATTATCACCTTGTTTATCATATATGGAGCTTGCTGTCTGGGTAATCAAATCTTTATGACTTTCAAAAAAGTCTAAATCATCAAAAGGAACTCTTATTTTAAGATATGTGCAAAGCGTATTCCAGCCCTTTTTATATCCTTTATAATAAGTAAAATCGTCAGTCTCATCTAAAGTTACCTCTGATATTTTCATTTTAGAAACAATCTCGTTACCTCCTTCATAATAATTTGAAGAGCTCTTTCTTTCTAATGTTTTAATTAAAAGAGATTTAAATTGATCATTTGTAAACATATTCATAAATCCTTTCATAACAAAATATATACTTCCTATTTTATCATGAAAAATATCTGTTAAGCACCAATGATTCGGTTAAATAAGTTTAATAACACATCTTTCACGCCAGCTGCATTGAACACAAGTCCGACGGCGATTAGAGCAATAATCAAGAAGCCAATGAGTTTTGAAAATTCTCGTTTAAAACCTAAAAACAGTCCAATGACAACAATCGCTAACAATACCAATGACTGTGCATTATCCAAGAACCAGTTGTACAAATTCTGCCCAAAATTCATGTGATTGTCCTCCTTTCCTTAAGATATTTTTCTCGATAATAGATATAGCTTTTTACACGCCTTAATAATTGAAAAGGGGTTAAATGCTCTCCATAGACGGTTACTCGATTGGTATAATTATTATAAAATCTCACCTTGTAAAAATCATAGGTATAGATGGTATCACCAGCTTGCCGTTTTCCCTCAATAATGAGAGACGTATATTTCCCTGTATTTTGTATATACGCTTGAAACTCAATGCCACACTGAAACCCTAACTTCTTTAATTCTTTTGTTAAAAGGCTCATGTAATCAAATCCTCCATGGCTAGATGTTGTTGTTCAATTAATTTCTCATGTTTTTCTGTCAGTTTGGCTTCCTGAATCATGGTGGAGATAATGGTTGTACCGTTGAGAACATCTAAAATGCTTGCGATTTTTAATGTAGGGGCGACTTGATGATGTAACCAGTTCAATGTTCGTTCAAAAGAATAAGGCTCTGGCTGTGTGGTTAGGCGTAATGCTCCACGATTTTTACCGATAAACCATTCCCAACGTTCATTAGTTTTCCAATCACTCCGACGTTTAGTGTCGTCTTTATCTGCAAAGCGGATATAGCGATTGATAATTTCAAAGGCTGTTTTTTCCGCCTGTTGATGTGCCAATAAATCTTTCATGGCTTGGGTGGCTCGGTCATTTTTTAACCGAATTTCAAACCGATTCTTTACTTCTGCGTCTTCTAAGGGAACATCATTTTTCACGTATTGCTCATAATCTTTCTCATATATACAGAAATAGACTTCACTTTTTAATGAGCCAATATAAAGTGTGTTTCCCATGTATGGTTTTTCATCACGGTGAACCAATTCACCACTGCGATAATTTTTAAAGCTTCGAAAGACGGAAATGCATTCTTCCTGTTTACATTTCTTTGCCAAATCTGGAATATTCAAAATCCCTGTTTTATCGTTGATAGCTAAATCCAAGCGTTTGAAAATACCTTTATGTTCCATGCAATCTTGAAAGAAATCATACCAGCTCCGATGTTGAGCCAATAGAAAGTTTTCAAATTGCCGACAGCCTTTTCCTTTCAGTTCTAATAAAACACCTTTACTTACATCATGAGAGACTAGGACAACAATATCACCGAAACGATAGTGTTCGGGATAAGAATAATAGCCAAAGTCTTCGTGTAGCATATAATCCATATTCAAACGTAAAACCTCACCGATAATTTGAGCCACATCATTGGTAGGGAATCGAATCCGTACATAGTCGAATAACATCTCCAATGGGTTATCGGGATTGAAGCGTTCCAAAGCGTTCAGTAAATCTTCTTTCACCTGTTGAGTAGGGACTGCCTTGCCTGTTTCAATATCCGATAGGTAAGGTCTGGTAATATGAGAAGCAACCGCCAGTTTATTTTGAGAAACGCCATAAGCCAGTCGCTTTTCTTTCAATTCCTTAATCCAAATTTTTTCGTTTTCCATTCGCAAACCTCCAATCTAAAAAAGATGTAAACTATGACCCTTGAGTTTACACCTTTCATATTTTCCGCAATCCTTTGTACCATCAACATTGGTTGATGAGAATTGCCTGTTTTCAGTTGTATTTGTGCCCCCCTGTTAGATAGAGGGGGCTAAAGGATTGGCGTGGCTAACGCCACACCAGTCAAAGCAAGTCTGAACCTGTACCTTTCACTTCGTGCGGTACAGGCTCAGATTGCTTTTTTTGAATGACTTTTCCTATTTCTCCTAAGAAATCGTACCTTTTTGGTACAAGGGGTGTATAAAACTCACTAATCACACTTTTTCCTGTATCCACGTAACCTCTTCCCTTGATGGGTTTTAAGAAAAATTGTTTTTGTGTATCGCTTCCGAACATCATACCAAAGCCCATTTCAGACATACGACCCAAAGCCACACGGAAGTTAAAGTTGTCCCGAATCCCATCACTAAAATATTTTGCGTCTGGACGTTGACAGGCAAGAATTAAAAAGAAGCCTGCTTGTCGTCCTAACATTACAATTTGTTTGAGTTTATGAATAACGGTGGTACTTTCACGACCTAGCATATCCATCATTGCCACATATTCATCAAAAATAAGAAAATTGGCAGACAAACCAAGATAAGCATAATTTTCTCCTGTTTTATAGTTAGGGTGTTGTTTCATGGTTTCACTGCGATCAATCATATCTTCGTAAAATTGATTGATACATGCCAACATATCTTCTTTACGGTAATAGACATTATTCATGACCGCCCCTAAGTCTGCCAAATCAGCATTTTTAGGGTCAAGAATATAAAGCTTTGCATTTGTATGCAGGAGAGATTCAATCAATGTGAGAATAAAATAGGATTTTCCACTACCAGTGCCCCCAGCAATTAACATGTGAGGGAGAGAATCGAACTCCCAATAGACCGATTCCATCAATTTGACACGTCCATCTTGAGCTACCACGTCTTCAATGCCAATTCGATTGCCAATAGTATCATAAAGTAGGACATACTCTACATAAGAATCTTTCAACGTTTTTTCCACTAATTCACAATACAATCCTGTTTCTAGTTTGTTTTCTAGGTGCAAAAGCTGATCTTGATATTTCCCTAAGGTGATTTCTACATGAATATGGATTAGTCCATCTTTCATTCGATAATATATTTTAGGAAAATGGCGGATTCGTTGTTTGGTTTTCTTGCTGGGTAAATCTTTAAAGAATCCCTCTGATTGAGTTTCTTCGGCTTCATACCAATGATTTTCTAAAATCATACGAGCTAACTTTTGACGGTGCTCTAACTGTTTTATAGAATCTATACGATAGTGATAATAAAGCCAGCTGATAAGTCCGCATACAAAAAGAGCAGTGAGAATACTGCTCCAAAAGTATGGCGTATGAAGTTGATAGAAAAATGTATCTAACTGAACTGCTTGCCAGTTCACCGATTGTAACGCTCTCCAATGAAAAGGGAGTAGGACGACTAGAAAAACTACCAGCAATGAAATTAGTACAAAATGATAGACCAAGTGCTTATCGTTGGCTTTGATTCGCTCTCCTCTGTCATGAAGCAATGGCATAAAAATCCTCCTTTCCACCTATCAAAATAATTGTGTATTGTAGATACGAGCCTGTTTATCAAAAGTTGGTTGAGAAATGGCTTCATATTTCTGATAAGCGATTCGCTTTTCAAAGCGTAATTTTTTTTCTTTCGGATAATAATGACGTCGATAGAGAGTGTGTCCTAACAGTTTTTTCGCTTCTTTTGTCAACGGATAGAGATAGCGAAACATGCGTCCATTGATTTTCTCAATCCCTTTGTATTCGCAAAATGCCTGGGAAAGCCAATGCTTTTTCTCTACCTGTTCAAAGCGAGCATTTTCCTCTAATAAAAGGCGAGCACTTCGAGGGTGTATCTTTTCCCATGACTGCTTATCACGATAGACACTTGTCTTGAAATACCCGCAGTAAAAGAAGTTGGACGCTTGATAGACATAGCCACATTTTCCCTCAATTCCATCTGCCAGTGTATATAAAAAATGACAGTCCGTATGTTCTTTCAACCACTTAATTAGAGCTGAAAGAGCTTGACTGCCAAAATAATTGGTTTGATTCATTTCTGGAAGAAAACACATCTTTCCAATTTCTAAATAATCTGTGGTTTGAAGGGAACTGTCGGGAAAGAGTTTGCGTATGGTTTGTAGGGGTTGCGTACCCCAGCCTAATTCCACAACGCCTAATAATTTTTCTTCTGAAAAAATCCCTAGAAAGTATTTACACAATCTAGGGAGTATCTTTGAATAATGGTATTGCCGAATAAAAGAAATGGCTTCATCTTTCGGAATTTCTTTCAAAATCAATGGTGTGTTTGTCATAAGCAACACCTATTTTTCACTTTCGGACGCTTCTTTTTTATATTTCTGATGAGGTTTTGTCTGTCCTTTTAATACAAGATCGTCTGCTTTCACGTACCAATCAACGTCTGCCCCTCGAAAAGTAGCCGTCGCTACGGTATCTGCCACAGGATTGATTAATTCCACTTCTGCGTTGTAGTCAAATTCTTTCAAAGGAACAGAAGCGGGGATACTGACTTGTATCATGCGTCCTTGTCCTTTTGATTTTAAGTCATAGGTACGTTCTTTAATTTCTTCGGAAACCGTACCATCTTCATTCTGGATACGAACCTCACGACGCAAGGCGGAAAATTTCAATGTGCCAAATGTCTGGTCTTTTTCAATCACAATACCTTCTGCTAATCTCATATTTTTTCACCTTTCCTTTCTTATGCTTTTACCATATCGTCTGCGTGCATAATGTAATTGGTAAATCCTCGATTGCCAATTTTATAACCTTCTGCGGTAATATGTGGGTTGATGAGTTTGACTTTTTCGTCGGATTCAAAATGTTTCTCGCCAGCTTCGGAGGGAAGAATGACAACAATATCATCTGCTCGTTGAATCGTTGAGTATAAATTGTAACTACGAGAGAGAATGGTTGGTCTGCCATTTATTCGACGTTGTTCAATGTTCCCTTCACCAGCATATTCTAATTGTCCAAATGTTTTTTCCATATTGGGAATGACATATTTAAGTTCCATATTTTTACCTATCCTTTCTGTTTTTATGTTTGAATGAATCTTATTTGTGTGATGGTTTTAAAGGGGGGAGAGCGACCTTTTGATTCTTGATTTTTTATTTTCATAAGTTCACTTCCTTTCAAAATTGGGTAAAAAAATAGACGCTCCGTACTGAGCGTCCGATTCCTACTATATTTAAAACAACGACTACCTAGGTATTTTAAATATTATAATCAAATTCTATTTTATCTAATAATTGAGTGGGATAAAGCAAGTCTCCTTTACTCGTAAAATAACCCACCTCTGAGAAAAGAAATAAATTATTTTTTGCTCTTGAACAAATTACGTATAGTAGTTTTCTCGCTGAACTAATTCCTTTATCAGAAACATTAAAAATTTCATTCCAATGAGGAATTTTCCCGTTTAGAAGATTAATAGCGATAACAGTATCATACTCATTTCCTTTAACTTTATGTGCTGTAGTAAGTGTGATACCATCTCGAGATTTAAACATCTTCTTAAAACTAGATACACTACTAGATAATGAATTATTTTTTATCCGATCTTCTACTTCGTTAATAAAAAATAGATAGTGCTTAAAAATAGACGGGTAATTTTTCTCGTCAATATTAAGATTAACAAATATATGTTTGGTAACAAATTTGTATAAATCAACACCGTTGTCGTCTCCACTATACATTCTTTTCACACTGTTTATTAGCTGTAATAAATCTAAGTCAATAAAATAATCTTTAACTTCTATTCCAAATTCATTTTTTAATATAATTAAAATCACTAGTGGTGCAAAGATTTTTTCACACTAAAAATTGCTATTATTACTATCCAGACGCAAAAAAGTCCTTTATACTGAATCAAGGATGACTTA
>NZ_JAFBFD010000065.1 GCF_016909125.1 Enterococcus lemanii | reverse complement strand
AGAAAGTCGTGAATAATACAAATGTAGCGCCGTATACGAGACCCGTACGTACGGTGCAATGGGAGGGGCGGAATTAAATTCCCCTCTACCCTATTTTTTTCATCGATTGATCGCAAACCAGATGTAAAAAAACTTGTTTTACTTAATGTCTACAGAATAAATAAAAAATATTGAAATAGCGGTGTTTGTGCCCACTATTTTATAGAACAAATGCAAGATTTTTAACGATAGAACACGGAAAACCGTACACTTTTATTAGTGTTGGCGGCCTCTAATAGATAAACCACCAATTTACACGTAACTTACTTTTGAAAATTTTAATCAACTAGTTGGCTTAAAAATGAATTCTGAAAATCATTGGGTTAAAAAATCGGCTCGTATTCCTTGGACAGAGCTAAAAAATACCTTAATAAAAAAGCAATGTTGCATAATTTTTACGAATGGTTTTGGGCGCCTGACTAAATCAAAAAGAATATGGCTTCAGTACTGAAGAAACCGTGATGCAAATTCAAAAAAATCCTTCATTTGTCGAAATCACCCTATTTGTTAATGGATACTTATCACTCATTCTTTTTTAAAATAAATTGTTTCATATTTTTTTGTTAAATAAATTGGTCTTTAATTAAAAAATAATCTGTCCTTTTGCGTATTGTTATTGGTGAAAGGAGGGAAAAAGATGTCGATCGAAAGACTCTCGAATGAACTGATTCTTTACGGGGTGGAACAAAAGATGCAAGATTTATATATTTATTTTCTAAATGAAAGTGCCTCAGTCTACTATCGAAAAGATCAAAAAATGGTTCCTTTTGAGAATGAGTTAAGTGTTGAAACGGCGCAACAGTTAATTGCTCGCTTTAAGTATTTAGGGGAGATGGACGTGGGTGAAAAGCGTAAAGCCCAACTAGGTGCAATTTCTTATCCGTTAGAAAATCGGCAACAACGCTTACGTTTATCGACAGTTGGTGATTATCGTGGTAAGGAAAGCCTAGTCATACGATTTTTACATGATCTGAAAAATGAGAGTGTGGATTATTTTTTTACAGAAGATGCCCGCTTAATTGCCCAAAATATTTTGCAAAAAAGTGGTCTGTATTTATTTAGTGGCCCAACCGGTTCAGGAAAAACCACTTTTATGTACCACTTAGCTCAAAAAATGAAAGGACAAGTCATTACAATTGAAGACCCTGTTGAAATTGAAGAGCCTAATTTTTTACAACTCCAAACAAATGATAAAATCCAACAAACTTATGATCAATTAATCAAGCTATCTTTGCGTCATCGTCCGGATATTTTAATTATTGGTGAAATTCGCGATACTTTAACAGCCAAAGCAGCAATTCGAGCGGCTTTAACGGGACACAAGGTTTTTGCGACCATCCATGCAAAAGGAGTAGCTGAAACAAAAAACCGGCTCATTGATTTAGTTGGAGAAAGTAGTGAATTAGATAATTGTTTAATGGGTGTGATTTATCAAGAGTTATTTTTAGATGTCAAAGGTAATACAAAAGCGCTTCTTTCTTATCAATTTTTTGAAGGAGAAAGAGCGCACAAATCATGGGAAGACGCGTATGCTGAAATTATCCGCCTTGGTGAAATTCAATGAAGCAAGGGAAAACGGCTCATACTAAAGAATGTTTGGCTTTTTTGGAGATGCTTGTTTTGCTTTTAGAAAATGGCTTTAGTATTCAAGAAGGTTTAGAAGTCATGACTAGAAGTAAGCAATTTTCTGACTCTTTGTTGCAGCAATTTCAAACCAACCTCATTGCCGGTCAATCACTAGGTGTGTGCTTTGCTGAAATTGGCTTGAGTCCGCAAGAAGTCACCCAAATTCAACTGGCAGAATTTCACGGCAATATTGCAGAGAGTTTGAATAACTTACTAAACCATCGAAAATTAGTTCAAAAACAAACGAAAGAATTACAAAAAATTATGACGTACCCTCTTGTTTTGATGTTTTTTTCATTTTTCTTATTATTAAGCATGCGTTACATCTTATTGCCTCAATTGTTAGCTTCAAGTATGATTGATCAAAATCATTGGGGGATTTTGTTTTTAACATTTGCGCCGATAGGGATGGGCATAATGATGGGGGTAGGGTTGTTAATGATAATCGGCAGTCGTATTTATTTTCGGCAAAAGTCACTTTTAGAAGCAGCAAATTTTTTACGGAGATTACCAATTTTTGGCCACTTATATTGTTTCTATCAAACAAGTTATTTTTCACTCGAATGGGGCAAGCTTTTTAAAGAAGGCCTTGAAGTCAAGCAAATTTTACATGAATTAAGCCATCTACCCAATCAATCTTTAATGGTTGCTTTGGCGCAGGAGCTTCATTTAGGTTTAAATGAAGGCATTTTATTAACAGAACAGTTAAAAAATTATGCTTTTTTAACGCCTGAATTTTCTTTTATTATTTTCCAAGGAGAAATTAAAGGGAAATTAGGTGAAGAGTTGATACTTTATAGCCAAATTTTAACGAATAAGCTTGTTGAAAAAGTAGAATGGCTGTTGAAAATAATTCAGCCGCTTGTTTTTTTACTTTTAGCGATGGTTATTATAACGATTTATGTGGCGATGTTTTTACCAATTTATGGAAGTATGGGAGGAATGCTTGAATGAGAAAAAAAGGTACTAAAAAACGATACTCAGCGTTCACTTTATTAGAAATGATGATCGTTCTGTTAATCATCAGTGTGTTAATATTACTGTTTATCCCGAATCTATCAAGTCAAAAAGACAGTATCATAAATAAAAGTGACCAAGCAATCGCAGAAACGATTATAACAGAAATTGAATTAGTAAAGTTTGATAAAGATGGAAAAATCGATGAATCGGATATTGAGAAAATATTAGGCGAGAATACTAAAAAACAAGAAGTTTATGAGAAATATGTAAAAGGAAAGCTTGAACTACCATGAATAAACACCGCGCTTTTACACTCCTTGAAACTTTAATTGTTCTAAGTGTATTAAGCCTTTTTGCGAGTGTCTCTTTCGTGGCGATTCCGAAGATAAAAGAAGAACTAGAAGTCTATTATTTTCTTAATCAATTTGAAAATAATATTTTACTCACGCAACAAGCAGCAATCTTTTCTGTCGTAAGGACGACCATCAAAAAAGAATATCAACAAAACTATATCGAATTTTTATTAGAAGGCAATCGGAAAGTCACTCAGACGGCGCCACCGGCTTTAAATTTTAAAGTTTTTCCACCGGTTTATTTTGGGATTGGAACGGGGAATATTGTTAAAACCGAGACAATCATTTTTAGCTGGGAAAATAAAAAACAAGAAATTAAATATGAATTTCTATTTGGAAAGGGGCGCTATGAAAAAACCATCAAACAGATTAATTAAAGGGTTTATTCTGATTGAAAGCTTATGTGCACTTGCAATCTTAACTTTTTGCTTGCTTTATTTTTATAGCGGACAAAGCGCATTTCTCTTAAAAATGAAAGAAGAACAACTCGAATTAACTGCTTATCGCATTCTTTATGAAGAAGTGGCAAGTGCCTGCTTAAAACCCACCAATCAACCGATTGTATCAAACATTTCCCGTAATGGTCATTTTCAAATAAGTATCGATTTAAATCAAAATGCATCTGTTAAAGTTTCGACAATGAACCAAAGTGTGGCGATTTTTCGTGAATAATAAATACCAAGGCTTTACTTTAATTGAGTGTTTGATTGCTTTAAGTTTGATGAGTTTATTTTTTGCCGCCTTAGCTGGTATTTTACCGCAAAGCCAAAAAGTGAATCAACAATTACTCGATCGCCAAGAATTAGAATGGCAAGTTTTTTTAGGTCAAATGGATGCTATTTTTTTACTTGGCGAATTTAAAAAATTCTCGAAAACAGAAATTTTTTTTGAGCGATATAAATTAGATGATAAAGGAAATGAAGTGGCCGTTTCGATTAAACGAACGGCTAAAAATCAACGGGTAGTTTTAATAAATAACGGTGGCAATGAGCCATTGTTAACGCAAGTGACCGATTTAATTTTTGAACAGATAGACCAAGACATTATCATGCAAGTGACTTATTCAAATGGAGTGAAGCGTATTGGTAAATGGACGATTCCACCAAAAGTACCGCGGTAGTCTTTTTTTAATCGCGATCATCTTAACCGGCGTCTTAAGTATGCTGTACATCGGGATGTCTGAAAGTTATCAAACCGCCCGTCTGTTTTCACAAAGAGCAAAAGAATACTATCAAATTCAAATTATGAAAGAGCTATTTTTAAATGAATTTTTTAATTTACCAGAAGAAAAGAAAGAAATGCGTGGCGAAGTTCATTATAATGTTGGCAAAGTCACGTATGATTATCAAATCACCACTTTAAATTTAACCATTGACAGCTTGCATTATCAAAGGAAATTTACCCAAACCCTCGTTGTTGAAACAACAACACCGACGCAAAGTACTGAAAGTGTGGAAGTACACGCACCTGAGAGCAAAACAAAAGAAAAACAGATTGAAAAAGAAACTGATACAGAGCAAACCAGTCAATTACCAGAAAAGATGGAATAAAAAGATGCAATCAGCAAAATTTCCCTAAAATGACCGGATGGATAATTGGCTAAAAAGATTGAAAAAAAGAGTTGGCGAAACAAGAACTTAAGCAAAAATTTCACAAAGAATAGCGGATATAAGAGGAGACGCTCCTTTTGTATCCGTTTTTCTTTTGAATTTTATGAAAAATAATAAAAATCAAAAGGATGGCATCTAGCGGTTGATTATTTAGTTTAAATCGGCTAAAATTAAACAGGTATTATGGTTGTTATAGTGATTTTTTTGAGAATAAGGGAGGCTAAAGTCAATGGAAAGAATTGAACAAAGTTTTCACTTGAATCATGACGCAATTCAATTATTGCAAAAAGCGTTAACGACTTCTTTTTTTGAAGCGTATTTAGAACAAGTTGAAAATATTCTAGACGATTATCAAGTTCGGGTAATTGGGGAAGTACCAAGTCAAGCAACCGTTGAAAAACTCCTTCCAATTTATGAAAAATTAAAAAATGTTGATTTAAAGCCAGAAGAAATTCGAAAATTGAGTCAATTATTGCTTTTAAAGGGGTTGCAAAGTGAGCCGCTTCAAGCCAATCACCAATTGACACCCGATAGTATTGGGTACTTATTTGTTTATTTAATCGAACAATTTTATCCTGAAAAGAGCAAACCTTTAACCATTTTAGATTTATGTGTTGGAACAGGCAACTTACTTTTAACACTGCTAACAAGTTTGTCAGTCTCTGGTTATCAAGTAGAAGGAACAGGGATTGATAATGATGAATTATTAATTGAATTAGCAGCGGTAAATAGCCAGTGGACGAAACAAGAAACACTGTTACAATTATATGATGCGTTGCAATATCCTTTTCCGACGAAATATGAAATAGTCGTAAGCGATTTACCGGTAGGGTATTACCCAATTGATGAAGTCGCCGACAAATTTGAGGTAGCAACAAAAGAGGGTCATACTTATGCCCATCATCTCCTCATGGAACAAGGAATGAAACAAGTGAAAGAAGCCGGTTATGGATTCTTTTTATTACCAAGTCACTTCTTAGATTCTGATCAAAGTACGGAATTAAAAAATTGGCTAGGCAAGGACGTCTATTTACAAGGTGTTATCCAGTTACCTACTGAACTTTTTAAACAAGAAAGTGCGCAAAAGAGTATTGTTATTTTACAAAATAAAGGTAACATGGCACATCAAGCAAAAGAAGTCTTAGTTGCGACAATCCCCACACTAAAAGATTTAGAAGTGGTCAGTCGTTTCTTTCAACAAGTTACCGCTTGGAAAAAAGAAAATTTATAAAATTAGTTAATCTATCGTAAAATTACTTTGCGAGTTTAAAATAATAAAAAAACAGATTGAGGAGAACGAAGAATGTCTAAAACAATTGCAATTAATGCTGGAAGCTCAAGTTTAAAATGGCAATTATACACCATGCCAGAAGAAACGGTTGTCGCAAAAGGAATCGTTGAAAGAATTGGTTTAAATGATTCTATCTTTACTATTAAATATGGAGAAGATCAAAAATTTGAAGTCATCGTTGACATTCCAGACCATGACATTGCAGTAAAAATGTTATTAGATCAATTAATTGATTTGAAAATTTTATCTTCTTATGATGAAATTACAGGAGTAGGCCACCGCGTCGTTCATGGTGGTGAATTCTACGATAAATCAGTCATTATTGACGATGAAGTCTTAAAAAATATTGAAGATTTAGCTGATTTTGCACCTTTACATAACCCAGCTAACGCAATGGGAATTCGTGCATTCAAACACTTATTACCAAATATTATTAGTGTCGCTGTTTTTGATACAGCTTTCCATGCGACAATGCCAGAAGTAAACTATTTATATAGCTTACCAAGAGAATATTACGAAGAGTTCCGCGTACGTAAATATGGTGCACATGGCACAAGCCACCGCTATGTTTCAGAACGTGCAGCTGAAATGTTAGGTAAACCAATTGAAGACACCAAAATTATTACTTGTCACTTAGGAAATGGCGCGTCAATCACAGCGGTTGATGGTGGTGTTTCAGTTGATACTTCAATGGGCTTCACGCCACTTGCAGGTGTAACCATGGGGACACGTTCAGGTGATATTGATCCTTCTTTATTACCATACTTAATGGATAAATTAAATATCGATATCAATGAAATGATTAACGTTTTAAATAAAAAATCTGGTTTATTAGGCCTTTCAGGTGTTTCAAGTGATATGCGTGACTTAGAAAGCAATGCAGACAAACCTGAAGTCGAAGTCGCTTTAGAAATCTTTGCTGACCGTATCCGTAAATATATCGGTAGCTATGTGACAGTGATGAACGGGGTAGACGCGATTGTCTTTACAGCTGGAATTGGTGAAAATGATTCCGCAACACGTGCACGCATTATCGATGGCATGACTTGGTTTGGTTGTGAATTAGATGCAGAACAAAATGCAAAACGTGGCGAAGAGTTAGTAATCTCAACACCAGAATCAAAAGTAAAAGTTTTCCTAATCCCAACCGATGAAGAGTTAATGATTGCTCGTGACGTTGAAGCGTTACGTGGGTAATTTGTAAGTAAAAACAACCACTTGGATGAACTTATTTCTTCCAAGTGGTTGTTTTTTTGGCTCTTTGTCAAATAGTGTTGTTTAGCAATATCCGTATAATTAAGAAGGACTCAGGTTCTTCTTTTTTTGTTATTTAATTTTGGCTTTT
>NZ_JAFBFD010000064.1 GCF_016909125.1 Enterococcus lemanii | reverse complement strand
ACGAAAAAAGAAGCCATTGATCGAGAAGTTCGTTGGTTTCATCTAGAATTCCCTTAATTCTTAAGAAAATCGGGTTTAGTTTCCTAGATTACTCTTTTTATACGATTTGTTTTCTTCCATGACAATTTTTGAATTTTTTACCGCTACCACAAGGGCACAAGTCATTTCGCCCAATCTTATCAAATTCTCTTGAAGTACTTTGTTGCTCATGGTTTTGAACATTCGTCGGTGCTTCAGTCGTTTGCTCTCGTTGAATATTTTGGCGGATTTCAGCTTTCATAAAGAGACGAGTCACTTCATATTCAATTGCTCCAACCATCGTTTCAAACATTTGGAAACCTTCTGTTTGATATTCAACGAGTGGATTATTTTGACCATATGCTCTTAAGCCAATTGATTGACGAAGTTGGTCCATTGCATCGATATGATCGGTCCATTTTGAATCTACTACACGTAAAATAACGACTTTCTCAAATTCAAGTAATTGTTCTGGACTATTTAATTGTGCAACTTTTTCATCAAATTTTTCTTGCGCTCTTTGGAATAGGTAATCTTTTACTTGTGTACGATCTTTGCCATTAAGGTCGTCTAATGAAATTGTATCTTCATGAACGAGCACGCTACCTGCAAAATCTAAAATACCTTCGTAGTTTAATTGGCCTTCTTCTGTTTGAACGTGCCCATCAACCGAACGAGCAATGGCCCGTTTGACCATTCCCATCAATTGATCAGAGAGTGAATTTTCCTCCATAATCACTTGTTGTCTTTGGCCATAAATAACTTCCCGTTGTTCACGCATCACATCATCATATTGTAAAACATTTTTACGAGTATCGTAGTTATTTCCCTCCACTCGTTTTTGAGCAGATTCGACTTGTTTTGTTAACATTTTACTTTGAATGACTGCATCTTCTTCATCGATATTCATGCGATCTAGAAAAGCTTTGATTCTTTCTGAACCAAAACGTTTCATTAAATCGTCTTCTAAAGATAAGTAGAATTGTGAAACACCCGGGTCTCCTTGACGTCCAGAACGACCACGCAACTGATTATCGATACGACGTGATTCGTGTCTTTCTGTCCCGACAACCGCCAAACCACCTAACTCTGCTACGCCTAAACCTAACTTAATGTCGGTTCCTCGTCCAGCCATGTTCGTTGCGATGGTAATTGCTCCTCTTTGACCAGCATTTAAAATAATTTCAGCTTCTTTAAAGTGGTTCTTTGCGTTTAAGACTTCATGAGGAATTTTTGCTTGATTTAATAATTCCGATAAGTATTCGGACGTTTCAACGGCAACCGTTCCGACTAAGACCGGTTGTCCTTTACGGTAACGTTCTTTAATATCTTGTACGACCGCTTTAAATTTACTTTCTAATGTTGGATAAAGTAAATCAGCACGGTCATCCCTTACGATTGGGCGGTTTGTTGGAATTTGAATAACTTGGATATTATAAATTTCACGAAACTCTTCTTCTTCTGTTTTAGCTGTACCTGTCATTCCGGCCAGTTTTTTATACATTCTAAAGAAGTTTTGGAAAGTAATCGTAGCCATTGTTTTTGTTTCGTCTTCAATCTCAACATTTTCTTTTGCTTCAATTGCTTGGTGTAGGCCATCAGAATAGCGACGTCCATCCATAATCCGTCCAGTAAATTGGTCAACAATCAATACTTTTCCTTCTTGAATCACATAATCAATATCACGAAGCATAATATAATTTGCTCTTAGAGATTGATCTAAATGATGCGTTAAAGCCGTATTCTCGATATCATAAAGGTTTTCTAAAGCAAAAGTTTCTTCTGCTTTTTCAATCCCAGCTTCAGTCAAAGTAATTGTTTTAGATTGAATATCAATTTTATAATCCACTTCTTCCGTTAAACGCTTAACAAAGTTATCAGCCCGCGTATACAAAGCAGTCGATTTTTCTGCTTGTCCCGAGATAATTAGTGGGGTTCTTGCCTCATCAATTAAAATTGAATCCACTTCATCGACGATGGCATAATTCAATGGTCGTTGCACCATTTGATTACGATAGACAACCATATTATCTCTTAAATAGTCAAAGCCTAATTCATTGTTTGTACTATATGTAATATCACAAGCATAAGCTGCTCTTTTTTCTTCCGAAGATTTTGAGTTGATATTTAATCCTACTGATAAACCTAAGAAATTATATAACTCGCCCATTTCGGTTGAGTCACGGGTTGCCAAGTATTCGTTGACTGTTACAACGTGAACACCTAAACCCGTAATCGCATTTAAGTATACCGGCATTGTAGCGGTTAACGTTTTCCCTTCCCCTGTTCTCATTTCAGGAATGTTACCGTCATGTAAAACAATCCCCCCCATTAATTGTACATGGTAAGGATATAGTCCCAAGACGCGTTTGGCGGCTTCTCGCACAACCGCAAAAGCTTCTGTTAATAATTGATCGAGTGTTTCGCCGTTTTGATAACGTGAGCGAAATTCCTCTGTTTTTGCTTTCAATTCATCATCGGTTAAAGCAGCCATTTGATCAGCTAACGCATCAATTTTAGTGGCCATTTGATCTAACCGCTTTAATTCTTTTTTATCATTTTCAATTAAGGTTTTAAAAAAATTCGCCATTCTTATATAAATCTCCTTTTATTTCAGATCAATCCCTTTTTAAGGTGCTAAAAGTCCTCAGTCTATTTTATCATTAGTTCTAAATGAATGCTACATTTTCTACATAATCAATCGGACAATATTCCAACCAAATACTCGCTAAAAAACTATTTGTAGGCAAAACAAACAAAAAAAGATGGTCACCCAATGGACGACCATCTTTTTTTGTTTGTTTTAGTCTGTTTCAATTAAGCCAAATTTACCATCTTTTCGACGATAAACAATGCTCGTACCGTTCGTTTCAGCATCTTCAAAAATAAAGAAGTTATGACCTAACATATTCATTTGAAGAACAGCTTCTTCGCTATCCATTGGTTTTAGAGATAAACGTTTTGTACGAACAATTTCTAATTCAGAATTATTTTCTTCTTCTGCCCCGTCAGTTGCGAAGATAAGACCAGCATTTACATCCGGAATGGCTGTCTCTCTTGCTTTACGGTTGATTTTTGTTTTAAATTTGCGAATTTGTCGTTCTAATTTATCAACAACCAAATCAACACTTGCGTATAAATCTGGTGAAGTTTCTTCAGCTCGCAATACTAGATAAGGTAGCGGGATTGTCACTTCCACTTTCGCTGTTCTTTCAGAATAAACTTTCAAGTTGATATGAGCAGTTGCGTTGGGAACATCATTAAAATAACGTTCTAATTTACCTACTTTCTTCTCAACATAATTACGAATTGCTTCTGTGACTTCGATATTTTCTCCACGTACATTGTATTTAAACATAACAATTGCCCCTTTCATCTACCAATTAAAGAAAGTAAAGGACCACTCTTTGCTTTCTTCTTACTTCTATTATATCGAACTTCATGAGAAATGCAAAAGAAATCGTTATCATTTTTCGTTTATTTTTAATTTTTTTAACGCGCTAAGGAAACTGTTGAAATTTGACTTGGATGATAAGCATTTAACACGTCCATTGCATGCAACAAAGTCCGCCCTGTGGTATACACATCATCGAATAGGATAATTTTTTTTGCTTTAATCTCTAAACATGCTTGAGTCGCTTCAAATGGTTGGGTTGTTGAAAGTCGTTGTTGCCTATTTTTTTGTGCTTGGGGGAGGGTATCGCTTTTTTTCTTTAGTAAAGAGGTGTACGTAATATTAGCTGCCTCTAACATCGCTTGCGTTTGGTTAAAGCCTCTTTCAGCGTAACGCTCGACAGATAAGGGGATTGGACAAATAATCACATCAGGCTTGTGCTTAAAATACTTTTTCAATTCTAGTCGAAACGTTTGACGCAAGCGGTAGTCGCCTAAAAACTTATATTGATAAATCCATTGACTGAACGCCTCATTGTATAAAAAAAAACTGTGGTGATTAATCGTTAAATCGGGGTATTTCTCCTGCCAAACCAAGCATTCTTCACAAATCGTTGCTTGCCCAACCTTACAACAATGGGGACAAACATCGGCTGGCGTTTTTTCAAATAAATTTCGACAGGTAGAGCAAAGTGATTCCGTTATCAACCAAGGAAATAAGATTTCTTGCATTAGCAAATTACGCGTTACTTGATTTTGGCACCATAGACATTTCATTTTTCAACCACTCTTTCGCTAATTGATTCATTCCTTTTATTTCTTGACATGCTTGTCGGATTGCTTTTGTATTTTGATTATAAAAAAAGATAACCCGGCCACTCTTAAATTCCCCTTTGCGATCGACCCTTCCGGCGATTTGAACAAGAGAAGACTTTGTATAGACCGAATGGTTTGCCCCCATAACAATTACTGAAACATTCTCAAAAGTTACTCCTCGTTCCAAAATCGTTGTCGTTAGTAAAATCCGATATTTTTGTTGGCGCATCTTCTCAACTTTTTCTTTTCTTTCTTCGTCTTCACTAAAAACAAAAGTCAATTCTCCTTGTAAGAAAAAAGGGGCTAACTTTGTATAAAGTTTTTTTAAATAAGCAATACTAGGACAAAATAGCAATACATGATTATTGACGAGGAGCTCCTTTAAATAATGCAACAATTTTTTCATCTTATGTTTGTTTTTATAACAACTTGACCAATTTTCATACCAAATTTTTTCTGGCACAATTAATGGTCTTTGGTGAAATCGAAGCGGTAATTTTTCGATTGAAAATTCTCCGGTTATCTCTTTTAGCAAATGATTTGGTGGAGTAGCCGTTAGATATAACAACCGACCTATACTTTTTAAAGATTGCATTAACGCAAATCTTAAGACCGCATCACCTTCATATGGAAATGCATCAATTTCGTCAACAATCACTAAATCAAACGCTTGATAAAAATGAAGTAATTGATGGGTCGTACAAATCGTTAATGCACTGTAGCGATACTTTTCTTCTGATTCCCCATAAAGCAGTAAAATGTTTTCATCTTTAAAAACTTCAACTAATCGAGGATACAATTCACGACAAACATCAATCCGTGGGCTAGTTAAACAGACGCGTCCACCCTTTTCTAGGCACTTTTTAATTACAAAAAAAATCATTTCGGTTTTACCTGAACCAGTAACCGCCCAAACAAGCGAATGACGGTTTTCTTCAAAATTTACTAACAGGCGATTGGCAACTCGAGATTGACCAATCGTTAATTTCCCCTGCCAATTAAAATGAATCTTTCGAGTTTGTGGACTTTCCACCTTAGGATTGCTTGTTACTAAATAGTCACTGCTTTTTATTTTTCCATATTTTATGCAAACTGGACAATAATGTTCCCCTGTTGGTAGCTTCGTTTCACTGATTGACTGGGAACTACCACAACGTTGACAAAAAATTCTTTCTTTAACAATGATAGCTGGTCGCCCGCTAAAGCAATCTTTATTACAATTTTCCCAATCTTTTTGCCCCATCACTATCTGTCGACCAAGAAGTTCTTGCATCATTTCACCTCCTATAAAAGAAATACGCAAAAAGAGCAAACGTTTTTTAACACGCTTGCTCTTTTAAATGATTAAATATGATTTGCAATATACTCAACGAGTTCTTTTGTTTTTTCCCAACCTAGACATGGATCAGTAATGGACTGGCCAAAAACTTCGCCTCCTGGTTCTTGACGACCGTCTTCTAAGTAACTTTCGATCATAAAACCACGGACATGTTGGTGTAATTCTTCATTCCAAGAACGACTAGTCAAAACTTCTTGAACGATTCGAATTTGGTCATTATATTTCTTTCCTGAATTATCATGGTTTGTATCGACCATGATAAATGGATTTTTCAACTTGCTCGCTTGATAAGCGGTGACAACTTTAACCAAATCTTCATAGTGATAATTTGGTACAACTTCCCCAGACTCCGTTAAGCCACCACGCAAAATAACATGGGCTAGTGGATTTGAACTTGTTTCAACTTCGACACCATTATACATTAGTTCTTGTTTTTGTTGGGCTGCATATACGGCGTTAAACATCACTTTTATATTACCGCTTGTCGGGTTTTTCAATCCGGTTGGGTGATCAATTCCACTTGCAACAAAACGATGCTGTTGATTTTCAACGGACCGAGCACCTACTGCATGGTAACTAACTAAATCATCAACAAATTGTAAATTATCTGGATAAAGCATCTCATCAGCCGTTGTTAACCCTGTTTCAACTAACACGCGTTTATGCATTTTGCGAACTGCCACCATCCCGCGAACCAAATTAATTTCGCCAGTTGGTGAAGCATCTTGCTGGTGCATCATCCCTTTGTAACCATCTCCATTTGTTCGTGGTTTATTTGTATAGACACGCATAACGATGAAAATTTTATCTTTCACTTGTTCTTGGAGCGTTGCTAGTCGCTTAGCATACTCAATAATCGCTTCTTCATTATCTGCTGAACAAGGACCGATAACTAATAAAAAACGCGAGTCTTTCCCTTCAATAATTGCTTTTAACTCGGCATCACGGTTTGCTTTATAGGTCGCTTCTGCTTCGCTTAATTTAGAAATTGCCTTAATACGGTCAAAATCAATCTTTTTGCTTAATTCTTTAAAACTCATCATTTTACCCCCTATGAGAATCAATTTCATCTATCTTACCATATTTTCATTTAAAAGCTTAGTCTTTCTTTTTCTTTTTTAAAAAAAGACGCCCTTTAAAAAAAGGACGTCTTTTAAATAATCAAATTCTTATTCACCAATTAATTTTAAAGCTTGTTGTAAAACCTTCTCGCCATTCATCATGCCATAATCCGCCATATTAATAACTTCTAATGGAATTCCTTTTGGCTCCAAGCGTTTTTCAAAATCATTTTTCATGAAACGGACTTGTGGACCTAAAAGTAAAACGTTCACATCTTTACTAGCTAAATAATGATCCGCTTCTGAAGCAGACACCGCAAAGATATCTGAATCAATCCCTTGTACTTCTGCTGCTTTTTGCATCTTTGTAACTAATAAGCTTGTACTCATTCCTGCTGAACAAACAAGCATAATTGTTTTTTTTGCCATTAATAATTCCTCCTTATTTTTTGTCATCACTTTATTTCACAGAGTTCAATTAAATTATAAAACAATCTCTGGCTTTGTCAATCTTTCTTAATTCGTAATATGATAACGGTTATTTCTCAAATACCCAAGTGGATTTTAGCAATGGCCGAAAAACAACGTATTCTTTTGTCAAATTGACATGGACCACTTCATAATTCGCATTGATCCAAGCATATGCACCTTTTTCTGGATAACGATAATCATTAGCCCACCAGTCTGTTGAAGTTAGCGCTGTCTTAGGTAAGCCACTTGCTGGGAAAAGTAATTCACTAAAACTTGAAACATCCAAAACCCGGCTAAACCCCTGATATAACTGAGTTCCGGACAATAAAAATAGCATAAACTTCTCCAAATTGGTAAAAT
>NZ_JAFBFD010000063.1 GCF_016909125.1 Enterococcus lemanii | reverse complement strand
CGTGTTCTACCGTTAAAAGTCTTGCATTAATTATACCAAATATCGGAGGCAAATGGCGTCGTTTCAACGTTTTTAATTTATTCAGTAGACATTAAATATCTTCTCCAAATTTCTGTTTCTTTAAAGCATCATTAATTTCTGCTACTTGACGCTTTAAGTTTTCAATATTACTTTTCAACTTTCCTAAAAAATCATAGCGAAATTCTTGCATCGCTTTTTTCTTTGCATCTCGAATTTGTACCGTAAATTCGGGTAAATCGCTCTCACAATATTTCTCATATACTTCGCGATAGACAAAGGCTTGATCCACGCGAACTGGTAATGACTCACTAAACTTTTGATTATAATTAGATACAAAGGTAATAATATCTGCTTTACTAGTTTCTATCATATTTTCAGTTCGCTTTAAACTATTTTCGAAATTAGAAATAAATATTTTGTAATCGTCTTTTCGATAGGCTTGTCTTGCTTCATCGTATTCAGTTTCAAAGTTTTTCTTTTCGTGAAAATCAATTGTTTGTTTTTGATATTCCTTTTCTTGTTCTAAAATCTCCTTTATTTTTTTCGGTAATTTGTTGCTCTCCTCTATTTGAATTTCTTGTTTTAGCTCTTCTTTGGCATTGGTTATTTCCCCTACTCTATTATGAACAGCTTCAAGGGCGTCTTCTAACTCTTTAATTTTTATTTCGAGCGCGATTAACTTGCTCTTATCAAGTTTATTTAACTGTTCAATTAATCGTTCTACAATCGCTTGTTGCTGTTTTTGTTTTGATTGATCCACATATTCTTGAACAATTTGCTCCGTCTTTTTATCTTTTTTCTCGTATTTTAGCAAAAATTGCCGTTGCCCAATCTCATTTTCTAGTTGAGCAATCTGAGCTTGTTGCTGCTGAATTAACTTCATCATTTCAAGTCTTTGTTTTTCGAGCGCTTGACGTCCAACCGCTAAGCGTAAATTTTTAATCGCTAGTTTTCGTGTCACAAAACCTTTATATAAAAATGCCTCTTTAGTAATGGCTGTCTGATAATGCGCCAATTTTTCTAACGTTTCACAAGCGACTACTCTCCCTAGCAAATAATCAATATACGGTTGGAGAATTGGATTTTGAACGACTAATTTTGTGGACAGCGAACTTGAATGAACGGTAAATTTTTCTTTTTTTAATTGATCTATATGGATAATCCCGATATTCGCTACTTCTTGCTTTTGCTGCACTTTCTGGTAATATTTCAAAGCTTTCATATAAAATCTTGGTTCAACAACTAAATAGAAACGTTGATTCCCTAAGTAAGCTTCGATGGCTTCTTGCCACGCTTCTTCGCCAGGTTTTATTTCAAGTAAATCTGCAACATAATCAACAGACGCCGTCGAGTCAATTTGTTGCAAGTATAAAAGTAAGTCCTTTTTAAACTTTTCAAAAGTAGGCCCGACAATTTTTTTCCCATCTGACAATGCTTTTTGATTTTCTAAAGAGAGTCGTAACGCTTCTTCTACCGCTAGCTTCTCCCTTTCGAGTGTCTGTTTTTCGTGGCTTATTTCATCGTAAATTCGATTGATTTGTTCATTGACTGCGGCAAAGTCTTCTATTAAAGCTTGATCAGGAACGTGAATAAACTTCCGCTGAGTTAAATCCAGTTGACCCACCCAATTTTTTAAATCTCGAACGGTTGCCTCTGCATAAGTCGTTTCTTTTGTGATTCTCTCGAGTTGGTTTTTCTCGTCTTTCATTTTCCCTTGTAAATACGCTTGGTCTTGTAAAACCGCTAATTGCTCCTTCTCGCGTTGAATGTTTTCCTTTTCTTTCTTCAAAAATTGATTTTTCTCGTTTAATTGAGTCAACTCAACTTCTAACGCATCCTTTTGTGCCTTATTCTTTTGAATCGATTCTTTTAAAGTTTTTTCTTGATACACGAGCCAATCTAGTTTCGCTTTTTCAATAAAAGTAATTTGCCTTTGTTTGGTTTGATTGTTTTTATTTAAGCGGTCGATTTCTTTTAATAATATTTCTAACTGTTGTATTTTTTGTTGCATTTTTTCACTTTCAAGTTCTAATGCTTTATAGTTGTAAATACTCCTTTGCATTGTTTCAACCGGAATAAGACTTTGCGTCTCACTAACAAAATCTGTTAAAAAAGCTTTGATATCCTTTACTGGTGTAAAACTAACCGACTGCTTTAACAGTCGACGATAGTCATCCCGAACTTGACCAAATAACCCCGCAATCATTTTGCGGTAATCTTTGTCGGTTGACCAAAATTGAAACCAGTCCTCCTTTTCTTTCCCTTGATTTTGGTAGATCAATTCGCTGACAGAATAAGGTGTACTCGTCTGTTGATCAATAAAATAATTCGTAGGCAGACGGCTTGGTAACGTAAACCATTGAAAATTAGGTGTGCCCAAATCCTTATAGCAATCTGCCACAAACCCACAACAAAAATATTTCGCTTCATCTTTATTATAAAATTCGGCAACAACATAACTGGTAAAATTGTCTTTTCGTAAATATAAAAAACCTTCTCCACCATCATCCCCAAATTTTCCATAAAGGTAACTTTCAAAAGTTCGTGCCGAATTCTCATTTGCTGCTTTATTAAAAATATGTTTTTGTTTTTCTCCCAGCAAGACTACATTTAAAGCATCAATAATGGTTGATTTCCCCACACCCGTTTGACCAGTAAGCAAAGTCACTTGTGAAAAATCAACAACTTGAAAATTATAAGATTGCCAATGAATCATCAATAGCCGTTTCAGTTGAATCATTTGCCTTTTCCTCCTGTTCGATAGATGCTAATGCACTTTCTAAATTTTCTAATGGAAGCAATAATAAAATAGCCGGATAAATGATAAAAAGCGTTTCTAAATCCTCCCATTTCCCTTTATTTTTTCCAATGATCCCAAGCGAAGCAAAATTTCTTAAAATTTTACTCATACTTTGGAAATTCGGCTTACGATCTTTTATCCCATAGTCAATTAATTTATCAATCCATTCAGAAATCCTCACCGTTACAGCACTACTTCCAACACTTTCTTTTATTTTTTCATCAAATAACAAACGTAGACCTAAAAGATAAAGCGTACTCTCTTTATCAAATTTTCTTTTCGCAAAAGAAAAGGAATTTTGTAATGACAAAACATTGATTTCTTGATGGTGTGTCAATTCATAGCCACCAAAAGTAAAATACGCTTGAAAAAGCGAAAAATTTTCTACGACAAATAAATAATCTTCATTAAAACTTACTCCATCTGTCTTCAAATGATTCAGATAAGTTTGATTAAGTAATTTTGCGACACAGCTTTTAAAGTATTGTTTTTTTTCCTCATTCAAAAAATCAAATTCCTCACAGAAGTTTCCTTTCATTTTTTCTTTCGCTCCTTTTTAAAAACCATTTTAGGCAAACCATAATAACCATTTCGAATCATTTCTGGATAAAAAATAACCGTGTAACCAGATTTATTTTCTTCATATCCACGAATGGCTCCCATAATAGTCAGTATAAATGCGTCGTATGATTCAATCGCATAATCCATTGTTGATATTTCAGCTTTCTCCTTTAGTAATCCTAAAATAAACTGATCAACTTTTCTTGATGAATACTTCGGATTAACTAGCATTTTTAAAGTCTCACGTTGCGCAAGAAAATTTTCGACACCCTCGCTTTCTCGAACAACTGGTCGACGAGTTGCTTGAGTCAAATCTAGTTTCTTTTTTCGTGGTTTATATAAACTTTCTGTATCTATTGTTTTAGTTTCAATGGCATTAAAAAATTGATAGACCGATTCTTTTTCCTGCAATTTTATCATCGAAATCAAACGATCAATCTTGTCTTTTAGTTGATAATCTGACCTTAAACGATATTGAATTTTACCGATTGATTTTTCAGTATAATCCACTCGCTTTTGATCAATTTTATCCATCTGCTCACTTACTTGTTGATAAAAATGATTCAAATGATTTAAATAGCCAAAAATTTGCAACTGAGATTCTTCGATTGTTTGATGCTTTTGTTGATTTTGATTCAGTAAATGATCAAAGTTTTCTTCTTGATAGTATTGATCTAATAAATCGAGAATTGTATTTTTAAAACGCGGCAATGAATCGCGCGTTTTAAGTGGATATAAGACTTGATCAATGATTTCTTCTTTATAGTTCACAAAATGTTGAATCAGCATTTCATTAATTGATACTTCATCAATCACTTTGCTGTATGCTTTCGTTAATTCAAAATAAGCACTTTGAATCGCCCTTTGCAATCCTTTCGTTGCATTCCAAGCTCCCATCAAGCCATTTAATAAATTCGCTTTATTTTCCAAACCTGTTTTTAAAGCCGAATAAGTAGAAAAAACATAACTTTCATAGCTTTGCCCTTCATTTAAATCGATTTCCTTTAAAAGTTGAACGAAACGATTCGCATAACTTGGCAAAAAGATTTGCTCAGTAAAACCTTCTTCTAGATTAATTTGAATCCAACCTCTTTTTTGAAGTTGTCTCAAAATACTTTGTGCTAATTCACGGTTATTTTTTATCTCCTCGATATATTCATCTTCATAATCTAAACCTTCAATTGAGATTCCTAAATATAGAAAATGGTTCTGTAAACTATTGATGGCGTTTTCTCGTGAAAAATAAATATGGCCTTGTAAAAGATCATCCAAATGAAAAATAGCAGTTAAAAACAATTCTTTATGTTTCGAAGTTAAAATTTTAAAAAAATCATTTGGAATTTTTTCAAAAACCTTTGTCATTTTCTTACTCCTCCCACTATTTTAAAACGCTTACATTTATAAAAAAGCAAACGTTATTACTTGCTTTAATTGTATCAAAAATTCTTTTAAAGCAATAATGATATGGGTAAGTTTTTAAAAAAAAGCGATACCACACATTTACTAGCCTCATATTAGCTACTTGATCTAGACATTGTAAAAACACTAAAAAAATAGTTCAACAGAAAATTTCAGTTCTTGTTGAACTATTCACCTTTAATCGCTAAAAAATAGATTAACAATGCGCCCTCCTCTCTATCTTCAAATCTTTCAATACTTCAACTTCTCTTCTTATTTGCTACAGACTCACGAATAACCAATTCCCCTTCTAACAATTTGAATTGCTCGGCTGTTGATTGATTTTGACAGATATTCATTCGCCCTTCAAAAGCAATTTTGCCTTTTTGACTTGGATTTAATCGAATCGTTGTCAATCCTGGATCTACCTATTCTGAAAAATAAACATCGTCAAATCCAATAATTGCTATTCGTTCTACGGAATAATTTCCTTTTCAATTCCAATTACAAGTAAAGAAAAATTTTGTACAAAAAAAGCCTCACAAGAAATGACTTCTTGTAAGACTTTTGAAAAGTTTGATTTAATTAAGCTTTAACGATGTTTACTGCTTGTAAACCACGTTGGCCTTCTTCAACGTCAAAAGAAACTGCTTGGCCTTCTTCTAATGTTTTGAAACCTTCGCCTTGGATTGCTGAAAAGTGTGCAAAAACATCTTTTCCATCTTCTCCTGTGATAAATCCAAATCCTTTATCTGCATTAAACCATTTTACTGTACCGTTATTCATGAACGTTACCTCCATATTACACATCAAGTGTGTTTATTTTTTTTGCAATACCTACTCAAGTGTGAAATAGAAGTGTTAATGACTAATTTTTTCGCAATAAACAAATCTGAATTACATATAAGAAAGACTACTTGGATAGTGTAACATTTTTGTAGAGAGTTTACAAGTTTTTTTCAAAAAAAATAAATACGGATTGCTAAACTAATACCCATTTCTCAAATCTCTTTCATATTCTGTCTCATTTGAACGACTCACTTTTCGCTTGCGTCCTTTAATTGGCATTTGTTGCAAGGCACGCAAAGCTTGTTCGCCTTTACCATTTAGGATTTCGACAAAAGTGGAAACATCCATTAAATGGATTACACCAATATCATCGCCAGTTATCCCTTCGATGCTACACAAAGCGCCGACGACATCGCCGGCACGCATTTTGGTTTTCTTCCCGGCATTGATATGAATTTTCATGATTTCTTCTTTAAATTCTAGGCCCATTTCTTTGCGGATCTTTAAGTTGCGTTGTTGTTTTTGCTCAAAGTCTAAACGATATTTTTCAACGGTCGCACGACTTGGGCGAGGAATTTCTTCGAGTACTTCTGCTTGCAATGTCGCAATTTCTTCAAAAGCGTCTTGGTCATAAGGACTCACAAATGAGATCGCCGTGCCTTTTTTCTCATAGCGGGCTGTTCGGCCAATCCGATGCACATAGGTTTCAGCCTTATTTGGAATATCGTAATTTACCACAAGAGCAATGTCCGCAACGTCAATGCCACGAGCTGCTACATCGGTTGCCACTAAATGGCGGAAATAGCCCCGTTTAAAATCAAGAATCACTTGGCTACGGTCTTTTTGTTCCATTCCACCATGTAACAGATCGACTTGAATGCCGGCGCGATCAAGCTCTTTCATCAGGCGTTCGACCATGATTTTTGTATTACAAAATAAAATGCTGCTGTCGGGATTAGTAACAATCAACAAATCTTTTAATACACCAAGTTTTTCTTCTTCGCTCACTTGGATAAATTGTTGACGAATACGTTTTTTCGACTGATCGGTATCAGGTATCTCCACAAATTGTGGTTTACGCAAGAAACTTTCGATCAATTCTTTAACCACAGTTGGCATCGTTGCCGAAAAAAGAGCCGTTGTGCGCGGTTCGGGTAATTCATACAAAACATCTTCGACTTGATCGACAAAGCCCATCGCAAACATTTCATCGGCTTCATCAATAATGACTGTTTTTATTTGGCTTAAATCAATCGTTCCTCGCTCGATATGATCAAGCAAACGACCAGGCGTTGCCACCACTATATGCGTACGTTGTTTTAAATTTTTGACTTGTGATTGATAAGAACTTTTTCCAAATAAAGCTTCAACTTTTAAGCGTTTGTAGCGACCAATGTTAAATAACTCTTCTTTAATTTGTGTCGCCAATTCGCGTGTCGGTGTTAAGATCAAAGCTTGGGGAGCACGCTCTTCCCAATCAACCAATTGACAAAGCGGAATACCAAACGCTGCCGTCTTACCACTACCTGTTTGTGATTTAACCACCACGTCTTTTTTATTTAGCAATAGAGGCAAGACTTCTTTTTGTACAAAAGTCGGCTCAGTATACTTTAATACCGATAAGGCGCGAACGATTGATTCTTCTAATTGATATTCTGAAAATTTATTTTGACTCATTTTTTACATCCTTTAATTAAACAAGTACGTCATTTTGTTTTTTTTGCTTGTTTAACAGTATTTTTTGGCTTTCACAGTTTAACATGCTTTTGCAAAAAATACACTAAAATAGTAATTTCCGTAAGTGTCAATAGTTTTGCGGTAAAAATATTTTACCATTATTTCCGCTAGATTCTCGTGCCGAAATCCTCTTCTCTTATTTGACCGGTGCACTT
>NZ_JAFBFD010000062.1 GCF_016909125.1 Enterococcus lemanii | reverse complement strand
ATTGTACCATATGGGGAGGTTCCTTTTTTGTGTCTTTTTGAAAGACTGTTCTATCAAAGGTTTGAAGAGTCTAATAATTATGAAATTTGTTCAATGATATTTTGGTCATCGAAGAATCAGAATTAAAGAAGTCTCAATTTAATGATTTATCGATTACTGAAATGCATACAATTGAAGCAGTTGGTATGTACCGTAAAAAAACCACTTCTGAAGTAGCAAAAGAGCTTTCAATCACAGTGGGGACATTGACAACGGCGATTAACCGACTAGTTAAAAAAAATTACGTTGAGCGAATTCGAAGCGAAGATGATCGACGTGTCGTCAAATTAGGTTTGACAAAAAAAGGAAAGTTATTGTACCGTGTTCATCAAAACTTTCATCGCCAAATGATTGAAGCAGTATTGGTGGATATGGGAAAAGAAGAAGCAACCGCATTGTTAAAAGCGCTAGAAAATCTTCATCTTTTTTTACAAGAATATAAGTGAGTGTAGATGGATATGAAATTTGGAAAAATTACAGCAACGGCGAGTTATCTTCCGCAACAAATAATCTCAAACCACCAATTGGCCGAGGTTATGGACACAAGCGATGAATGGATTTATTCTCGAACAGGGATTAAAACACGCCACATTGCAAAAGAAGAAAACACTTCTGATTTGTGCATTCAAGTCGCGCAACAATTGTTGACTAAAAGCCAAATAGAGGCTTCTGAAATTGATTTTGTAATTGTTGCAACGATGTCCCCGGATTATAATTCACCTTCAGTCGCCTGTCTTGTACAAGGAGCAATTGGTGCCAATAATGCCTTAGCTTTTGATTTAGGAGCAGCCTGCGCAGGTTTTGTTTATGCTCTATCAATGGGTGAAAAACTGATTCGAACAGGTTCAAAAAAAGGAATTGTTATTGGTGGAGAAGTTATTTCAAAGATTTTAGATTGGCAAGACCGTTCGACGGCGGTGCTCTTTGGCGATGGTGCAGGCGGGGTTTTACTTGAAGCCGATGCGCAACAGCATCTATTAAAAGAGAGTTTACATGCGGATGGCACAAGAGGGATGTCATTAACGTCTGGTTATGTTAATTCTCATAACAATCCGTTTGGACAATCAGATACACCAAAAAGTGCGTGTTTATCAATGGTTGGGCGCGATATTTTTGATTTTGCAACACGCGATGTTGCAAAAAGTATAGCAGAATTAATTGAGGAGCAAAAAGAAAGTGTTGATTATTTCTTATTGCATCAAGCCAATTCTCGCTTACTAGATAAAATTGCACGAAAACTTCAAGTTGATCGGGCAAAATTTTTACAAAATGTGGATAAATATGGGAATACCTCGGCTGCAACGATTCCAATTTTACTTGACGAAGCGGTGCAAGAAGGGACAATCATTTTAGGTCACAATCAAAAAGTGGTTCTTTCAGGCTTTGGTGGGGGATTAACATGGGCATCCGTGTTAATTACTTTATAAAGACTGTAGACATAAAATTAAAAAAATAATTTATATTATATTGGAGGAAATATTAAATGGTATTCGAAAAAATTCAAGAAATTATTGCAGAAGAATTAGGTAAAGACGTAGAGGAAATCAAATTAACAACTGATATCCAAGAAGACTTAGAAGCAGATAGCTTAGATTTATTCCAAATCATCAATGAAATTGAAGATGAATTTGACGTGAAAATTGAAACAGAAGACGGCATCAAAACAGTTGCTGACTTAGTGAAATACGTAGAACAACAACAAGCTTAATTTTAAAAAAAGGCTGGGCCAAAAGCCTAGCCTTTCCTTATATCTTGCATCCTAAAATAATTAGGAAAAATCGAAACTATTTTCCCCAAAATGAATGAACGAAGTCTTTTTAACATAAAGGAGAAATACATGAAAACAGCTTTCTTATTTAGCGGTCAAGGTGCGCAATATGTCGGGATGGGACAAGAGCTTTATAATCAAGAAGCCATTGTTCAACAGACCTTTACTGAAGCAAGTGAAGTCTTAGGTTATGACATGGCTGAATTGTGTTTCACTGAAAACGACCGATTGAATCAAACAAAATTTACGCAACCGGCGATTTTAACGGTGAGTGTTGCTTTTTGGCGCCTATTACAAGAAAAGGGCTATCAGGCAGAAGCTGTTGCGGGTTTAAGTTTAGGTGAGTATTCCGCACTCGTTGCAAGTGGCGCTCTTGATTTTAAAACAGCCGTTGGACTAGTGGCTAAGCGAGGTGCTTTAATGAGTGAGGCGGCCCCGCAAGGTATTGGCAAAATGGTGGCTGTGTTGAATACACCAATTGAAACGATTGAAGAAGCTTGTCAAAAGGCGAGTACAATTGGTATTGTTTCCCCAGCGAACTATAATACTCCTCAACAAATCGTGATCGGTGGTGAAGTGGCTGCCGTTGACCAAGCGCTTGAATACTTAAGCGCTGCTGGTGTGAAAAGAATGATTCCGCTAAATGTAAGTGGTCCATTTCATACGGCATTACTAAAGCCCGCAGCCGATAAGTTACATGATGTACTTGAAACAACGGTTTTTTCAGAGATGGCTATACCAGTAATTAGTAATACGACTACTCAGATAATGCCTCAAGCAGATATCAAAACTTTATTAGAAAAACAAGTGATGTCGCCGGTTCGTTTTTATGAAAGTATCGCAACTTTGAAAGAACTAGGAATTGAGCAAATTGTTGAAATTGGTCCTGGGAAAGTTTTAACAGGGTTTATTAAAAAAATCGATAAGACGTTAAAAGTTACAAGAATAGAAGACAGCCAAACGCTTGCAGAGACAATTGCTGCATTGACCATAGGAGGTTAACATGGAATTACAAGGAAAAGTTGCTTTCGTTACAGGGAGTACACGTGGAATCGGCTTAGAGATTGCCAAAGCATTTGCTAAAGAAGGTGCAAATATCGTCTTAAACGGTCGAAGTGAAATCGCAGCTGAATTGATTCAAGAAATTGAAAGTTACGGTGTGAAATGTATCGGTGTTTCTGGTGATATTTCAGATTTTGATCAAGCAAGCAAAATGATTAAGGAAACAGAAGAAAATCTTGGTCCAGTTGGGATTTTAATCAATAATGCTGGAATTACAAACGATAAGTTAATGTTACGTATGACAGCAGATGATTTTGATAAAGTCTTAAAAATTAACTTGGTTGGTACCTTTAATATGACGCAACATGTTTTAAAGAAAATGTTAAAGCAAAGAGAAGGCGCGATTATTAATTTATCAAGCGTTTCAGGATTGATTGGAAACGTCGGTCAAGCAAACTATGCAGCAAGTAAAGCAGGCGTTGTTGGCTTCACCAAGTCGGTGGCACGTGAAGTCGCTCCTCGCGGAATCACTTGTAACGCAATCGCACCAGGTTTTATCCAAACGGACATGACAGATGTTCTATCAGATAAAATAAAAGAGCAAGTAACACAAAATATTCCGATGCAACGATTTGGTCAAGTCGATGACGTTGCTCAAACGGCTATTTTCTTAGCCAAAAATTCTTATATTACTGGTCAAGTTATCAATGTTGATGGCGGCCTAGTGATGCATGGTTAGAGGAGGAAATTCAATGAATCGAGTAGTAGTAACAGGTTATGGGGTTGTTTCTCCAATTGGAAACACACCAGAAGAATTTTTATCTAGTTTAAAAAATGGAAAAAATGGAATCGGTCCAATTACAAAATTTGACGCTTCAAATACAGGAATCTCTGTTGCCGGTGAAGTGAAAGAATTTCCATTAGAAAAATATTTCAAGAAAAAAGATACGAAACGAATGGATATGTTTTCGATTTTTGGGATTCACGCGGCACTCGATGCGATGGAAATGGCGCAACTAGACGTTGAAAAAATAGATGCGGATCGTTTTGGTGTAATGGTTGGTTCTGGAATTGGTGGCTTGCCAACAATCCAAGATCAAGTAACACGTATGAATGAAAAAGGGCCACAACGCGTTTCACCGATGTTTGTACCAATGTCGATTGTAAATATGGTTGCGGGTAATATTGCCTTACGTGTTGGTGCCAAAGGAATTTGTACCACAACAGTAACCGCTTGTGCTTCAGGCACGCATTCAATTGGCGAAGCATTCCGGAACATTAAGCATGGCTACACTGATGTCATGATTGCTGGCGGTTCAGAAGCAACGATTTGTGAAATTGGAATTGCTGGTTTTGCAGCCTTAACCGCCTTAACAACGGAAACAGATCCAAATAAAGCTTCAACGCCATTTGATAAAAATCGAAGTGGTTTTGTCATGGGCGAAGGAGCAGGTGTCTTTATTCTAGAATCTTTAGAACATGCACAGGCGCGTGGAGCAAATATTTTAGGTGAAGTAGTCGGTTATGGAGCCAACTGTGATGCTTATCATATGACTGCACCAAACCCAGATGGATCTGGTGCAGGTAAAGCAATGAAATTGGCGATGAATGAAGCTGGGATTGAACCAAGTCAAGTCGGCTATATTAATGCGCATGGGACAAGTACTCCTGCAAACGATAGTGCCGAAGCAACGTCGATTCAATATGGTTTAGGCGATTCTTATAAAGATGCTTATGTAAGTAGTACAAAATCAATGACGGGACACTTACTTGGGGCAGCTGGCGGAGTGGAAGCAATTGCCACCTTGTTAGCTTTAGAGCATCAATTTGTACCACCAACCATTAACGTAACTGAAAAAGATCCAGCAATTGATATCAATGTCGTGGTGAACGATTCAGTTGAGGCAAACTTAACGTACGCGATGAGTAATTCATTAGGCTTTGGTGGCCATAATGCCGTAATCTTAATGAAACGTTGGGAGGCTTAATCAGGAATGGAACAAAAAGAAGTTATCGAATTATTAACGATTTTTGATCAATCAACTTTAACTGAATTTCACTTAAAAGATGGTCATTTAGAACTTTATTTAAATAAAAATACGGTTTCAAAAAATCCTATAACGAATAATCCTCCAGCAACAGTAGCAACACCGGTTGTACCTGTCGCTGTTCAAGCAGAAGCACAAACGGTGACGACTTCTGAAGTAGCGCTGGTTGAAGCGACTAAAGAAGCGGTTGTTAGTGGAAAAGAGATTGTTTCGCCGTTAGTTGGAGTGGCTTATTTGAAGCCGGCGCCAGACAAACCTAATTTTAAAGAAGTTGGCGACCATGTGACCAAAGGTGAAGTCGTTTGTATTGTTGAAGCAATGAAAGTAATGAACGAAATTACAAGTGATGTAACGGGTGAAGTGGTGGCTGTTTTAGTTGAAAATGAAGCCATCGTAGAATTCAACCAACCATTATTCCGTGTAAAGGAAGGATAAGAAAATGACTCAATTAAATATCCAACAAATTAAAGAAATTATTCCCCATCGTTACCCAATGCTTTTAATCGATCGCGTAGAAGAGTTGATTGATGGTGAAAAAGTGATTGCTAAGAAAAACGTTACGATTAACGAACCGTTTTTCCAAGGTCACTTCCCACACGAACCGGTTATGCCAGGTGTTTTAATTGTTGAAGCGATGGCTCAAGCAGGTGCCGTTGCATTACTGTCACTTGAGCAATTTCGTGGAAAAACAGCTTATTTTGGTGGGATTGATAAAGCAAAATTTCGCCAAAAAGTAACACCAGGAGATACCTTGATTTTAGAAGTAGAAATTATAAAAGTGAAGTCATCGGCTGGTATCGGCAAAGGGATTGCTCGCGTCGATGGAAAGAAAGTGGCAGAAGCCGAATTAACCTTCATGATTGGATAGGTGAATTATGTTTTCAAAAATTTTAATTGCAAACCGTGGAGAGATCGCGGTTCGAATTATTCGTGCTTGTCGGGAATTAGGCATTCAAACGGTCGCTGTTTATTCAGAAGCCGATAAAGAAGCGTTACATACAGAATTGGCAGACGAAGCGATTTGTATAGGTCCAGCGCGTGCATCAGATTCCTATTTAAATGTGCAACAAATTTTAAGTGCCGCCGTTGTGACAAAAGCCGAAGCAATTCACCCTGGATTTGGTTTTTTATCAGAAAATAGTCGTTTTGCTTCGATGTGTGAGGAATGTAATATTACCTTTATCGGACCTAAAAGTGAAACAATCGATGCAATGGGGAATAAGATCAATGCTCGAAAATTAATGATTGAAGCAGGTGTTCCGGTAATTCCTGGTAGTGATGGGGCACTTTCAACGGTTGACGAAGCATTGGCGATTGCCGATGAAATTGGTTACCCAGTGATGCTTAAAGCGGCCGCAGGTGGTGGTGGTAAAGGAATTCGTAAAGTTTTAACAAAAGAAGAGTTACCCCAACATTTTTCATCTGCTCAGCAAGAGGCAAAAGCGGCTTTTGGTAACGACGATATGTATATTGAAAAAATTATTTATCCAGCTCGTCACATTGAAGTTCAAATCTTAGGCGATCATTTTGGTCATGTGATTCATTTAGGCGAAAGAGATTGTTCATTACAACGAAACAACCAAAAAGTTTTAGAGGAATCTCCGTCAGTTGTCATTACGCCAGAAAAACGTCAAGCAATCGGTGACGCAGGTGTACGCGCAGCCAAAGCGGTTGCTTACCGTAACGCCGGCACAATTGAATTTTTAATGGATGAAGCCGGAGAGTTTTACTTTATGGAAATGAATACACGAATCCAAGTGGAACATCCGATTACCGAGATGGTAACGGGAGTGGATTTGGTTAAAAAGCAATTAGAAATTGCGAGTGGTTATCCATTAAGTTTAAAACAAGAAGATATCAAGCTTCAAGGACATGCGATTGAGTGTCGAATCAACGCAGAAAATCCAGCTTATAATTTTGCTCCTTCGCCAGGCAAGATTCGTAATTTGTTTTTACCGAGTGGGGGAATGGGACTGAGAGTGGATAGTGCGATGTATTCAGGCTACACGATCCCCCCCTATTATGATTCAATGATTGCAAAAGTCATTGTTCATGGTGATACGCGCGAAGAGGCATTAAATAAGATGCATCGTGCGTTGTGGGAGTTTGTAACCGACGGCGTTATTACAAACGTAGACTTTCAAATGGATTTGATTCACCATCCAAATGTCATGGCCGGTGATTATACAACGGCCTTTTTACAAGAAGAATTTTTACCAAACTGGAAGGCTGAAAATTAAAAGGAGATTTCGTTATGGCTTTATTTAAAAAGAAAAAGAAATACATTCGAATTAGCCCTAATCGAACCACGACGAAGCCTGGTAACGAACCTTTTGTCCCAGACGATATGTGGGCAAAATGTCCAAGTTGTAAGCATACCCTTTATACAAAAGAAATCGGTGTTGAAAAAGTATGCCCCAATTGTGGTTACAATTTTCGAATTACAGCAAAAGAACGCTTATCATTAACGGTAGATGAACAAACATTTACTCCGTGGGATGAAGAGATTGTGACCAAAGACCCGTTGAATTTCCCAAACTATTTAGAAAAAATTGAACAAACCCAAGAAGCAACGGGCTTACATGAAGCGGTTCTAACAGGGGTTGCTCAAATTAAAGGATTACCCGTTGCGATTGGCGTGATGGATTCTCACTTTATTATGGGAAGTATGGGAACGGTAGTTGGTGAGAAGATTACTCGCTTATTTGAGAAAGCAATTGAGCAAAAATTGCCAGTTGTCTTGTTTACCGCTTCTGGTGGTGCACGCATGCAAGAAGGAATCTTGTCATTAATGCAAATGGCCAAAATTTCAGCAGCGGTTAAACGCCATCATAACGCAGGATTATTTTACTTAACGGTATTAACAGATCCGACAACGGGCGGCGTGACGGCAAGCTTTGCGATGGAAGGTGACTTGATTTTAGCCGAACCCCAAGCACTGATTGGTTTTGCCGGTCGCCGGGTAATCGAACAAACAATTAAACAAGAGTTGCCCGAAGATTTTCAAAAAGCTGAATTTCTTTTAGAACACGGCTTTGTCGATCAAATTGTGTCACGTATTGAATTACGGGATCGCATTTATGATTTAGTTCAAATGCATACGATGAAAGGGTGGGCTGATTATGACTAGAACGGCACATGAGATTGTTCAATTAGCACGCTCAAAAGATCGTTTAACCGCACTTGATTACTTCGAAAGCATCTTTGAGAACTATCAAGAGTTTCACGGCGACCGTCTGTTTTCTGATGATGAAGCAGTTGTCGGTGGGGTAGCTTTATTAGAAGGAAAACCAGTAACCGTTATTGGTATCCAAAAAGGCCGCGATTTAACCGAAAACTTAAAGCGTAATTTTGGTTCGCCGCATCCTGAAGGTTATCGTAAAGCGCTCCGTCTAATGAAACAAGCTGAGAAATTTAAACGACCAGTGATTACTTTTATTAATACAGCGGGTGCTTTTTGTGGAATTGGGGCAGAAGAGCGCGGCGAAGGAGAAGCGATCGCTAAAAATTTACTTGAGATGTCTGATTTAAAAGTACCGATTATCGCGATCATCATTGGAGAAGGCGGTAGTGGTGGTGCGTTGGCACTAGCTTTAGGTGATGAAGTTTGGATGTTGGAAAACGCAATCTATGCAATCTTATCTCCTGAAGGTTTTGCATCAATTCTTTGGAAAGATGGCTCACGTGCGCCTGAAGCAGCAGAATTAATGAAGATTACTGCGCATGAATTAAAAGAGTTAGGCGTCATTGAACGAGTGATTCCTGAAACGTTTCGCGGGGAACCATTAACGCAAGCGGCTTTAAT
Organism: Enterococcus lemanii; assembly: GCF_016909125.1. GTDB lineage: Bacteria > Bacillota > Bacilli > Lactobacillales > Enterococcaceae > Enterococcus_I > Enterococcus_I lemanii. The sequence continues at coordinate 316 of NZ_JAFBFD010000062.1, read as the reverse complement.
TAAACGTTTAAAATCAGATCTAATCCATAAGCTAAAAGAACTTTCTCGCAAAGAATTACCAGATTTGTTAGAAGCAAGGTATGAGCGATTTCGTAAATATTAAAAAGATAAAGGTGAAGCCAATTATGAATTTGTCTTTGCCTTTATCTTTTTTTGTGTCGGAAACCTCTTTTTTTGTTATACTACCAATCACTAGTGGTGCACAGAAAATATTTTATAATTAATGTCTACTGAACAAATGCTAAATTTTCTAAAACCGACGAATTTCGAAACAGGAAACAACTGTTCTTGATAATAAATAAATATCTGAAAAAAG
>NZ_JAFBFD010000061.1 GCF_016909125.1 Enterococcus lemanii | reverse complement strand
TTTAAAAAGCCAAAATTAAATAACAAAAAAAGAAGAACCTGAGTCCTTCTTAATTATACGGATATTGCTAAACAACACTATTTGACAAAGAGCCACTTTTTTATTTATGGATATAAACGATTTAACAAACGTGGGAATGGACTTGCTTCACGAACATGTTCAATTCCTGCTAGCCAAGTAACGGTTCTTTCTAATCCTAAGCCGAAGCCAGAATGAGGTACTGAACCATAGCGACGTAAATCTAAATACCAAGAGTATTCTTCTTCACTTAAACCAAATTCACGAATTTTTTCTAATAAGAAATCATAATCCGTCACACGTTCAGAGCCACCAATGATTTCACCGTAACCTTCTGGTGCAATCATATCTGCACAAATGACAATATCTTCGCGTGTTGGATGTGGTTTCATATAAAATGGTTTAATCGCTTTTGGATAATTCAAGATGAAGACAGGGCGATCAAATGAATTCGCAATAAATGTTTCATGAGGTGAACCAAAATCATCGCCCCAAGTAATATCATCAAATCCATTATCATTTAACATCTTCACCGCTTCATCATAAGAAATTCTTGGAAATGGTAGTTGTGTATATTTTTCTAAAATCGCTCGATCGCGGCCTAACACATCTAAAGCCTGTACACAGTTATCAAGCACCCCTTGAACTAAGAAAGAAACATATTCTTCTTGAACAACTAAACTTTCTTCTTGTGTCGTAAAAGCCATTTCAGGTTCCATCATCCAAAATTCAATTAAGTGTCGACGAGTTTTAGACTTTTCAGCTCGGAATGTTGGTCCAAAAGAAAAAACTTTACCAAAAGCCATCGCTGCTGCTTCCATATAAAGTTGTCCTGATTGGGACAGATAGGCTTTTTGATCAAAATAATCTGTTTCAAATAAATCGGTCGTGCCTTCTGGAGCAGAACCAGTTAAGATTGGTGGATCAATTTTTACAAAATGGCGCTCATTGAAAAATTGATAGGTTGCACGAATGATTTCATTACGGATTTGCATAATCGCGTGTTGTCTTGAAGAACGTAACCATAAATGACGATGATCCATCAAAAATTCCGTCCCATGTTCTTTTGGTGTAATTGGATACTCATGACTTTCGCCAATAACTTCAATTCCTTGAATGCCAATTTCATAACCAAATTTTGAACGATCATCTTCTCTGATTTCACCAGTCACCATGATTGATGTTTCTTGGTGTAAATTTTTCGCAATTTGGAAAATTTCTTCACCAACTTCATTTTTTACAACAATCCCTTGAAAGTATGCTGTTCCATCTCTTAATTGCAAGAAAGCAATTTTGCCACTTGAACGCTTATTTGCTACCCAAGCGCCAATTTTAACTGTTTCGCCCACGTGATTTTTTGCATCGATAATTTGAATTTGTTTCACTTGTGTCTCTCCATTCTATTTTTTAAACATCCTTTAAGAGTGTATTACTTTTGACGCTTTTTTTCAACAAAAGCTTTTATTCTTTTAACCACTTCTTCTAGGGTATCCCAATCTGTTGCATAACTGATTCGAATATTTTCAGGAGAACCAAATCCAGCACCTGTCACTAAAGCTACGTGCGCTTCATTTAAAAGAGCCTCAGTAAATGCTGTGACGTCAGTATAACCACATAAATCCATTGTTTCTTTCACATTCGGGAATAAGTAAAAGGCACCTTGAGGTTTCGCACATTTCACTCCTGGAATTTCTAAAACAAGTGGATAGAGACGGTTTAAACGCTCTTCAAAGGCCAATCGCATCGTTTCAATAGAATCTTGTGGACCATTCAACGCTTCTAAAGCAGCATATTGACTAACTGCTGAAGGGTTACTCGTTGCTTGTGAAGCAATATTAATCATTGCCGTAATAATTTCTTGGTTACCAACTGCAAAACCAATTCGCCAGCCGGTCATTGAATATGTTTTTGATACACCATTAATGACAATCGTCTGGTTACAAATAGCCTCTGACAAAGTCGCAATTGGTGTAAATTCGGCGCCATTATAGACAAGTGCACCATAAATGTCGTCTGCTACAATTAAAATATCATGTTCGACTGCCCATTCGCCAATTGCCAGTAACTCTTCTTTTGTATAAATCATCCCTGTTGGATTTGATGGGCTTGTTAGCATGAATGCTTTGGTCTTACTTGTACGTGCTTGTTCAAGTTGTTCAGTGGTTACTTTAAATTGATTTGTTTCTGCGCCATCGACGAAAACAGGTACACCATCTGCTAAACGAACTTGTTCTGCATAACTCACCCAATAAGGAACTGGTATAATGACTTCATCCTCTTCATCAAGTATGGATTGAAATAAAGCATACAGTGCAAATTTTGCTCCGTCTGTAACAATGGTTTGTGATACGTTATAAGTCAAACCATAATTCCTTTTAAAATAATCAACTACTGCTTGACGAAGCTCAGGAATCCCTGCACTTGCTGTATAAAAACTAGCTTTTCCAGATTCAATTGCTTGAATAGCCGCTTGTTGAATGTTTTTTGGTGTTACAAAGTCTGGCTCACCTAAAGTGGCGCTTAATATGTCTAAACCTTGTGCCTTTAATTCTTTCGCTCTAGCCGCTGTGGCTAAAGTAACAGAAGGTTCTAAATTACGAACACGTTTTGATAATTTCATTATGTATAGCCTCCTTATTATTTTTATTTACTCAGATTGGATACTTTTAAGTAGCGTCCCATCTTTAAAATCAAGCAAGTAATAATGCAAATTATTCGAAGTTTTTGTCATTACCTCCCAAACAACTTGACCTTCAAACATCCCTAAGGTAATTTTCTTTATTTTTTCATTTGAAAACGCGTTGTTGATAATGGCGCGCACCTCTGTCTCATCTAGTCCGTCACTTTGATCTAAAATAGTCATTTTTTCTCCTGATTTAGGAATAATAATAATTTTTTCTTTTCCGTCTTCATCCTCTCCGATTAAAGAGAAAAATGTTTCCTCACGCGTGTACCAATAAAAATGATCGACCCTTTTTAAAGCAACGTGTTGTTGTGCCAATTGAATGGCTTCTGCTTTCGCTTGCCGCATCGGTCTGGAGGCACGAATATAAAAAATAGTTGAAAAAAATATAATTAATAGTAAAAGGACTATCCCCATAAACAAAGCAAGGACTTTTTTTTGCTCTTTTGTCTGTTTACTTTCCAAATCGCTTGCTCCTTTTATAACACCTATTGTAACAAAAATCTCATTGTTTTTTAAATGTTTTTTCATTATTTTCTTTTGAATTTAAAAATTTACAAGTTGCATCACGGGCTTCGCTTAACGATACGCGTTCAATTGGTAAACTTTTGGGCAGTGCTTGCTGTAATTGTTTACCATAAGAGGCATCCAATATCCGTGAATCAAGTAAAATAAATACACCTTGATCTTCTCTTGAACGGATTAAACGACCTAGCCCTTGTCGAAGTTTAAGCGATACTTTGGGCAATGCTTCTTGTTTAAAGTAATTTAAACGTTGTTCTGAAAAATAGCGCGTTTTTGCCTCAATCATTTTACGGCTCGGATGTTCAAACGGTAGTCGGGTGACAATTATTAATTCTAAAGAACCCCCCGGTAAATCGACGCCTTCCCAAAAACTATCTGCCCCAAATAAAATTGAGCCTTTTGAGTGTTTAAAACGCCTTAAAAGCCGTTCTCGACTACCACCAATTCCTTGGGCCAATATTTCACGTCCGTTTTCTAAAAAATGAAGATGCATCCGTGCATAAACATCCTGTAATACCTCATGAGATGTAAATAAGACTAACGCTGATTGCTCATTTTTTTTCAAAAGTGTGGTAATTGATCGTGTTAAATAGGTTACATAGCTTTCATAATCTAAATCTTTTAACGCTACTTCCTCGTCAACCACATAAAACTTGGCTTGTAATTGATAATCAAATTCAGAAGGGAAAGTACGTACTTTTTGCGCCGTTATTCCTAAGCGTTGTGCAAAATAGTGCGGCTGCCTTGGTACTGTTAAAGTACCGCCTAAATAAACAATCTTTTTATAACGCGGGTACCAGCTCGTTTGAGGTAGCAAAGTTGCTGCTAAGTCAATTAACTCTAAACGAGCAGTGTTTTGACTTGCATACAGATAAATTTTATGTACATATTGACTTTCCCAAGCATAAAACCATTTTTTCATCATTTGAGCCTGAAGTGTCATCTCAGAAAATAAAGAAACTAATTTCCCAAAAATAATTTTATCACGTTCAAGCCATTGTTCTTGAAGGTTTAGACTAAGTGCTAGTAACCGTTCTTGTAAAAACAAAGCTTCATCATAGTATAAAAAAAGTTTTTTCTCTAATTTGTGAACATCCTTAGATGCAAGCCACTGCTCGTGTTGAAGAATATGAGTCACTTTGACCGGTTGTTCTTTAAATTTAGCAGCAATAATTTCTTCTTGTAATGTATAAATTTCTATCAATTCTTCTTGGTATAAATCAAAGAGATGGTTCGCTTCAATATGATTGGCGAAGAGGTTTTCAATTTGATTAAATAGTTGTCCTTCATCTTGATAGCTTTTTATCAAACGTTGAAACTTCTCTGTATCGACAAATTGATTGCTAACTTTTTCAACAATTTCAGGCAAATGATGTGCCTCATCAATAATTAAATAATCACTAGCAGGTAAAAGCGGTTGAGTTCTTTGCGTTTCTTGTGCTAAAAAGGCATGATTTACGACTAACAAATTACTTTGGTTCATTTTTTTATATAAATAGCGTAAAAAATCCTCTTCATAAAAAGGTTGATTTACAAGTAAAAATTCAACACCACGATGACGGATTTCATCAAAAAGCAAATGACCTGCTTGTAAAATATTTAATTCACCTAGATCCCCCGTCTGTGTTTGTGTTAACCAAACTAAAATACGCATTTGATAAAGCGTGTATTGCTTTTGACGCAACGGTTTATCTAATGTGACTTTGAATCGTTGTAAATCAATATAGTGGTGTTTTCCTTTTATAATTATCCCTTGTAATGGGCAAGGTAAGATCGCATTTAACTTGGGTAAATCTTCCTCCATTAACTGTTGTTGTAACAAAATGGAAGCCGTACTAACAATCACCGGATTTTGCGGTGTCGCTATAAAACTTAATGGAAAAAGATAACCAATTGTTTTTCCCATTCCTGTTGAAGCCTCAATAAATAAGTTTTTTTCAGTTCCTTCAGTAAAGTGTTGATAAACTAAATTCATCAAACGTTGCTGTGACTTTCGATATTCCATTTTCGTATAAAAAAAAGACTGTTTTTCTTTTTTTGTTTTAGGATAATGATTGGTAAAAAGAGGCGTTTCAAATAATTTATTTTCTTTTTTTCTTAAGGCGATTCCATGAACAATTTGTAAATCATCCACCAGTACTTGCGGATTTTTTCTCATCATTTCAAGAAGATACGCAATAAATTGTCCTGTTTGATAGCTAGTGGCTCCGCTTAATTCAAGCAACTTTTCCATTGTAATTAAAGGAAGTTGTTGGGCTGTTTCTTTTATATAAAGTAATAGATTTGCGGTTACTTCCGCATCACTTAATGCTTGGTGGGGATTTTCATGTTCAAAACCAAAACGCTCTGCTAAGTCATTTAAACGGTAGCTCGTTTCGGTTGGTAAAAAAATCTGTGCTAACTCTACCGTATCTACTCCAGGTATTTCGAGGGGTGGTAAACCACAACGAATGAATTCTTCATTTAAAAATTGGTAGTCAAAATGAATATTATGTGCAACAAAAGTTGTCTCGCTTAACAAGTGATAAATTGTCCACGCAATATCTTCAAAATATGGTGCTTTTTTCACTTGATAAGGCGAAATTTTCGTTAAATTTATAATCTGTTTCGGTATTGGTTGACCTGGATTTACATCTGTTGCGTAGCGGCCAACAATTTGATTATTTTCAATTAAAATACAACCTATTTGAATAATACGATCCGTTTTAGGATTGGTACCTGTTGTCTCGATATCCACAACAGCAAAAGTTGGATTCATTTTCTCACCCTCTTCACTCTTGGTATTATACTATATTTTACCTATTTTTTGAGCGTTTCTGGTATTTTCTCAATTTTTGCATAAAAAAAAGATGAAGCTTTCACTTCATCTTTTGGCTAATTTAAATTTAATTAAGCTTTGTGAACGTTTGTTGCTTGAGGGCCACGTTGACCTTCTTCAACATCGAAAGTCACTGCTTGACCTTCTTCTAAAGTTTTGAAACCTTCGCCTTGGATTGCTGAGAAGTGAACGAAAACGTCTTTTCCGTCTTCTGCAGTGATAAATCCAAAACCTTTGTCTGAGTTAAACCATTTTACTGTACCTGTTTCCATGTTAAAAAATCCTCCTTGTGTTCCACACACATATTTTGCAATTCGTTGTTAAGGTGAAAATTTGGAAGATGTTTTAAGATGAAACAAACTACCATAATTTACCATGACAATAACTACAAAAACAATTATAGCACAAACACAGGAAAGAAAACAGGCTTTTTCTAAAGATTATTAAAATATTTTTTTATTTTTTAATAATCGAGCAATCATTTCTCTACCCGTCAAAATTTCTTTTACAACGATTATTCTTCAATTTTTTTATTTTATTAAAACGTCCTCTGTAGGAATCGAACCTACAACTAAATCTTAGGAGGATTTTGTAATATCCATTTTACTAAGAGGACCAAACACTCTGTTTATTTTAACGAGAAAATAAACAGAGTGCAAGATTGTTTTTAAAAATAATCTTCTAAAAGAGGCGCTTCTTGCGGGAATATCGAATCCAGGATCGACTTTAACTCTATTTCTGCTTGGATTTTATTTAAAAATAGCAAGTAATCAAATGATTGATAACCTAAAAATAATTGTGTGTAGGCTTGAATCGTACCCGTTAAGCGCGGCAAAGAAGTTTTTAAAACTTTTTGAATTTTAATATTTCTATTGTCTTCTCGTACAATTTCATAAATCCCTTGATTCCAAGGAGCATAGATATCTTCTGTCATTTCAATTGCAAAAGATTCCGTAAGACGCTCAAATGGAAAAACATTTAAAAAGGCTTCAAAATCAACAATTCTCGCCATCATTTCCGGTCGAATTTGAGCCTTTTGAATGGGAACTTGCGTCCATGCAAATGGCGTCTTTCCGTTAAATGCTTGCTCATAGTAAAATTCACTAACAGAATCAATATGAGAGGCAATATAGCGATTTAAACCATGATAAGCATCTAACGTTTGATAAAGCCATTCAACACAGGTAAAAACCCCAGCCTTTATTTGATAAACCAAGTACCCTTGTGCTTGTTGTTTATCATCATAATAAATGGCAAAATAATTTGAACGGTGCAAATCAAACTTATAATCGTACCACCATTCCTCTCGCACAAGTGCACCTGGTTTTTTTTGCATCACTTTTTGATAAATTTGTTTCAGCTCTTCTTTTGCTTGAATCCACGTTTTTTTCCTAATTTCACCTTTAGTTTTTGGTCCAATCTCCCACTCTTTACTTGGTAATCGATAAGAAATTCGTTCAAAAAGGAGTTCATAACCGTAACGACGATAAAATGGGTAAGAAAAAGGCGCTAGATAAGAAAATAAAATATTTTGCTCATAACAATCACGTAAAATTTGTCGCATAATTTCATCGATTCTGCCACCACCACGAAAAGATGGATCCGAAGAAACAAAACCAATTCCCATCATCGAATGAACTTGATTAAAAAAATTAACTTTAAATGGAGTCGCTATCACTTGGCTAGCTAAGTGATCACCTTCAAAAGAGCCGTAATTAACAGAATGTTGGGCTAAGTAATTAAAACGTTCTTGATAAGCACCACTTGTATCTAGTTGAAAGGCATATTGCGCCAATTGAAACATTTGCTCATATTCTTCTTGATTCATTTTTTTAATTTCAGGCATCCCTTTCACTCCTAACTTTAAATTTTCACGAAAAAAAACAAAGCCTCAGGATTAGCCAAGGCTTTGCTCAAAATACCTAAGCATTTTGTTCGCGTTTTAACTCTTGTAAAACTCCAATTCTAACAAATGGTAAGTAAATTAGAACAGAAACGACTAAGTTCACTGCTGCTAAAATTGCACCTGAAATACTTTGTGTTGCTAAAAATCCGCCTAAGATTGGTGGTGTTACCCAAGGAGGCATAAAGGTTGCTGGTGGCACGATTCCTAGCTTCGTTGACCAATAAGCAATCGTTACTAAAACCATTGGCGTTAAGATAAATGGAATAAACATAATTGGGTTTAAGACAATTGGCAAACCAAATAACATTGGTTCGTTAATATTGAATAAACCTGGTGCTGCACTTAAGTTATTGACTACGTTGTAAGCTTTATTTTTACGACCAACTAAGTAGATCGCAATAATTAAACCAAATGTTGCACCCGTTCCACCTAAGTTAACAAAACTATCTATAAAAGGTTTATTAACAATATAAGGAGCTGCTTTACCTGCAGCAATTGCGGTCACGTTTGCTTCAATAGCTGGTGCATTAATTGTTTGCATAAATGGATCAATCATATTTGCTCCATGTAAACCAAAGAACCATAAGAACGGTGTAATAAAAGCAATTAATAATGCTGAAGGATACGTGCTTGCCATCCCCATGAAAGGTTCTTGAACAGCTAGATAAAACGCGCCTACAATATCCGTCACACCAAAAGCGGCAAAGATTGCTGCTACTAAGCCAAATAAACTGATAACAATCATCGCTGGAAGTAGCGCTGCAAATGAACGTGCAACTGCTGGTGGTACGCCATCAGGCATTTTGATAACTAATTTATCATTACCAATTAATCGAATAAATAATTCCGTTGAAATAATACCAACAATAATCGCAATAAATAAGCCTGTACTAGACATGCCTGTTGCGCCACCTAAGGCAAAGAATGAACCGAGTGAAACAGCCCCTGCCGCAACACCGTCTTTACCATAACCTTGTGCAAGGTTATAAGCTAACAAGAAAGCAATAAAAACAGACAAAATAGCAAATGTTCCTGACCAAACCGCGCCGCCAAATCCTGTCCAAGATTCGCCACCAAAAATCGCATTCATTGCATTTTGAAAAACGGGTAGTGGTAAGTTATTAATCATTACTACCAAGGCGCCTAAAATCATCATTGGCATGGTTACCATAAATGCATCACGAATTGCGACTAAATGTCGTTGTGCCCCAATTTTTGAAGCAACTGGAACAAATTTTTCTTCCATAAATTGTACAAATCCGTCCATCTTTCATTCCTCCTATTTAGAACTACTTAAAAACTCACTAGTGGTGCAAAGATTTTTTCACACTAAAAATTGCTATTATTACTATTCAGACGCAAAAAAGTCCTTTATACTGAATCAAGGATGACTTAT
>NZ_JAFBFD010000060.1 GCF_016909125.1 Enterococcus lemanii | reverse complement strand
TTTTCGCTTGAACGAGGGAATCGAAGTTGCCGAAGGAGCAGCCTTTTTCTCCCCGAGAATGAAAAGGTGTGATAAAAAGGCGTTCTGCTCCGAGCCACTGGCGAACCCCTCGAGCAAGCGGCTTTTTCGCTAGCCGATTCAATCAAATATTCGTATTGAACAAATTGTGTGACGTGCTGAACTTGTTTTCAAACAAGCGACGGCTAGCACACGATTTGTTCATTAAAAAAAAAGCGGTGACTATTTTTGGTCATCGTTTTTTTGTGTGTTTTTTTATACGTAAAATTAGAATCTTGTGAAAAATATAATTTGTTATTGCTTTTTATTTTAGAATGAATTATAGAAGTTACCGTAGTAGCTACTATTTGTAAAAAGTGAGGAATAACAATGGAACAAGTGATTCAAATCATGAATAAGTATGGTTTTTCTGAAATGGAAACAAAAGTTTATACGACTCTATTAGAAAAAGGGACCTTGACTGGTTACGAAGTGAGCAAGCAATCAGGGGTAGCGAGATCCAAAGTTTATAATATCTTGGAAAAACTCGTACAAAAAAATTTAATCGTTATTAACAAGTCCGAACCAAAACTGTATCATGCGATTTCTTCGAATGAATTTTTAGCACGCTTGGAAAAGAACGTGCAAGAAGATTTAGCGTTTTTAACCAGCAACTTAGGGTTAATTAAAGAAGAAGCAGAAGAAGAAATGCTATGGAAACTAGATAATTATCAGCACATGACCGAAAAAGCGAGTTACGTTATAAAAAAAGCGCAACATAGCCTTTTAATTCAATTGTGGCAAGAAGATTTAAACGAGGAATTCATTGCTTTATTACAAGCAGCTGAAAAAAGACTCGAACAATTTGTAGTGATTTTATTTAGTAAAAAACATGATTATCAGTTACCGCTAGAAAAATATTATATTCATGGCTTTGAATCAGAAAAGCTAGCTGATTTTGGTTCACGTTGGATCAATATTGTCGCCGATGAAACAGAGGTCGTTTTTGGAACGATTGATGAGAACAATCGCCAAGTCGATATTACTTGGACTAAAAACAATGCGATGGTCAGTTTAGCAAAGGAATACATTAAGCATGACGCCTATACACTTAAAATCATTCGAGAAATGCTGGAGTGTTTAGAAGAAAGATACGGCAAAGAATTTAAAAACATTCGATTAATTTATTAATCTGTGGAGGAAGAAAAGATGAAGAATATTTTGTTAGCACTAATTGTTTTGGTCAATGGGTATTTTATATTTACATTTGTGAAAGATTTAATCAAGCATAAAGATAGTTTTAAAGAGGAAAAAGCGAGTACGAAAGCTTTGCCATTTAGCTCATTTATTATTTTCTTTTTCTCGACATTTGGTATTTCAGATTTTGCGATTAGTTCGGTTTTATACCCTAAGTTAGATTGGGTTAGCATTAAGAAATTGCCAGGAACGTTAAATGCGCAATGTGTCGTACCAGTGGCAGTGATGGCTCTTTCTTATATTACTAGTATTGAAGTTGGGGTTAAAACTTTAGCGGTGTGTATTATTTCTCAAGTGATTGGAGCTTATGTTGGTCCGCGTTTTGTAGTGAAGTTACCTGAGCGTTCGATCAAGTTATTTGTCGGTGTGGGATTAGTAGTGGCCGCCTTTTTAATTTTTGCCGGTCAAATGAACTGGATTCCGTCCAATGGGGAAGCAACGGAACTTTATGGAGCGAAACTTGTCTTAGCAGGCGCGCTCTTATTCTTATACGGAGCATTAAATAATATCGGGATTGGTTCTTACGCTTTAACAATGGTGACGGTTTACTTATTAGGCTTGCATCCAGCAGCAGCTTTCCCAATTATGATGGGTGCTTGTACTTTTTCTGTGCCAATCGGTAGTGTCCAATTCATCAAATGGGGCGAATATAGTCGTAAAATCACATTGTTTACTGCGACATTTGGTGTTTTAGGCGTTTTAACCGCAGTATTCTTAGTCAAGTCATTGAACGTTTATATGTTAAAATGGGTAGTGATTTTTGTTTTACTTTATAGTGCGTATAGCATGTTAGTGCCACAATTAAAAACAAAATTGGCGGCAATTAAATAGAGATTGGAGAAAAAAATGTTAGTTTTAAATCAAGCAGAAATTATGCAAAGTTTTTCAATGCGAGAAGCAATCGATGCGGATAAGGAAGCCCTCGCTCTTTATTCAAAAGGGCAAGCCAGTGTACCGCTTAGAACCAATATTGATATTCCTAGCCAAGCAGGACAAAGTTTATATATGCCTGCTTATGTGGAAGGACAAACACCAGCATTAGGTGTGAAAATTGTTTCCGTTTATCCAGGGAATGTTGAAAAAGGGTTACCAGCAGTTCCGGCAACGATGATTGTCTTAGATCCTTTCACTGGTATCGTCAAAGCTAGCCTTGATGGCACGTATTTAACGCAACTACGAACCGGTGCGGTCCAAGGAGCAGCAACCGAATTACTAGCGAGAAAAGATGCAAAAATTGGTGCGTTAATTGGTACGGGTGGTCAAGCTAGTGCGCAATTAGAAGCGATGTTAACCGCACGTGAATTAGAAGAAGTTCGTATTTTTGATATTAATTATGATCGTGCCGTTGCTTTTGCCAAAGAAATGGCTGAAAAATTTAACTGTCAAATGATTCCAGCTAAAACAAGTCAAGCCTGTGTCGAAGGTGCGGACATTATTACGACGGTTACGACCTCTAAAGTACCAACTTTTTCTGCTGAATGGGTAAAACCAGGCGCGCATGTCAACGGTGTTGGTTCGTATACACCTGAAATGTGTGAGTTGCCAAAAGAGCTTTTCCAAAAAGCCGATGTGACGATTTTTGATACAATGGACGGGGTCTTAAAAGAAGCTGGCGATGTGATGGTTCCTTTAGATGCGGGTGAATTAACACTAAATGATTTTACCGGTGAGTTAGGTCAGTTAGTGAACGAAACAATTACTGGTCGCACATCAGCGAAAGAAATTACGGTCTTCAAATCGGTTGGTTCCGCTGTTTTAGATGTGGTAGTGGCCAATAAAATTGTTGAAAAAGCGTTAGAAAAAGGTTTAGGGACTAACGTATAAAGAGAAACACAAAAAATCGATTTTCGTCGATTTTTTGTGTTTTTTATTTTGGAAAAAAATAAAAAGACTAGCTTTTATTTATTTATTCGGTATAATTAACTTGTAAAGAGAAAGCGTTTTCTTTATGTTGTTGGTCGGGAGAGGAGATACTGAGCTTGAGTGAATTTAAAGAAGAATGGTTAGAATCCGTTAAAAAACATCGCTTTGAAAGAAGTCGCCATCTCATTGACTTTCACGTCGCCGGCTTTGCTTATTATGATGGACTAGAAGTGATTGACGAACTAACACTAGGCAAACCCGTACAACTAATTGCAGAAGTAGACAACCCACATGATCCAGATGCCGTGGTTATTTATTATCAAGATTATAAACTTGGCTATGTTCCTAGCAGCAAGAATACTTTTTTACATCAATTATTATACTTTGGGCATGCAACGATTTTAGAAGCACGTATCCAGTATGTCAATAAAGAAAGTCACCCAGAGCGACAATTTCGGGTAGTCGTGAAATTAAAAGATCAACGCACCAGTTAATTTGTACTTTTTTAGGCTTAGTAGAAGAAAACAGGACTTCTGCTAAGCTTTTTTGTTGTGGAAAGTTGCTTTTTTTGATACAATTATCTCGAATTCGAAATAAAGGAGGAAATGACATGACCCGTCAAGAATTAAGTTTACAAGCCTTTATTGGTATATTAAGAACGAGTAACGCAGTGGAAACGGCCACCCGCCAAGATATAAAAAAATATGGGTTAAATGTTACCGAATTTTCGGTCTTAGAAGTGTTATTTCATAAAGGGCGTCAAACAACCCAAGGAATTAAAAATAAAATATTAATTGCCAGTAGTTCAACGACGTATGTGATTGATCAGTTAGAAAAAAAAGGTCTGGTCAATCGGATTTTGTGCCAAGAAGATAAGCGTGTGACGTATGTCGAAATTAGTGAGTCAGGCAAAGAGTTAATGGCGCGGGTTTTTCCTTGCCATGCTCAAATGATTGAACATATTTTTGACCAATTGACCGTTGAAGAGATTCAAACGTTAAAAGAGTTGTTAAAGAAAGTCAATTAGAAAAGAGGATCAACTATGAAACAAACGGATTACCCACTTGGGCTGCACCACGTAACCGCTATGACGAGTGATGTTGAAAAGAACTATCGCTTTTTTACCGAAATACTAGGGATGCGTTTAGTTAAAAAAACAGTGAATCAAGATGATATTCAAACTTACCATACTTATTATGCCGATGACAAGGGGACGCCTGGCACAACGATGACTTTCTTTGATTTTCCAGGCAATCCACAAGGGATCAAAGGAACCAATTCCGTGACGCGGACAAGTTTTCGTGTCCCAAATGATCGCGCGCTGGATTATTATTTGACTCGCTTTGCTGAATTTAAAATCAAACATGAAGCCATCACTGAAGTTTTTGGCAAAAAAGTTTTACGCTTTTGGGACTTTGATAACCAAGCGTATCAACTCATTTCTGATGAAAACAATCATGGAATGGCGCCGGGAACGCCTTGGCAAAAGGGCCCCGTGCCAGTTGACTATGCGATTTACGGTTTAGGCCCTGTCGAAATCACGGTGAGCTATTTTGCTGACTTTTTAGCCGTTTTTGAAAAGGTGTTTCAATTTAAAGTGGTTGCCGAAGAAGGCGATCACGTTTTACTTGAAGTCGGCGAAGGTGGGAACGGCGCGCAAGTAATTTTGATAAAAGATACCAAACAAGCAGTCGGGCAGCAAGGTTATGGCGAAGTTCACCATATTGCTTTTCGTTTAGCCCAAGCTGAATCTTTAAAAGTTTGGGAAACGTTATTAAATGTGGAAGGTTTCCCTAATTCAGGTTTCGTTGAACGCTTTTATTTTAAATCGCTTTATGTTCGAATTGGCCATATTTTAGTGGAATTTGCGACTGATGAACCGGGCTTTACCGTTGACGAACCGTATGAAACACTAGGTGAGTCTTTGGCCTTGCCACCATTTCTTGAACCAAATCGGACGTACATTGAAAGCCAAGTAAAACCGTTTAAAACGAATTAAGGAAGTGAAAAAAGGATGCACCAAATCTCTCCCGAGGCACTTAGCGCACGTGAAAATTACAAACTATTAATTGGTTCAGTCATTCCTCGCCCGGTTGCGCTTGTTGTGACTCAGTCAGAAGCCGGGGTCGTCAATATTGCCCCATTTAGCTTTTTTAATATTGTCAGCTCAGAGCCAGCGTTTGTTTCTTTAAGTATCCAACGAAAAGAAGGTGTTGAAAAAGACACCGCTCGGAATTTGCGACGGACAAAAGAAGCGGTCATTCATATTTTAGATGAAGAAAATGTCCTTGCTGCCAATCAAACCGCCGCCAATTTGCCACCAGATGTTAGTGAGCAAACGGTCGCTGCATTGACGTTAGACGAGTCAATAAAAGTACAAGTCCCTAGTTTAAATGAGGCGAAAATTCGTTTTGAAGTTCAAGTTTATCAACATGTTCCTATAAAAAAAGACAATCAAATTACCGCTGACTTTTTTATTTTAGCCATTCAACATTATGTCATTGACGAGCAAGTTTATGAAGATGGTAAAATCAATCCGCACTCGCTAAAACCAGTGAGTCGTTTAGCTGGAAATGATTATAGTAAATTAGGTGAGCTGTTTACCTTAGCAAGACCAACTTAATTTTAAGCCATGAAAAAAATTTTTCATGGCTATTTTTGACGGCCATCAATTTTCTTTTCTATTCGATGCCTTAAACTAAGGATAGAAAGAAGAGAAGAGGAGCGAGAAGTATGAAAATACAAAGTTGGTTAAAAAAATATCGAAACACGTTGATTTTATTAAGTGGCGGCTTTATTACAATTGGTCTGGTGGCAGAATACGTCTTTCATTTTGAGAAGTTGGCTGTGTGGACGTTGATTATTGCCTCGGTGATAGGAGCGACACCGATTCTGTATCAAGCCTATCAAGCGTTGAAAAATAAAGTGATTAGCATCGAATTGCTTGTTTCAATTGCAGTCGTGGGCGCCTTTTTGATTGGTGAATACCATGAGTCGGCCATTGTGACGTTCTTATTTTTATTTGGTGCCTATCTGGAAAGACGAACGATTGAGAAGACACGTCAATCTGTTCGTGACTTAACGCAAATGGCCCCACAAACCGCCTTACTTTTGAATGATGAAAATGAAGTGGAAGAAGTAGACATTGATTTTGTGGATGAAGGCGATCGCTTATTGGTGAAAACAGGCGCCCAAGTTCCGGTGGATGGTGTGATTTTATTTGGTGAAGGGTTTGTGGATGAAGCCAGTATTACAGGGGAATCTTTTCCCGTTCATAAAAAAACAGGGGAGCAAGTTTTTGCCGGAACGATTTTAACCAATGGAACCTTCCAAGTCGAAGCACAAAAAGTTGGCGAAGAAACGACTTTTGGAAAAATCATTGAACTAGTTGAAGAAGCGCAAGACAGTAAGCCGGCACTAGAAAAATTTATTAATAAATTTTCGAAATACTACACCCCGGCGGTTATTCTTTTAGCAATCGTCGTATATTTCATTTCAAAAGAAGTGCGTTTAGCGATTACAGTATTGGTTTTGGGGTGTCCAGGCGCACTAGTCATTGGCGTACCGGTATCAAACGTTGCTGGCATTGGCAATGGGGCTAAAAATGGGGTCCTAATAAAAGGTGGGGAAGTCTTTGATCGGATGAATCAAGTCGATACGATGGTTTTTGATAAAACCGGTACGTTAACAAAAGGGAAAACCGCGGTTACAAAATACGTATCATTTATTGAAGAAGACCGTGAACTACTTGATTTTGTGGTGGCCATTGAAAAAGAATCGGATCACCCGTTAGCGAAAGCTTTAGTTACGTTTTTAAACGAGCAACAATTAACAGGGAACCATGTGGTCGAGCAAACGAACGTTTTAGAAGGTCGTGGGATTCAAGCGCAAATTGGTGAACAAATACTTTACATTGGTAATGAACGACTACTAGAAGAAGCCAATGTGCGTTGGTCTGATGACATAAAAGCAGAAATAAAAGCCATTAAAGAGGCAGGCAACTCACTCGTTTTAGTTGCCACGCCGACAAAGTTAGTCTTTCTTTTTGGTGTTGCCGATGAAATTCGACCAGAAGCAAAAACTGCGATCGCGCAATTGCGTAAAATGGGGATGAAACGTTTTGTGATGTTAACAGGAGATAATCCAATCACAGCCCATGCAGTCGCTAAGCAATTAGGCATTGAGGAAGTCCATGCAGAATTACTACCCGCTGATAAAGTCGCAGAGGTGAAAAAGTTGCAACAAGCAAATCATAAAGTGGCTTTTATTGGAGATGGCATTAACGACGCGCCTTCACTAGCTTTAGCTGATATTGGGATTGCGATGGGATCTGGTACAGATGTTGCAGTTGAAACATCTGATATTGTACTAATGCGCTCTAGTTTTAAAGAACTTGTTCATGCTTACGGATTAACGAAAAAAACGATGCGCAATATGTATCAAAATATTTTTATTGCTTTAGCGACCGTTATTTTCTTATTTGCCGGTCTGTTTGTCGGTTTTATTTATATGGCTTCTGGTATGTTCGTCCATGAAGCATCGATTTTAGTCGTGATTTTTAACGGCATGCGATTAATTCGTTATCAAGTGAGGGAAAGGAAATAAAGCACAGCTTGGAAAAGTAGTATCACTTTTGGAAATAACTGGTTGGTTAAAATAACGAATCGATGACCCGGTCGTTCCCAACATTCACAAATGACGAGAAACAAAAAAGGCTTCAAATCAGCCTTTCGTTTTTCTCTAATAAATAAATCAATTGAAAATCACAAAGAATGCCCGTCAATCGCTTGATTGATGGGCAACTTGGGTTAATTGGTATTATGCCTACTAGCACTTAAAATAACTTAATCATCAACCAATTATCTATACAAATAAATTAGTAAAGCTCATATCGATGCTTGATTTACCGTATTGGTTGTACGTTTATCTTTTGGGCTTCGGTTTGTTTGGTAATTTTATCTGCCAAACAATAGGTTAGGAGCTTTTTCACTAGTTACGACAGCTATCGTTATTGGTTTGGTATGAAATATAACTTCTTTATTTCCACTATCTTTATTACGGACTGCAAGCTTTTAATACAGTTATCATGCTCGCCCAGAATCAACAATCCAATGTGTTTTTATCCCCACTAACCTAACCCATTTTAACATTCAAAACGTTATTCGTTTAAATATTTTTTTAAGTTGGACTGTTGGATACCGTTTAAGCCCCAAAGTATTGATATAATTAACATCAGCAAGATTAACAATAGGATCGAGAGGACATTGAATGGCTCAAACATTGTTAAAAATAGTTGGAACATTGCGGTTCTACTAAAATAGATTCTGTTTGCTAAATACGCAAGGACAAAAGCAACAACAGTATAAAGACTATACAAAATGCTATTTTCCAAAGTGATAATAAAAGCAATCTCTCTTTTTCTGAAGCCTAAACTATACAAAATGGCTAGTTCTTTACTGCGATTACTAATATAGCCTTTATTTAAAAAGGAAATGAGGATACCTGTAACTAATGCAATAACGATTGAACCAATAACTAAAATTTTGACTAAATCGAAGTAAATAGCCGAAAGATCTCCAGTTTTTAAATCACGTTGAGAAACTAGGTGATAGTAGGGATATTTTTTTTCAAGTTTGTTGGATACCTCAGGAAGATTTTTTTCTGAATTTACTTTGATAATCATCATTGTATTAGCTGTTCCAACAGCTCTGACATAGGAATCATAATCTTTGATAATATTTTGATTAAAATCTCTTGTGGCTGGAGTTACTGTTAGTCTATCTATATAGAAATCATAAGATTCTTGTGTTAAATAATGCTCAAGGTAATCTTTGGGAAAATAACTCGTGTAAATTGGATATTCTATGGAAATCGAATTTTTATAATTTGTATTATAAACACCCGATACAAGATAAATCTGATTTACGTCGTTATTATTTGAGTCCCTCACATTCAAAGAAATGGTTGTACCAATCATTGAGTCAAAATCCTCACTGTTTTGAGTTAAAAGAACATAAGTATCAGGGACTAATAGTTCATTACTATTGTCTTCGGGATACTCACCTGCTAGTAAGTCAATATTATCCAGATTATAGTCCTCTACCAATTCTTTCGGCACATAATTCTTTATAAAATAACACTAGTGGTGCACAGAAAATATTTTATAATTAACAGAATTATCTGAAAATGATAAATCCTAAATTTTTTTAAAAAAACAAGTGCTGGCGCAGAGGATGACCTTTTTCCAGAAATTTTTATC
>NZ_JAFBFD010000059.1 GCF_016909125.1 Enterococcus lemanii | reverse complement strand
ACAATAACATAAGGAGTGCTCTTTTTGTACACCAAATGGGTGAAAAGTGAAAATTCCCTTATCCATTGATAGATAAGGGAATTGAGAGGTAAATAGAAAAAGTATGAATTATTTAGGTTTCTTTTTATCTACCTAAAATTTCTATTTACACAAAATATTTTACGCTATCATTAAAAATTCGGTTGCTTGTTTTCCAAGTAGTTGATTGTCGTTATCGACATAAACAATATTATTTTCATGTTGATAAGGTTGTCCAATCAAGGTAAACGGAATCTGGTTCTCATATAAATACTCAATCACTGGATCAGCTCTATCTGAATAAACGAGAATGAAGCCATCAACTTGCTTTTGGAGGTGCATGCGTTTGACGTTCTCGAGCAAAAGCTCAAAACTTTTAGCTGTTGCAATCGCTGTTGTCATGTCATAAAGCCGAGCTTCGTCATTAATTGCTTCCATAATTTCAAATTTCAAGATAGAACGGATTGCCAAGTCTTTCTTTAGAATCCAGTGGGGGCAAAATAACACCAACGGCATTGGATGTCCGCTTTCCGAGATTTCTGGCAGTCATGTTTGGAACATAGCCAAGGTCATCCATCACTTTACGGACTTTTTTCTTGGTTGTTTCCGAGATGCTTGGGTGATCGTTGATTACACGCGAAACGGTTGAAGTAGCAACGCCTGCTTTTTTTGCGACATCTTTTACAGTGATAGCCATTATTTTGCCACGCCTTTCTTGTAACTATGAGGTAGTCATAAATTGATAAATTGTTTGGGTAACGCGTTCTTGACCAGGATGTAGTGTAATAGATCCCCATTCTGGAAAGTGAACGATGTCGGGTACTTCCTGTGGTTCAATAGCTAATCCGTAGTTTGAATGCATTTTCTGACCATTCAATTTAAAATCAGCATGAAAACCAGTCGTAGAAAATAATACCACACTTTTGTTAGAAGTTGCTACAGCCATCTGTCTACCTGATTGCTTTTCTTCTAGAAGAAGTGAAGGTTTAGTTACTTTAGGATAACGTAATAAAAAAACATCATCCAAACCAACTGGGTAAGCATCGAGAATTTGTTTTAGCGAATTTTTTTTCTTGAAGTTTATACATAAGTCGCTTTCTTCGAGTAAATTTCCTGTGGGTAATTTGTCAGAATCTAACTCCAACATTCCTAAGGTGTTTAGCGTCAAAGAATGCGTTAAAATATCTCTTTGTCCATTACCTGAAAGATTGAAATAAGCATGGTTGGTTGGATTAGTAATGGTGGTCACGTTACTGGTTGTTTTAGTGGTCATTTCAAGCTGATTATTCTGTAAACGATACGTTACGGTAGCTTTTATTGGGCCTGGATAACCAGAAAAAGTATCTTTTAAATAAAAGACCACGCCGATTGCATCAGGTTCTTCAAAAATTTCGATGTCCCAATATTGAAAAGACCAGCCATTTGTTCCGC
Organism: Enterococcus lemanii; assembly: GCF_016909125.1. Classification (GTDB taxonomy): domain Bacteria; phylum Bacillota; class Bacilli; order Lactobacillales; family Enterococcaceae; genus Enterococcus_I; species Enterococcus_I lemanii. Next base: position 8,354 of record NZ_JAFBFD010000059.1, on the reverse strand, counting down.
CGTGAATGTGATGTGTGCTATTGTTTTTTTCAAGTTGGTGATTTTTCCATTTGCCGTCGCGGACTCTCCCCGCGACAGGACCGACAGTTGCACCAAAAAAACTTTTATCAGCTAAAACATCTTCGTAGTTATCATAACTTAACAAGATGTTTTCAACGTTTCCTTCTTTGTCAGGTGCAAATATTTGATGAAGACGAGCGCCATAATTGAGAAGAACGACTGTTAAAAAGTCGTTCTTCAAAGTGATTTTTTTTAAATTGTGAGTAATTGGTGTAACGCGGATGTTCGGTTTATTCATGTTCTCGCCACACTTCTTTAAGGTAAGCTAGTGTTAATTCGGTTGTGTCAGAAACGATTGGAATATTTTCACCCAGGTCTTTCTTTTGACCAACGCCCACGGGTTGAGCGCCACTCGCCACAATTGCTTGGATTCCAGCTCGCGCATCTTCAATACCAAGACATTCTTTTGTTGTTAAGCCTACTTCTTTAGCAGCCAGCAAAAAAATATCTGGTGCTGGCTTACCATGAGAAATTTTCTCAGGATCTGCGATTGCGTCGAAATAAGAAGTTAAGTTCATTTTTTGAAGTAAGAAAGGCCCGTTTTTACTTGCTGAAGCAAGAGCGATTTTAATCTTCGCTGTTTTCAAGTCTGCTAGTAGTTCTAAAATTCCCGGATAAACGTCTTTGGGCGTAATTGCTTGAATCATTTCCAAGTAATAATCGTTTTTTCTTTGAGCCAGCTCAGCAAATTCTTCAGCTGTAAAATCGTTCTCTTTATTTCCATAACGTAGCATTAAAGATAAAGAGTCTTCACGGCTAACCCCCTTTAACTGCTCGTTGAATGAGCGATCAATTGAAATACCGATTTCTTCACCAAGTTTTTTCCAAGCGTGATAGTGATACTCAGCTGTATCAGTAATAACGCCGTCTAGGTCAAATAAAACGCCCTTAAACATTTTCATCTTCCTTTCTAAGTGATAGAGATAGTGTATTTGCTAATTCATAGGTTTTGTTATAGACAACGAAAGTTAACGGTTCACCTTCTAGTAAAGTGAAAGTGACTTGATTGTTATCAACAACAACAGAGATCAAACGATTCCGATAATTGATATGGAAAGAATAGGCTTCCCAAGTTTTAGGCAAAAATGGTGCAAAACTTAATGTTTCGTGGTCTGTTTTCATTTGCGCAAAACCTTGAACGATCGCTAACCAACTGCCGGTCATTGAAGTAATGTGAAGCCCGTCTTCGGTATCATTATTATAATTATCCAGATCTAAACGTGCAGTACGTTGGTACATTTCAACTGCTTTATCTTCCATCCCCAATTCTGCAGCCAAAATGGCATGGATGCTTGGAGAAAGAGATGACTCATGAACGGTCATTGGCTCATAAAAATCAAAATTACGACGTTTCTCTTCAGTTGTGAATTGATCATTGAAGAAATAGATTCCTTGTAAAACATCTGCCTGCTTGATGAAGCAAGAACGTAAAATTTTATCCCAAGACCAATGTTGATTCAAAGGTAAGTCATTTGGAGAAAGGGCTGTTACTGGTTGTAGATCCTTGTCTAAGAAAGTATCATGTTGTACAAAAATTCCTAATTCTTGATCTGTCGGGAAGTACATGTTTGTGGCAATTTCTGTCCATTTCGCTAACTCTTCGTCAGAAATCGTTGCAGTCGCCTCTTTTTTGAACTCAGAATACTTTTCAGCTGTGTAACGTAAGACCCAAGCAGCAATCGTGTTCGTGTACCAGTTGTTATTGATATTGTTTTCATATTCGTTTGGTCCAGTAACTCCATGAATCATGTATTTATTTTGTCGTTTTGAGAAGTGAACGCGATCTGCCCAAAAACGTGCGATTTCAGCTAAGACTTCTAAGCCCTCTTTTTTCAAGTATTCTTGATCGCCAGTATAATTTGTATAGTTATAAATAGCATAAGCAATCGCGCCATTTCGATGGATTTCTTCGAAAGTGATTTCCCACTCATTGTGGCATTCGACACCTGTGAAGGTAACCATTGGATAAAGTGCGCCTTTTAATCCTTGCTGTTGCGCGTTGTGAATAGCTTGTGGCAATTGGTTGTGACGATATTTCAAAAGGTTTTTTGTTACTTCTGGTTTAGCTAAAGCTAAATAAAGTGGTACAGCGTAAGCTTCAGTGTCCCAATAAGTTGCACCACCATATTTTTCACCAGTAAATCCTTTTGGTCCGATGTTCAATCGTTGATCTTCTCCATAATAAGTTGAAAATAGTTGGAAAAGATTGAAACGGATTCCTTGCTGTGCTTCATCATCACCTTTGATGACAACGTCAGCCAGTTCCCAACGTTTTGCCCATGCTGCTGTTTGATCTGATTTTTCTTGTGCATAGGTTTGATCAAGCTGAGTAAGCATCTCGATTGCTCGTTGAACTTGTTTTTCTTTTTCGACATCGCGACTGGTTAAAACAATGACTTCTTTATCAATAGTGAACGATTCGCCAGCTTGTAATGTTTTGGTGAATGTTGCTGATAAAGTCAATTCAGTTTCTTCATATGTTGGTAAAGCTAGCTCACCATCAATTAAATGACGCATGGCAGAAGTTACAGTGAAAGTTTCAATTCCAAAGTTATTAGGGATTGTTTCGGTAGTTAAATAGCCAATCGCTTCTTTTGAACCGACTGCTATTGGCAACCAAAAATGTTCTTCATAATTACTGTCTTCATTTTGAACATCTCCGTCTAATTTTGAACGAAGCTTGATTGTACCTGTGCCTTCAAGCATTTCAACAGTCAAGTGAATAAACGCAGCTTCTTTTTTAGATATACTTAGAAAACGTTCGAAAGAAAAGCGTACTTTATTTGTGTCAGTAGTGATCGTAAATTGACGTGATAGTAGCCCGTTCTTCATATCTAATTCTAGATAAAAATCTTCTGGCTGGTGTGTCGCTAAGTCGATTGGTTGGTCATCAATCAGTAGTTCCATTGCAATAAAATTCACGGCGTTGATTACTTTACCGAAATATTCTGGGTAGCCGTTTTTCCACCAACCAACTCGCGTTTTGTCCGGATACCAAACCCCTGCAAGATATGTTCCTTGGTGATGGTCGCCAGAATAGCTTTCTTCAAAGTTGCCACGCATACCCATGTAACCATTTCCGATACTAGTAAGGGACTCTTGTAGACGTAGTTCATTTTTGTTTAGTTGATTCGTTTTGATTTTCCATGGGTCGATTTGAAAAAGACGTTTGATTTGTTTCATGATTTGCCTCCTAGATAATTCATATTGATACGTCCATAATAAACGCAACCGGTTGCTTTAGTCAATAAGAATAATTCAAGAAATCTTTTTATTTTAAACGGAGTAAGAGAAAAGCACGGAATACTGAGCGTTTACGGTTATTTTGAAAAAATAATGTGATTAGCAGGGAAAGGGACTAATAGAAGTAGGAAAAATTTTTTTGGCACTGATTAAAAATAAAGTATTTACAAAAAATAAACCCCAAGCTATAATGGCAATGTAGCGAAACCGATTGCGTAAAGGAGAGAGAACATGAAGAAATTATTTAGTTTTGAGTTTTGGCAAAAATTCGGAAAAGCATTGATGGTTGTTGTTGCAGTGATGCCAGCTGCAGGGTTAATGATTAGTATTGGGAAGTCACTACCACTAATCAATCCAGATTTTTCACCACTAGTTACAACTGGTGGTGTAGTTGAGAGTATTGGTTGGGCAATTATTGGAAATCTACATCTTTTATTTGCATTAGCTATTGGTGGTAGTTGGGCAAAAGATCGTGCAGGCGGTGCATTTGCTGCAGGGATTTCATTTGTATTAATCAATCGAATCACTGGAGCAATTTTTGGTGTTACTACTGATATGTTGGCGAATGAAGAGGCATTTACTCATACCTTATTTGGTACAAAAATCATGGTTAAAGGTTTCTTCACTAGTGTTTTAGAATCGCCTGCTTTAAATATGGGGGTTTTTGTTGGGATTATCGCCGGATTTGTTGGTGCGATGGCTTACAATAAATATTACAATTATCGAAAATTACCTGATGCATTATCATTTTTCAATGGGAAACGTTTTGTCCCATTTGTTGTAATCTTATGGTCTACAATTGTTGCTTTGATTCTTGCTATTGTGTGGCCAAATATCCAAGCAGGGATTAATAACTTTGGTCTATGGATTGCTCAATCACAAGATAGTGCGCCAATTTTAGCACCATTCTTATACGGAACACTTGAAAGATTACTTTTACCTTTTGGTTTGCATCATATGTTAACGATCCCAATCAATTACACACAATTGGGCGGAACGTATGAAATTTTATCTGGCGCACAAGCTGGAACTCAAGTATTTGGTCAAGATCCATTATGGCTTGCTTGGGCAACGGACTTAATCAACCTTAAAGGTGCTGGTGACACATCACAATATGCTTTTGTATTAGAAAATTGGACACCTGCACGTTTTAAAGTCGGACAAATGATTGGTTCGTCTGGTATTTTAATGGGCTTGGCTTTGGCAATGTATCGTAATGTGGATGCTGACAAACGCTCAAAATATAAATCAATGTATTTCTCAGCAGCATTGGCAGTTTTCTTGACAGGTGTGACAGAGCCACTTGAGTTCATGTTTATGTTTGCAGCAATGCCTTTATATATTGTGTATTCTTTTATCCAAGGGGCAGCTTTTGCAATGGCAGATATCTTGCCATTACGAGTACATTCTTTTGGGAATATTGAGTTATTGACACGGACACCATTAGCGATCAAGGCAGGATTAGGTGGCGATCTACTTAACTTTGTTCTGTGTGTCGTAGTGTTTGGTGTAGGAACTTATTTCTTAGCAAACTTTTTAATCAAAAAATTCAATTTTGCGACACCTGGACGTAATGGAAATTATGACAATGACGGCGGGGGAGCAACGGAAACGGCAACTACAAGTGAAGGTGTAGCAAGCGAACAAGTTATTCAAATCATTCATTTGTTAGGTGGTAAAGAAAATATTAGTGAAGTAGACGCATGTATGACTCGTTTACGTGTGAGTGTCAATGATCGCGAAAAGGTCGGAGCAGAAGATGCTTGGAAACGTGCTGGAGCAATGGGATTGATTGTAAAAGACAATGGAGTGCAAGCCGTTTATGGACCAAAAGCAGATGTTTTGAAATCTGATATTGAAGATTTGTTACAATCTGGTGCAACTATTCCTTTACCAAAAAATAATCTAGTAAGTTCAACAGAAGAACAAACGACTTTTTTAGGCAAAGAGCAAGCGATTCATGCGGTAGCAACAGGAGAACTGATTGCGCTAGAAGATGTTGATGATCCTATATTTTCTCAAAAAATGATGGGTGAAGGATTAGCTATTATTCCAGCACAAGAAACTGTTGTAGCACCAGTTGATGCGAAAGTCATTAGTATATTCCCAAGCAAACACGCAATGGGCTTGCAGACAACAGACGGCATTGAAATCTTAATTCATATGGGGATTGATACAGTTGAATTAACGGAAACAGCTTTTGAAGTTTTTGTTAAAGAAGGACAAACAGTTACTGCAGGAACAAAACTTGCATCGATGGATCTAGCTGTTGTCGAAAAAGCGGGTAAAGAAAAAACAATTATGGTAGTTTTCACTAACAGTAATAAAATTGAAACGTTAGAAATCCCACGTTTTGGAAATGTTCAAGCGAACGAAGTGGTTGGAACTATCCATATTTAAAGGGAAAATCTGTGGAATAAAAAAGGAGTCAGACAAATGAATTTGCTCACACTAAATACACATAGCTGGTTAGAAAAAGAGGCTGAACAAAAGTTACAACAATTAGTTGAGAAAATTATCGAAGCTGATTATGAGGTGATTGCATTACAAGAAGTGAATCAATTAGTGGATTCAGTTATTGTTTCTCAAAGTGAGCTTATTGGTTTTTGCCCAGTAAGTGGGCAAAAAAGTATTCATGAAGATAACTTTGCTTATTGTTTAGTCAAAAAGTTGGCAATGAAAGGGCGGACCTATTATTGGAGCTGGGACATGAGTCATATTGGCTATGATATTTATGAAGAAGGAAATGCTCTGCTTTCAAAAAATCCTTTGACAAGTGAAGCAATTGTTGTGTCTGAAACAAGTAATTATCAAGATTATCGAACGAGAAAACTACTGATTGGCAATACGTTATTCCAAGGAAAAGAAATTTGTGTCGTAAGTACTCACTTTTCTTGGTGGCAGGATGAAAATTCTGGCTTTGCTTTCGAATGGCATCGGTTAGAAAAACGATTATTAACAGAAACTAACCCCCTTTTCTTACTTGGTGATTTTAATAATCCAGCGCAAGAAGCAGGCTACTCACTCGTTGAAAAAAGTCCACTTGCTCTAAGAGATAGCTATTCTATAGCAAAAGTAAAGAGCGGTGAAGCAACGGTAGAGCAAGCCATTGATGGTTGGAAAGAAAATACTCGGAAACTAAGAATTGATTATATTTTTGTTCCGGCAACTAGTATTGTTGACGCACACCAAGTCGTATTTGATGGTAAAAATGCGCCAGTTGTTAGTGATCATTTTGGTGTTGAAATAGAAATTACTAAATTTTAAGCAGCACATGCGTTGATGAAATGAAACAAGAAACAATAACAAATAAACTACTGACTAGAAACCTTTGGTCGGTAGTTTTTGGCTCTTTGTCAATCAGGACTGATGGAAAAGATTTAAGTGAAACCAAAGCAGATGATGAACAAATCTGTTTTGGTTTTTTATGTTATTTCACTTCAATTAAATGATTAATCATATAAATGCGTATTTTCATGTTCTCAAATGATTTGAATCCGTAGGGTACTCTTTTTAGTGTTTTGATATGTGTGTTTTTTGCTTCAATTTTACCGTTTGAATAAGGATAAATCATTGCATTCCTTATGCCTTCTTCATACTTAAGCAAGTTCTGTAATTTCTTTCTAAATTCCTCATTTAAACTTTCTGGAAGATGTTTGAGCAAGTCAAAAAATAAAATATGGTCCTTATCTCTAAATGCATCTGCCAAGTCATGGAATGCCTCATAAGCTTCCCTAAGGGAAGGGGAAAATGTAAGTAGTCTATCAAACATCATAGCTTCTGTAAGAAGAGGATACTTAGGTGAACGGAAACTACGCCAAGACTTATATTCCGAATGATTTATATTCTGTCTATTTTTTGTTAGAAAACGCCAATTTACTTTAATTTTCTGGGATTCCTTTTTGAAACCTTTTATTTGTAAGGATTTCATTGTTCTTACACGTAGGTCTTGAAATGCTTGATTCATATGTTTAACGATATGAAATCGATCAATAACGAGATTGGCATTTGGGAATACCGTTTTGGTTAATTGAAAATAAGCTGCGTTCATATCAGTGACTAAATATTTTACTTGATCATTATTAGAACAGCTCTGGAAGTAGGCGGTTAGTCGAGATAGCTTACGTGTTGGCAAAATATCAATCAACTCTCCACTTTCTCCATCTGCACAAATAAAGCTCATTTGCACAAATAAAGCTAATTTTGTCTTCAAGTGAAGCATGTGATCGAAACTCATCCACCATCAATACTTTGGGAAGAACCTTTTTAGCGTTTTCTGGAAGATAGCTTTTGAGTTCTTTTAGTATTCGAATCACTGTAGTTAAAGACACCGTGCAAAGCTTAGCAATAAAACTCAAAGAAACTTTATCCGTTAGTAAAGAAATGATTTTGTATCTTAATGTCTACTGAACAAATGCTAAATTTTCTAAAACCGGCGAATTTCGAAATAGGAAACAACTGTTCTTGATAATAAATAAATATCTGAAAAAAGTGCGTAAAAAATCTGACGTCAATTTTGACAGATTCATGGATAGAACACTCAAAGCGATACTAGAAAGAGTGGTATTTTTGAGTTTTGTTCGAATGAGCCCCGCACCAAATCGACGTTTCAACAGACTGAACCCACGTTCAACCGCTACTCGATCGGCGTTGTCTTGGTATTCAATCGTTTTGTCAGGATGCTCATTTTTCTTTGGACGTCCTAAGGCGGGTCCAGAAAGGCGAATGCCTCTGACTTTACAGTAAGCTCTGTTTTGTCGATTGCGATAGATTTTATCTGCCAACACTCTTTCTGGATAACAACCATGGCGATCATAATACCGTCGAATCGCTCCTACGAGTACTTCTGATTCATTATACGCATCAAAGCTAGTACGTTCCAGACGAGCAATACCATTATCCATACTCATATCAAATTTTACCCCAAATTCAACAGCGGCTTTTGCTTTTCCTCGCACAATGGGACGAAGCCATGGTTGATGGAAGCTAACAATTCGATTGGCTACGGAATGGGTATGGTGGTCATACATGTATTGTTGTTGCTCGTAAAT
>NZ_JAFBFD010000058.1 GCF_016909125.1 Enterococcus lemanii | reverse complement strand
TTAATTATAAGGGAAACAGATGCTTTTTTGTTATAGAAAGAAAAAGGGTGTTCTTACCAATTTCTTAGTAACAACACCAAATATTATAGACCCTTTTTTTTTTGAAAACAAAGAGAAATTACAAAAAAATCCTTTTAAATCGCTTGCTTTATGGTATGATACAAATGAAAATGAAAGGGAGGGAAGTTATATGCAAGTATTCGGCGTTGATGCGATTATTCGAATAACTAGCCATTTCATCTTTATTTATTTAGCTTTTTGGGCTTTAGGCTCCATTCGTTTAGATAATTTTTTTAAAGCAAACCAAGTGACCCAAATCCGATTGGTGATTGCTTTAATTTCAACGGCAGTCGGTTATATTGTAAGTACCTTTTTTTTGGAACTAATTATTTTATGTAAAAATCTTTTTATGGTAGGCTTTTAGACAGCAAAAGAAATGCATCTTGGTAAAAAGCTGTGCTATAATATAAGTACGATTTAACAAGGTATTTAACGTTTTATTTGGAGGGAACAAAATGGAAGAGATTATCGTTCAAAGTGGTAATCCATTAAAAGGATCCGTGAAAATTGAAGGAGCAAAAAATGCTGTGCTTCCTATATTAGCAGCTAGTTTATTGGCCGAAGAAGGAATTACGGTATTAGATAATGTGCCAATACTTTCAGATGTCTTGACGATGAACCAAGTGATTCATCATTTAAACGCAAAAATTACTTTTGATCAAAATAAAAATAAAGTAACAATTGATGCTCAAAACACCTTAGCAATTGAAGCACCTTATGAATATGTTAGTGAAATGCGTGCGTCAATTGTAGTAATGGGACCACTACTTGCTCGTAATGGACGAGCTAAGGTTGCGATGCCTGGAGGGTGTGCGATTGGCAAACGCCCAATTGATTTACATTTAAAAGGATTTGAAGCACTTGGCGCAACGATCATTCAAAAAGACGGCTATATTGAAGCAATTGCCTCTGAATTAATTGGTAGTAATATTTATTTAGACTTTCCTAGTGTCGGTGCAACGCAAAATATTATGATGGCAGCAGTTAAGGCCAAAGGGATAACCATTATCGATAATGCCGCACGAGAACCAGAAATTGTTGACTTGGCTAATATTTTAAATAAAATGGGCGCAAAAATTCATGGAGCTGGTACGGAGACCATTCGAATCGAAGGAGTTACGCAGTTAACAGCTGTGACACATAGTATTGTACAAGATCGCATTGAAGCAGGAACTTTTATGGTGGCTGCTGCAATGACAAAAGGGAATGTTTTAATCGAAGATGCGATTGCGGAACATAACCGACCTTTAATTTCCAAACTTATCGAAATGGGTGTGGAAGTAATTGAAGAAGAGGCAGGTATTCGGATTATTGGGCCAGAAAGATTAAAAGCAATTGAAGTAAAAACTTTACCTCACCCTGGATTCCCAACAGATATGCAAGCTCAAATGACCGCTATTCAAGCTGTTGCTAGTGGAATGAATGTGGTTTGTGAGACGGTATTTGAAAATCGTTTCCAACATTTAGAAGAAATGCGCCGAATGAATTTTAATGTTAAAATCGACGGGAATACGGCTTTTTTTGCAGGGCTGCAAGAACTACAAGGAAGCATTGTTTATGCCACTGATTTAAGAGCTGCTGCTGCATTAATCTTATTAGGCCTACGAGCAAATGGTTTAACCCGTGTACGTAATTTAAAATATTTGGATAGAGGCTATTATCAATTCCATGTGAAATTGCAGAAGTTGGGCGCGAATATCGAACGGGTTAGCAGTGAGTCGGTGTCACAAAAAGAATTTCAGATGACTTCAAATTAAAAAGAGGGGTAAAAAAATGAATCGTTATGTTGCTTATTCACTTATTCGATTATTATTGCTTATTTTGCTTATTTTCTTTTTATTTATGGTTGGTTTGATGATTGGCTATGGTGTGATTGGTGATGGTGAGCCAACAGCTGTATTTAGTGGAAATTTATGGACCAATGTACTAAAATTTATGAAATAATAAAAAAGAGCACAATTGCTTAATTGTGTTCTTTTTTGAATCTAAAAAAAAACAAATAGAAGAGGGCATACCCATCAGATGGTGCAAGTAGTCTGTTGGTGGTTATTTATTAAGTAATGTCTAAAGTGATAGTACTCAATTTTTAGTCGTTTTTCTTGTAAAAATGCCTCTTCAAAGGTATATTAAAAGAAGAAAGAGGGCTTTTTATGCAAAAAATTTTAATTCGACTCATTAGAGGGTACCAACGTTTTATATCTCCGTTGTTTCCTCCAAGTTGTCGCTATTATCCAACTTGTTCTAGTTACACGATTGAAGCGATTAAAGTACACGGTAGCTTCAAAGGAACCTTAATGGGGAGTGCTCGAATTTTTCGTTGCCATCCTTTGGTTCGAGGAGGGATTGATTACGTTCCAGTAAAATTTTCATTAAAGAGAAACACAAAAGATCAAGAAAAACCAAATTATATTTATCGCAAAAATTAGTTTTTTATTGCAAACATTTCAAACGTATAATTGTGAAATGTTTGCTCTTTTTAAGGATGGGAAAGCGGAGGAAAATCAAAAAGGGGGGGGCAGCTGATTGGTCGAATTAGGGATAAAAACAATTGAAAACGCTTTATAAAAAGGTTGTTTTAACGCTGGTAAACTAAAGTGAGTGAATTTATAAAATATTCTGAAAATTCATTGACAAAGGAAGGGAATTTGGGTATATTGAGTAACATATTCACGAAATAAAAGGGGGCAATATTATGAAAAAGAAAATGTTATTTTTATTTGCGAGTGCTTTTTTATTAACTGCATGTAGCGCAGGACCAACTGGTGGTGCAAGCGGGGAAGGAAATACGGAAGAAGCAGATACAATCAAAGTTGGTTTGAACCTTGAATTGTCTGGTGGAACAGCGGGTTATGGTATTCAAGAAAAAGAAGGTATAGAGCTTGCGGTTGAAAAAATTAATGCAGAAGGTGGCATTTTAGGTAAGCAAGTAGAGTTAGTGATCAAAGACAATAAATCAGATAACAACGAGGCAGCCAGTGTTGCAGCAAGTTTAGCAACAAATGACAAGGTTGTTGCAATTATTGGACCGGCAACTTCAGGAGCAACGAAGGCGACAATTCCGAATATTACAAAAGCACAAGTGCCAGTGATTACACCTTCAGGTACAGACGATGCCGTCACATTAAATGGTGATAAGGTGCAAGAATACGTATTCCGTTCTTGTTTCCAAGATAGCTTCCAAGGTGTCATTTTAGCGAAGTACGCACAAGATGAATTAGGAGCTAAAAATGTGGTTATTTTAGGTGATAATTCAAGTGATTACGCAATTGGTTTAAGTAAAGCGTTTAAGAGTGAATTTAAAGGTAATATTGTAATGGAAGAAAATTTCACAACCGGTGATAAAGATTTCCAAGCGATTTTAACTAAAGTTAAGAATAGTGATTTTGATGTATTGTATATTCCTGGTTATTACGAAGAAGCTGGTTTAATTATTAAACAAGCGCGTGAATTAGGAATTACACAACCTATTATTGGTGCAGATGGATTTGGTGATGAAAAAATGGTTCAATTAGCCGGTGCTGAAAACGTATCAAATGTTTTTTATACAGGACACTTTTCAACTTTAGCGCCAGCCAATGACACGGTTGAACCTTTTGTTGCAGCTTTTCAAGAGAAATACAGTAAAGAACCATCAACTTTTAATGCTTTAGCTTATGATGCAATGTTTATGTTGAAACAAGCAATCGAAGATGAGAATGCATTTGATTCAGCATCAATTACAAAAGGTTTGGCTTCAATTAAAGACTTTGCCGGGGTAACTGGGAATATTACAATTGATGAACAACACAACCCAGAGAAATCTTTAGTTGTTATTGGATTTACTGAAGGAAAAGAAACCTCAGCAGAAACGGTTAATCCATAATAAATCAATGAACTTCAAGGCTGTGGCGAAATCAAATTTAGGTTTTGCCACAGTTTTTTTCAGAAAAACAATGAATTGGAAGTGAGATAAAATGGAAATAATCATACAACAGTTAATGAATGGCCTTTTTTTAGGTAGTATTTATGCATTGATGGCTTTGGGATATACGATGGTTTATGGCATCATTAAATTAATAAACTTTGCTCATGGCGAGATTTATATGATTGGTAGTTTTATTGGGTATTTTTTAATTTTACAATTTAATCAATGGGCAATTTTTTCAGGAGCAACTGGCTTTTTTATAGCAATGATTCTTTCAATGATTCTGAGTGCGATTATTGGTGTAGTCATTGAAATTTTGGCTTATCGACCTTTACGAGGTAGTACCCGAATTTCAGCTTTGATTACGGCAATTGGTGTGTCTTACTTATTACAAAATAGTATGATTTATTTCTTTTCACCAGATACAAGACCTTTCCCACAAGCAATTACGCGAAAACTCTATACTTTCTTTGGGATTAGTGTGAGTAATATCCAACTTCTTATTTTAGGTGTATCAGTTGGTTTGATGATTCTTTTACAAATTATTGTAAAAGAAACGAAAATGGGAAAAGCAATGCGTGCGGTAAGTGTCGATCCAGACGCAGCCCAATTGATGGGAATTAATGTCAACCGAACCATCTCTTTTACCTTTGCTCTAGGTTCAGCTTTAGCGGCGGCAGGTGGGATGTTAATTGGTTTGTATTATAATTCAATTGATCCAATGATGGGGGTTGCACCAGGTTTGAAGTCGTTTGTCGCAGCTGTTTTAGGTGGAATTGGGATTATTCCAGGTGCCGCTTTAGGAGGATTTGTAATTGGTTTTATCGAAACCATTGCTTCAGCGATAGGCTTGTCAGATTATAAAGATGCGTTAGTCTATGTCATTTTGATTGTAATTTTAATTATTCGTCCGGCGGGTATTTTAGGCAAAAATATTCGTGAGAAAGTGTAGGTGTAAATGATGAAGAAAAATAGCAAATATATTATAACGTGGTCAGTGTTAATCGCGGTTGTTTATTTCGCTTTATTTACCTTATACAATACTGGGCGAATTAATTTATTTACCGATGCGATTATTGCAAATATAGGGATTAACATTATTTTAGCAGTCAGTTTAAATTTAATTATTGGTTTTGCCGGTCAATTTTCACTAGGGCATGCTGGCTTTATGGCCATCGGAGCGTATGCAACGGCGATTATAACTGCAAAAAACCCTACTTTTTTTGGTTTTGTGCTAAGTATATTGGTAGGCTTGTTGGTTTCTGGTGGTATTGCTTTATTAGTTGGGGTACCAACGTTACGTTTAAAAGGAGATTACCTAGCAATTGCCACACTAGGTATTTCAGAGATTATTCGGATATTAATTGTCAACTTTAGGGACTTAACGAATGGGCCTTCTGGAATTTTTGGTTTGCCACAATTTAGTAATTGGCAAATTATTTTTATTTTCATGGTCATTACAATTGTGTTCGTTTCAAACTATATGAACAGCAATATCGGGCGTCGAACGTTGGCGATTCGAGAAGATGAAATTGCTTCTGAGGCAATGGGCGTGAACACAACAAAATATAAAGTTCTTGCTTTTGTTGTTGGAGGGACGATTGCTAGTTTGGCAGGAAGTTTGTATGCTAGTTACCAACAAAGTGTTTTTCCAAAAGACTACACGTTTACAAAATCAATTGATGTCTTAATTATTGTTGTATTTGGTGGAATTGGTAGTACAACCGGAGCCGTTGTTTCAGCAGTCGTTCTAGGGATTATTAATATGTATCTTCAAGAATTCGGAACATTACGGATGATTGTCTACGCCTTAGCCATTATTTTAATTATGATTTTCAAGCCAAGTGGTTTATTAGGTACGAATGAATTATCCATTAAAAAGCTTTACCAACGCATTGGAAATAAAGGAGGGAAGTCCAATGACACTGCTCAGAGTTGAGAATTTAACGAAGAACTTTGGTGGGTTAACGGCGGTTTCCCACGTCAATCTCTCTTTAGAAGAAAATGAACTAGTTGGCTTAATCGGACCAAACGGCGCAGGGAAAACCACTTTATTTAATTTATTAACGGGTGTGTATGAACCAAGTTCAGGTGAAATTTCTTATACCTGGCAAGAAAAAACACTCCGCTTAAATGGAAAAAAGCCATATAAAATTGCTGAAGTTGGCCTAGCTCGAACATTCCAAAATATTCGCTTATTTAAAAATTTATCTGTTTTAGACAACGTTTTAATTGCGATGAAAGAAGAGAAACAACCTTCTTTTTTAGCTAATCTACTTCGTTTTCCGCGTTATTATCAGATTGAAAAAGAGTTAGAAGAAAAAGCACTTGAATTATTAGAGATTTTTCGCTTAGCAGATAAGGCTCATCTTTTAGCTAAAAATTTACCTTACGGGGAGCAACGACGTTTAGAAATTGTCCGCGCTTTGGCGACGGAACCCAAGCTTTTATTTTTAGATGAACCCGCGGCTGGAATGAACCCGCAAGAAACAGCGGAATTAACAGATTTGATTTATCAAATTCAAAAGGAATTCCAATTGACGATTATTTTAATTGAGCATGACATGAATTTAGTTATGGATGTTTGTCAAAGAATTTATGTGTTGGAATACGGTCAAGTGATTGCAGAAGGTACCCCTTTAGAAATAAGAAATAACCCACGAGTAATTGAAGCTTATTTAGGAGGGGAACTGTAATGTTAAAAATTGAAAATTTAACGGTCAAATATGGATTAATTGAAGCGATTCATGACGTTTCCTTTTCGGTAAATCAAGGCGAAATTGTTTCTTTAATTGGGGCAAATGGGGCTGGGAAAACGTCCATTTTACGAACGATTTCTGGTTTAGTTCGTCCATCACAAGGTTCAATTACTTTTGAAGGAGCAGCTATCGAAAAAGAAGCCCCGCAAAAAATTGTTGCAAAAGGACTTTCTCATGTGCCAGAAGGGCGCCATATTTTTGCTGGTTTAACAGTCCAAGAAAATCTTGAAATGGGTGCTTTTTTACGAAAAGATAAAAATTTACAAGATGAGTATGAGGCAGTCTATACCCGCTTTCCTATTTTGAAAGAAAGAAGAAAGCAAGATGCGGCAACTTTATCTGGTGGTGAGCAACAAATGTTAGCAATGGGACGTGCGCTAATGTCAAAACCGAAATTATTACTGCTTGATGAGCCTTCTATGGGACTGGCGCCAATTTTTATTCGAGAAATATTTTTAATTATTGAAGAAATTAAAAAACAAGGGACCACGGTATTGCTCATTGAACAAAATGCGAATATGGCTCTTTCGATTGCAGATCGCGGTTACGTTTTAGAGACAGGTAAAATTGTTCTTGAAGGCACTGGAAAAGAACTACTAGCAAGTGATTCTGTTAAAAAAGCTTATCTAGGAGGATAAAAAATGAGTGTTAGAGATTTTATGTCAAAAGACTTAATAACGGTTAATGCAGACACACCAATATTTGATGCTATCGACTTAATGAAAAAAAACAAAATTCATCGCTTACCAGTCGTTGAGGGGCGTAAATTAATCGGTCTAATTACAGAAGGAGTGATTCAAGAAGCGTTACCTTCAAAAGCGACTAGTCTCAGCGTTTATGAAGTGAATTACTTGTTGAATAAAACCAATGTAAAAGATATTATGATCAAAAAAGTTGAAACAACGAAGCCGGATGCATTATTAGAGGATGCAATTGCTCAAATGCGTGAAAAAAATGTAGGCGTGTTACCGGTTCTAGAAAATGATGCCATCATTGGTATCATTACGAATAACGATATTTTTGATGCGTTTTTAAAAATTACGGGCTATTATGCAGGAGGGACCCGAATCAGCATCTTTATTGAAGAAGACCACCCTGGGATACTTGCTGACCTCACTAAATTATTTGCTAGCCATGAACTGAGTATCTTAACAATTGTCGTGAACCATTTAAAACAAGGCACAATCGTTGAAATCCAAGTTGAATCAAAAGACCCCTCTCGCGTAAAAGAGCTGGTTACACAAGCTGGTTACGAAGTTTTGAGTGCGGTTTTAACGAACCAATAATTAAAAGGTAAATCAGAAATGCACACAGACGTGTATTTCTGATTTATTTGTCATTTTTAACTATTAATAATATAAATTTATGCTAAAATATAGGTCGAGGTGAAAAAATATGAAGAAAAATAAAGACATCCAAATTCGAATTGAAGAAACTAAACGTGTATTAAAAGGCGTAGAGTATGAAGTTGCTGAGCTTTATATTGGTAAAAAAAAGATGGGTGAAATTTTAGAATACGGCCCAAAAGATTTTCAAGCATTTATTGATAACGATTCAATTGGTGGTAATAAAACATTTGATTTAGCTTTAGAATCGATTATTCGTCACTGGAATTTACACGAGTAAAAGGTTTTCTTAAATAATATTTCAACGAATAAAAAAAGTTTAAAAAAACTCTTGCAATTTATTCGATAATTGGTTATTATAACTAAGTCAGGTTTTTTACGAAACCTTTTGGAGGAATAGCGAAGTGGCTAAACGCGACGGACTGTAAATCCGTTCCTTAGGGTTCAGTGGTTCGAATCCACTTTCCTCCACCATTGGGGTATAGCCAAGCGGTAAGGCAAGGGACTTTGACTCCCTCATGCGTTGGTTCGAATCCAGCTACCCCAGTTCTTTAGAGTAACGTTTATCGTTGCTCTTTTTTTGTATTTGCGGTAATCTTAGTTATAATAAGGATTGGAGTGTTTTAGATGAAAATCAATTTCCGGATCAAAGAAAAAGTAGTAGAAGTGGCAGAGCATCTTTACGATCTTTCTAAAAGAGATGTTGTGGTGAATGTGACTAAAAAAGGTGTAAAAACAACGGAAAAACGTCCAACAAAGCGCACAATTAAGTGGCGAGCAAAAGGGCACTAATTTTTTCGTAATTGAACAGAGTGCGGCCGTATCTTTAGTGGCGCACTCTGTTCAAAACTTATTCTCTTGTTACGAGTTGTTCGACATAACCATAATTACCTTCCTTGAGTTCAACATTTCCATGCAATAAATCAATCAACTGTTCTTCAAAAGAAACAGCGTCTTTTACTAAAACACAAAAGGTAACGTTCTCTAAAAAAAGTGTTTCCTTAATAGTATAATCATTTGTTTCAAGAAAATGTTGTAACTTTCCAGACAATGAGTAATCAACTGTTGCGAAAATTTCTTGTTGAGGAGTGGCTTCAACGATTCCAATTTCTTCAAGCATGGTAGACACGGCACTTGAATAAGCACGAATTAATCCGCCCGCGCCAAGCTTGACTCCGCCAAAATAACGAGTAACAACAACAACAACATCGACAAGTTGGTTATTTTTTAGAACTTCAAGCATCGGGACGCCTGCTGTACCGCTAGGCTCGCCGTCATCACTTGAACGTAAAACTTCCGCTTTTTTCCCGAGAATATACGCACTACAATTATGATTTGCTTTCCAATGTTCTTTTTTAATTGCTTGAATATATTCACGTGCTTCTTCTTCAGAGGAAACTCTTTTAGCAAAGCAAATAAAGCGTGATTTTTTTATTTCTATCTCTACCTGGCCATCCGTTCGAATTGTCCGGTATTTTTCTAGCATGAAATCACTCCTTTTTATTTGAGTATAGTGAATCTTTTGAAATGTTTCAATGAATAAATAGAATCGAGAGGTTTAAAATCTAGGTAGAAAGAGGAGGGGGGAAATGATTTTGAATGGACGAAAGAAAAAATATGATTCGATTACAAACTATATTCGAGAAAATGGCGGCAATCAAGTGACATTGACGTTTACTCAAATAAATGAATTACTAAAACTTGAAACATAAAAAGTGCACACGAATCTCATGATATCAAGCAAATAACCCGATAATTTAGTTTCAAGCAACCCACTTCAACTGGTTT
>NZ_JAFBFD010000057.1 GCF_016909125.1 Enterococcus lemanii | reverse complement strand
ATATTCAATAAAAGGCAAGCTGACAAATTTAACTACTTTAAAAAGCCAAAATTAAATAACAAAAAAAGAAGAACCTGAGTCCTTCTTAATTATACAGATATTGCTAAACAACACTATTTGACAAAGAGCCCAGATTATTTCATTCGATTTTCGTAATTAACAGCGGCGCCAATTAAGTTGGCATTGTTTTGGAATTCGCAAGCTTTCACAAGCGGCATCGCACTAGGGACGCCAAATCGCGTTAAAAGTGCTTGTAGACGCGTACGGATTTCGGTCGTTAATTCTGGACGCGCTGAGATTCCGCCGCCAATAATAATCATTTCAGGGTCAATGGAGACTTGTAAGTTATATAATGATTCGGCTAAGAAATCGTACATGTCATTTAGTGCTTGCGTCGCTTTTTGATCGCCCGCATCTTTTAATTCAAATAATTCTTTTCCGGTGATTTCTTTGCCAATCGCTTTAGAAAAACGTGAGGCAGTATTGACTGCTGTTCCATTAGCAGAAAGCGTATTGCCGTTACTATTAACGAGTAACCCGAATTCGCCACCAAATAAATGTGCCCCTTTATAAAGTTGCCCGTTAATAAAGATAGCGCCGCCAACACCTGTCCCAATCACGACAAAAATCGCGTGATCAATGCCGCGACCAGCACCTAAGCCCATTTCGCAAATTCCCGCACAGTTGGCGTCGTTTTCGATGGTAACTGGCAAACCAAGTGCCGCCTCTAACTCGTCGTAAATCGGTCTTTCATGTAAATAAGGTACGGCACTAATGCCATCGATGCGTCGTTCGTTGACGTTAACCGCTCCCGGTGAACTAATCGCCACCCCAGTAACGTCAGCGCCAAAAGAAGCAATGATTTTCTTCATTTCACTTTGCATTTCGTCAAAAGTCGTCGGTGTTTTAAATTGCCCCGTTTGACTTAATTCTTTTTGGTCCCATTGTCCATATTTTACGGCTGATCCACCAATATCAAAAACAGCTAATGTCATTTTTATCCCTCATTTTTACTTATTAAAACGCTTTAATGCATTCATCTTATCATAGCAAGAAACGCCGTAAAATGAAATTGTTTTCGCAAAAAGTTTTGGAAAGAAAAGAAGCGCGCACGCTAGGTTTTTCATCGCGTTTTCAGAAAAAATATGCTACACTACAGAAGTTGAAAAAGAAACGTGCGGTAGACCAAAACAGTCTATCGCTTTTTTTAAAAGAAAGAGGCTAAGAATGTTAAGTTTAACCAATATTACCCATCAATTTGCAGATAAAATTTTATACGAAGATTTGAATTTACAAGTCAATAAGGGCGAACATGTCGGCTTAATTGGCCAAAACGGTGCCGGTAAATCAACTTTAATTAAAATCATCACAGGCGAATTATTACCTGACAATGGTCGCGTTGACGTGCCGCGTAGTGTTCAATTAGGTTATTTGGACCAATACGTCCGCGTTGATGAAACACTAACGATTTACGAATTTTTAAAAACGGCTTTTCAAAAAGACTTAGACGTGGAAGCCCAAATCACAGAATACTACGCGACTTATGGCGAAACATTTGATGATCGTTTATTAGAAAAAGCCGGCCGTTTGCAGACACAACTTGACCAAGGTGAGTTTTATCAAATGGATACTTTGATTCAAGAAATGGCAACGGGACTAGGAATTCAAGTACTGGGCTTAGATAGTTTGCTAAAAGAACTAAGCGGCGGACAACGTTCAAAGGTGATCTTAGCCAAATTATTACTAGAAAAGCCAGATATTTTAGTGTTAGATGAGCCGACTAACCATTTAGATGATACACACGTCGAGTGGTTAACGAACTTCTTACAAAATTTTGCCGGTACTTTTTTAGTGGTTTCACATGATCGCAATTTTTTAAATGACATTACGACACATATTGCCGACATCGAATTCGGGCAACTAACGAAATACACGGGTAATTTAAAGAAGGCCCTTAAACAAAAAGAAGCCAACCGTGAAACGTATTTAAAACAATACGAAAATCAAAAGAAGCACATCGAAAAAACGGAAGCGTATATTCGTAAATACAAAGCCGGCTCGCGTTCAACCATGGCGAAGAGCCGAGAAAAACAACTGGCTAAAGTCGATCGTTTGACTCCACCAAGTGACGTCGCAAAACCGCATTATCAATTTCCGTATCATGAAATTGTTTCAACCTTGGCATTAACGACCGACCAACTAGTCATTGGCTATGAAAAGCCGCTGTTAAAACCAATTGACCTAACCATCCGTTATGGGGAAAAAGTTGCGATTCGAGGATTCAACGGTATTGGAAAATCGACCTTGCTAAAAACCTTAATTGGTGAAATTTCAGCCTTAGATGGTGAATTTCATTTTCCAGCCAATACGAAAATCAATTACTTTTCGCAAGAACTTGTCTGGCAATACCCACTTGAGACACCGCTTCAATACTTAAGCGATTTGTACCCTAAAGCAACGATTAAAGAACTCCGACGTCACTTGTCTCTGGCAGGTCTGGTTAATCAGTTAGCCCAAGAGCCGATAAAAGATTTAAGTGGGGGCGAACAAACCAAAGTCAAACTGGCTCAAATGACGATGACGCCAGGGAATTTTTTGATTTTAGATGAACCAACTAACCATATTGACCAACAAGCCAAAGAAAGTTTGCAAGAAAGCCTAGCCAATTATCCTGGGACGGTAATTGTCGTGTCACATGAACAAGAATTTTATGAAAACTTTGTTGAACGAGTCATTGAAATTGAAGGGTAGGAAAAAAGATGTCACAATTTGAAGCCTTGCACTTACAGGTCATCGAAATGCCTGTTGAATTTGAAAAGAATCGCCCGATTTACCGTGGCTATTTACGTGAAATTCCGACCATTACAGGCGAAGCCCACTCCAAACAAGCCCTCTATCGCCAATTGTTAGAACAATACCAAGTCTATTTTGAACAGCGCCAAACACAGCGTCTTGAAGAAGAAAAAGAAGAAATGACTTCGGCGCTCTTAAATTATGAAGATTTACTCAAGTATTATGACGGTGAAAGCTTCGATGGTTTTGAGTGGAGAGAAAAAGAAGAGTAAAAAAACAAGAAAAAGTAAGGAATTACTTTTTCTTGTTTTTTTGTATTTAGTTTCACATAGAACTAGTAGTTTGCGGCATTTTTTAATTGTGTTTTTCTTTCCTTTAAAACACGCTGAATATTTTGTTCAATTAATTGGAAGTCACTATTCAAAATTAAAGGATGGATCGGAATAACAAAGCGATTCGGGTTAGGGACGAGTTGTTTGATTGTGGTGACGTAGAGGTCGGCAGTTTCGATCTGTTCAGTAAAGGAAATTTGATATTTAATCCAGAAATACTCATAAATGGCTGTTTTTACATCTTCTGTTAAAGGCCGGTTGGGTGTTGTTTCTAAGTAAATTGAAATTTTTTCTTTGCGTTCGTCAAGAGGGGTTAAATACAACGTTAGAAGCAATGAATTTAACTTAAAATAATCGGTCTGGTAGGCAGGATATTTTTGGTTGAAATCAGACCAAAGAAGCTCAAATCGTTCTAAGTGTAAGGGATAACGTTCAGCCAATTCTTTCAGAGAGACAATTGGAAAAAGTTCTAAAATGTAGTTGTTTTTCGGATACCAGTCACAAAATAAAAATAATCGTTGTAACTCTTGTTCGACGTATGCTTTACGTCCACCGATTTTAGTTGGAAAATAAGCTGAAAAACCTCGGCTCCAGTCATCTTTCATTTCTTGGCAACAAGCGGGTAAATGCTCTTTTAGCTTGGGTGGTAAATAAAGGTTATATAAGTACAAGGTTGTTAAGAAAAATTCCCAATCTTGTTTGGTCCAATCAGTTAGAAATACTGGCTTTTCAGGTAAGAAGTTACCTTCAATTTGAGAAAATGGCTGCCAGTCTTTTTCCAAGTGAATATCATTTTGAATATTGACACTTAAAATACTATAGATTAAAGCAATGGCATCGAATTCAATTTTCACGTGTTCATCAAATAGTGGCCTAACCACTCTTTTTGTTTGATTAAGGACTTTTTTCTTTTCTTCTTCGCTAACAAACGTGTTACTCATCTTTTGGAAAGCCAAATAAGCCGATAAAACGATGAATTTTAAGATATCTTGTTCCTGACCAACCAGTTTTAATTCGTGGGAACAAGTAATTTTGAGATTAAAGTCTTTTAATCCTTTATTTGTTTGGCGCACTCTGCGACGGACCGTTGATTCACTAACATAGTATTTCCCACAATAGTCGGTTAACTGAATCACACGATTAAAGAATAAGTCGAGTAACAAATTAAATGAAGGCTCTTCTGAATGATAATGTGTTAAAAGGCGTTGCAAATCACCGCTTTTCCTGATGAGCATCACGCCATTTTTATTGATATTTAATTCAAATTCGCTCGGTTGATAAAATTCAGCGACGTCTTCAGCAAGTTCACGACATAACAGTTGTGCTTGTTGCGTGCTATCCAACCCCAATTGATAAGCAATTTCTGTAGAGGAAACGAATGTAGTGTATTCGCTCAATAAAAGCAGTAATTCTTTTTTTAAAATCATTTTTTTCTGTAACCCGTGAGAATTTCTCATTGCGACCGCCTGACCCTTCTATCAATTTTTTTGTTGATTTAGAGCACTTACCAAAAAAATATGCATTTCACATGAAATAATGGACATTTGTTGATATATAAACGATTATAGTTCTTTTAACCACCCAAATCAATAACCATTGTTCTATCTATCGGCTGGAATTCTAGAAATTTAACAGAAAAATTGCTAAAGTTGTTAAGAAAGTTATAAAAATGTTTAAAATTGAAGGAGAAGAATGATGGATAAGAAACTCAAGTCAAAAATATCAACGTGGTTCATGCTAGTTGTACTAATTACACAAACATTGACCCCCGTAGCCTCTGTTTTTGCAAATGACACGGCAACAAACACAACAAACAGCAGTGAAATAACAAGCAGTACTTTAGAAAGCACATCAGAAGCCACAATCCCTGCCCCAACGGGAACAAGTGCACCGGCAACGAGCCAAACACAATCAAGTTCGGAGACAACGGTGGAAACCACAGCCCCAACAAGCCAAAGCGAAGAAACACCAGCGGCTGAAGAAGAGGCAAGTGCCGAAGACGAGGAGCCTGCCAGGGGGGGGTTAAAAAACACACCTTTGGAAAGTCGTAACTTAGGAGATATTTTTACTTTCAAAGAATTAACTTTAGATGGTGCTGTAATTACAGATTTAAATACACCCATTATAGTAGAAAAAGGTACAAAAGTAGGCATGGAATTTAGCTGGAATACGGAGAATTTAGGTGCTAAAGAAAGCGATACTACTTCAATGCTATTGCCAGATATTTTTAAGCTAGTAGACGTAAACAATCAAGATGTTCTAGTTGAAGATGGAACGGTTGTAGGTAAATACAGTATTAAAAATGGCCAGCTGTTAATCACTTTTAATGAAAATGTTGAAAAGGATGATGTTTCAGAAGGTTTTGTTCTCTTTGATTTTGAATTTGATTTAACAAAATTTGAAGACAATATTCGTCAAGAAATTATTATTAATGATGAGTCCGGCGTAACAATTCCAGTCATCATGCGCCCATCAGAAACTATTGAGGGGATTGATAAAGCAGGAATACCCAATAAACCAAAAGATGCAACTGAAATTACTTGGACAATCGATGTCGTAAACACGACAGGAGAAATATTGAACAATTCTAAAGTAACCGATGTTTTCCCAACAGGCGTCGGACAAGGTAAAGACTTTAAGATTAATGAGTTAAAAGTTGGATTAGATGGTAAGAAGACAGTTGGTTCTTTATACACAGCCGCGACTCCTAGTATTACAGAAACAGGATTTGATGTATTATTTGAAGAAATGGCGCCATTTTCTGGTTATCGTATTGAATACACTACGCCAATTACAGATTATACGGTGACAACTTTTACAAATAAGGCAACATTTGAATATGCCGATAAAAAATTACCAGCTGAAGCAACGGTATCAGGAATTGAAAGAAGTGATGCCATTGAAAAAAATGGTGGGGAAAGTAATGACTTAGGGACTGAAATTACTTGGGAAATTACCATTAACAAGAATGGCGGAACGATTGAAAGAGCTACAGTCACAGATCAATTACCGGAAGGATTAGAAGTGATTGCGGGATCGGTTGAAATTTATAAAAATGATGTAAAGGTAACAACAATTGATACAACAGATTTTCCCGAGCAAGCAATTGAATTAGGAAACATTGAAAAAGATGAGATTTATAAAATAAAATATAAAACATCGATTGATTATTCAGTAGTAAATAGTGGTGACTATCAAAAAAATAACACATTTAAAAACCATACAGAATTATTCGAAGATGGAAAAAAATTAGATGATGCTGAAAAAGAAGTACAAGTGAAGCGCCCAGCAATTATAACGAAGACTGGCAAATCAAATGTTAATTATGACCCAGCAACAAAAACATTGACCTGGACAGTTACTGTAAATGAAGCGAAACACTCAATGAAAGATGTTATTTTAACTGACACAATCCCTAAAGGATTATCAATAGAAAAAGAAAATGTTTCAGTTAAAAAAGCTGACGGAAGTGCGTACTCAGGATTCGAAGTAAATATTGCCCCGGATCCAGCAACTGGAGCAACGACTCTTAAAGTTGAATTGGGAGATGTTGGTAATGAGACATTAATTGTAACCTATACAACAAAAATTACTGACTTCGAACAAAATAAATTTGTTAATAAAGTCGGTATTACTGGTGACGGAATTGGTGAACAAGATTCTTCGAGTGAGACTACAATTACACCTGCACCAAATTCTTTTGACAAAAAATATACAGCAATTGATTACAATGAAAAAATGATGAGTTGGGAAGTAACGGTAAACCCAATTCGAGATGGAATCAATAATTTAGTAATTACCGATACTTTCCCTAATAATGGGTTGATCTTATTACCTGATACAGTAAAAGTAACGTTAGGTAATAGTACGTTAGAAAAAGATAAAGATTATACATTAACGCCTAAAGATTCAGGTTATCAACATGGTTTTATCCTCACGATGAAAACGGTAGTCAATAATAAATTGACTGTTAAATACGCGACTTCTTTTGATCCACAAAAAGTAGTTGAGGATAATACGCTACTCCCTCATATAGGAAAAGAAGGAACTGTGAAGGTATATAAAAATAAAGTTCATTTTACTGGAACAACAACTAATGGTAATTCAGTCGATGACAATAAAGAAGCGAAGAAGGAAGTAATTGATTCTTCTTGGAATAACGGAAATAAAGTCGGGCAACTGGTTCATGTGAATGAAAAAGGCGAGATAGATAAAGGATGGGTAAGCGGTTCAGAAAGAAAGATTGCTTGGGAAGTCTACACCAATTTCCTTAAACAAGACCTTGGTGAAGGAGTTATGGTGGAAGATATCCTTAATTATAATGGCGAAATTGATTCAGATAGTGTGAAAGTTTCAATTTATGATGTTGATAAAGCAGGAAAAACAAAAATTACAACAGAGTTAGATTCAAATAAGTATGAAAAAATAGTTGAAGGTAAAAAATTAACAATAAAATTTAAAGAACAAGTTAAAGAGCGCTATGTGATTGAATTTACTACTTCTGTTCCAGATGTTTCAGCATCATCATATGTAAATAATGCTGAACTGACGGCAGGAGGTAAAAATTATCCTTATACAGGTACTGTTAAGTACGATAAATATAATAACTTTTTAGACAAAAAGGCTTTAGATATCACAGGGAAACAAGTTTATACAGGAGATGAAATTGACTGGAAAGTAGCAGTGAATGAAAGCTTGTCCATTGTTGATAAGGCAGTAATTACTGATATTATTAGTGCAGGTCATGTGTATGTTGCCAATAGTTTAATAGTAACTCGCTTAGGAGAAAAAGAACCCCTTGAAGAAGGCGCCGATTACCAGCTCTCAGTGACACCTAATCAAGAAAATGGTACGACAGAATTAAAAATAACTCTTTCTAGTAAATTAAAAGAAACATTAATTCTTGCCTATAAAACGGTTGTTACTGAAACAGACGGCAATATTGGTAACGCAATTAAACTTGAGGGATCTGGAATCGAGGAAAAGAAAGTTGAATCTGAAAGTTTAACTGCGAAACAATTTTCTTCCGTTGGTGGTAAGTGGAGTGACAAACGTGGTGTTCTTCAAATCACAAAAATTGATTCAGAAACCCAAACGACAATTACAGAAAGTGAAGCAACTTTTATTCTTTCCTTTAATTTAAATGGTGAAAAAGTAACATTTGGTGAATATCAAACAACAAAAGGAATTCTAAGGATTGGTAACTTGCCATTTAGAACGTATTATTTAACAGAAAAGACAGCACCGAATGGTTATGATAAATCAAATGAAGAGATTACAATAGTTGTAGATACAGCTTATAATAATAAAGAAGAAAATATCAAAAAAGAAGATGTCGCCAATGCGCGAATAAAAACATCTGTGGTTGCTAAAAAAATATGGGATGATTTTAGTAATAAACATCAACTTAGACCAGACGCTATTTATGTCCAACTTTATCAAAATAATCAAAAATATGGTGAAGTAACCAAAATAGAAGGTAAAAAAGGTCAAAATGAATGGCAACACGTATTTGATGAGTTACCCAAAACAGAAGTTTTTTCTGGAAAAGACTATGTATACAGTGTAAAAGAAGTTAACGAAAAAGGCGAAGTGATTACCAAGTTAGGTGAATATACAAATAGTGTTGAGGATACGACTATTACAAACAAATTGAATAACGTTACAAATATAAATGGCGTAAAAATATGGGATGACTTTGAAAATATAGATCAAGTTCGTCCAGCTAAAATTACGGTTCGATTGCTACAAAATGGTCAACTAACTGAGGAATTAATCGAAGTTACCAAAGAAATGAATTGGGAATTTGAGTTTACCGATTTAGTGAAATATGATAGTGAAGGCAACGAATATAGTTATACTATTTCAGAAGACAAAATTATTGGGTATGAAACATCCATTGATGGAACAACAATTACGAATAAGTATCGAGGGAAAATAGCTATTTCAGGCAATAAAATCTGGGACGATATGGCTAATAAGTTTAACACTCGCCCAGCTAAAATTATGGTTCGCTTACTTCAAAATGGTGTCCCTACAGATAAAATGGTGGAAGTTACTAGTGAAACAGACTGGAAATACGCGTTTACTGATTTAGTGAAATATGATGATGAAGGAACAGCTTATAACTATACAGTCGTAGAAGAACAAGTAACTGGTTATAATGAACCAACGATTGTAGACACAACCATTACGAATAAACTAACTAAAACATCTCTCGCTGGTATAAAAATTTGGAATGACTTAGGTGATCGCTTTGGTTTGCGTCCTGATTCGATTGTTTTGCATTTAACACAAAATGGAAATCGTGTATCGGCAGAAATTGTACCCGCTTTGGTGGTGACAAAAGACGATAATTGGGTGTATCGTTTTGAAAATCTACCAAAATTTGATCCTGACGGTGAAGTTTATGCGTACTCCGTTGAAGAAGACAGCGTAAATGGTTACGAACAACCAAGTATTAATGGTGGTGAAGTAACCAATACTTTAAGTACAACGCAAGTCTTAGTTAGCAAAGAGTGGGATGACTTTGAAAACAAATACGGCTTACGCCCAGATTCAATTTCAGTCAAACTACTACAAAATGGCAAAGAGCATAGTGAAGTACCGGCTGCGACAATCACGCCAGATGAATCAGGCAATTGGCATTACACGTTCACTGACTTACCGAAATACGATACAGAAGGTCTAGAATACCATTACACGATTGAAGAAATCACCGTTCCTGGTTACGACTCAAATGTTACTAGTATCTTAACGGAAGACGTGGATACCCATCAATTTGTATTGGTAAATAGCTTAGTTACAACGCAAGTCTCAGTCAGCAAAGAGTGGGATGACTTTGAAAACAAATACGGCTTACGCCCAGATTCAATTTCAGTCAAACTACTACAAAATGGCAAAGAGCATAGTGAAGT
>NZ_JAFBFD010000056.1 GCF_016909125.1 Enterococcus lemanii | reverse complement strand
TCATCACTGATTTCGGCTTGTGGTTCGCTACGCTTGGCGGTAACTACCCGCGACTGGACTTGCACCAGCTAGATGAATGCCATGCCTGGCACACACGAAAAACGTGGAACCCCAATAATGGTTCCACGCTTTTTTAAGTGATTAAAGTTATAACAAAAAAACTTTTACAACTTTTCAACAAGTGCTTTTAAATAAACAACCAATTCCTCTTTAATTTCAGGGTGCATCAAGCCGTATTCGATATTGGCTTCTAACATCCCCATTTTATTCCCGACATCGTACCGTTTGCCTTTAAATTCATGGGCAAAAACGCGTTGGGTCTTATTCAACTTATCAATCGCATCCGTTAATTGAATCTCGCCACCTAAACCAGGCTCTTGGTTTTCTAAAATGGTAAAAATTTCCGGTCTTAATAAGTAACGACCAATAATCGCTAAGTCACTTGGTGCGTCTACTGGTTTTGGTTTTTCGACAAAATGATTCACATCGTATAAACCCGTAGAAATCTCTTCATTTGGTGCAACTACCCCATATTTATCGGTATCTTCATGTGGAATTCGCATCACTGCAAGAGCCGAAGCCTTCGTTTGATCATAGGTTTCAATTAATTGCTTTGTCAGTGGCACGTCATCTTCCATAATATCATCGCCCAACATCACAACAAACGGTTCATCTCCTACAAAAGCTTTTGCTTGTAACACCGCATGGCCTAATCCTAATGGTCGTTTTTGGCGAATAAAATGAATATTAATCCCGGTTGTCTCTTCAACAAGTGCTAACAATTCATCTTTACCTTTGGAAGATAAATTTTGCTCCAATTCTAGATTCGCATCAAAATGGTCCTCAATTGGACGTTTCGCTTTTCCCGTTACAATTAAAATATCTTCAATCCCCGATGCAATCGCTTCTTCAACAATAAATTGAATCGTTGGCTTATCAATAATTGGTAACATTTCTTTGGCTATCGCTTTTGTTGCTGGTAAAAATCTTGTCCCTAATCCTGCCGCTGGAATGACTGCTTTCCGGACTTTTGTCAAAATAATCAAACCCTTTTCGTTTATTTACTCACCATTTTACCACACTAACTAAAATAGCTTTAATTTCTACACAACGTTAGAAACTAAAGCTATTTCTGCATTCGATAAACTGGATAGTCTATTTAATCATGGTTAAAAAACTATTTTCCAGCACGTTTTTGGTAAGTGCCTTCAGAAGTATTAATTTCTAACAATTCACCGGCTTCAATAAAGTCCGGAACGTTCACGACTAAACCTGTTTCCATTGTTGCTGGCTTACCAGAACCTGTTACGGTTGCACCTTTAATTGATGGTTGTGTTTCTGCAACTCGTAAAACAACCGTTGAAGGCAATTGAACACCAATTACTTCTGAACCGTAAAATTGGATTTTTACTTCCATGTTTTCTAAAATGAATTTCATTTCATCTTCAATGTTTTCTGTTGGAATTTCATATTGTTCGTATGTTTCTAAGTCCATGAAAAATCCCGTATCATCCATTGTATACAAGTATTGAACTGTTTTTGTATCAATGTGTGCTTTTTCAAATTTCTCATCTGGACGGAAAGTTGTATCATAAGTTGCACCAGTACGAACATCACGTAATTTCATGCGCATAACGGTATTACCTTTACCAGGTTTGTGGTGACTTGCTTCTAATACTTTAATTAATTTACCGTCTTGAATAAATGTCATGCCAGCTCTTAAATCAACTGCTGTTATCATATTCTTAATCCCCTTTATGTAAAAAATCATTCTTACTTATTTTAGCAGAAGAACACCTATTTGACAAACCTCAATCCGAACTTTCTTCAG
Organism: Enterococcus lemanii; assembly: GCF_016909125.1. Lineage (GTDB taxonomy): Bacteria > Bacillota > Bacilli > Lactobacillales > Enterococcaceae > Enterococcus_I > Enterococcus_I lemanii. The sequence continues at coordinate 9,080 of NZ_JAFBFD010000056.1, read as the reverse complement.
GCATTAGAGCCTCATCCGTTCCTTGCATCAAATTTTGATCATAGAAATCAGAACGTTGCATTAAAGCTTGATACAAATTGTCAAACCCAATTTTCTCAGCTAAGGTCGGTTCACTAGAAAATAAATTTACCCCTAGCGCCAAACGTTCCCCTTTAACCTCTACCCCAAGAGCTGCCAGAGTCGTCGGAAACAAGTCCAGTGAAGTCAAAATCCGGTTTTTACTTTGAACAGGCTGGATTGGACTATTCAAAAAGACATTATAAATCGTTCGTTGATAGTTTGGGTCATCCGCATCAAAGAAATCACGATCCATCGTTAAATGATCTCCAACAATTACAACCGTTGTCTCTTCATAAAAAGGTTGGCTTTTAATCCACTCTAAAAACGCTTTGACTTGACGATCACTATCGTAAATAACATTACTATACTGGTCATTAAAGCGATTCGGCGTTTCTTCAGTAGCATAACCATCTTCAAAGTGCGTATCGGTCGTTAACATCGTAAAATTAAATGGTTCTGCTTGATTGGCAAGCTCGGTTAAAGAATCTTTCGCAAAATCAAATAACTTTCGATCTTCATAGCCCCACCACTCCCAATAATCTTTAGGGATTAAACCTTGATCGCGCGCCCAATAAACATCGCGGACTTCATAATGACCATGTTGTTTGAAATACTTGTCTCGACCAGCAAAACCCGCCCACGAACCAATGAAAAGCATTTGGTTATACCCTTCGTCTGCTAAAATTTCCCCTAGCGAATAAGCGCCAGGGAAGAAATTCGTGCCTTTTTTACCATAAGTATTCACATCCAGATCGCCACCTGAGGCACGCAAAGGAAGCCCCGCCGTTTGTGCAACCATCGCACTGGCCGTTTGATTGGCACCAGGAATTTGATACATTCCACCTAATTGATTCGTATTCGAAAACTGAATCCCCTCATTCAAAGCCAGCTCGGTTAAGTTAGGGATTAAGTGATTCGCTTTAACCCCGCCAAAATCTTGGGAAGCATAACTATTTTCCATTGATTCTAAAAAGATATAAATCAAATTACGTTTCTTTTCGGGGAAAACCAAATCAACTTCACGTGGATCCACATATTCATTCTCATAAAGTTTTGTTTCTTCAAAATAATACGCTTTGATGTCGGCGTAACCGATTGTTTTGATACTCAGTGAAATGCCACCAATTAAAATCAAGATACTCATAAGAAAAATACTTGGAAAAAAAATCTTTCTATGATTCATTTCTTTTTTTGTTCGAAGTATCATTGCATAATTTGCAAAGAAATAGAATACACTCCCCACAAAGCTACTTAAAAGCAGGCTGTTTAATAACGGTTCAAGTAAAAAATTAAAAATTTGACTCGACTCTGCCTGACCAAGCGGTTGATTTAAAGCCAAAATCATCTGATCAAAAGTCATATTCGAAAATGCCTGTTCCGCCCATTGGCTACTAATATAAAGAAAAATACCTATAAAAACTAAGAAAGACGAAATAAAAATGATCAGTATTTGAGTCCATTTTATTTCTTTTTTTTGGATAAATTTCTTATTCTTTAAATAAGTAAAAAGAAACGTACCACCCAGTAAAAATGTATTTGTTATAAAAGAACTGAGATACAAAAAGCTTTGGTTAAACTCCCGCCATAAGAAAAACGTCAAAAGAAGTGACATTGTCATTAAGTAAGGTATGACTTTTAAAAATAAAGAACGTTCCTTTGGTAGCAGCCACACCACCACGCTACATGAAATAAAACAGGAAAGAAATAGCACGGATCGTTACCTCCTATCGATTAGTTGCTGTCGATTAAATTATAACACTTATTCCTTTAGAATTTATTTAGATTGGGGTTTTTTATAAAAATTCAAAGATAAGTGAACGAAAAAAACCGAATGTACTAGTTACATTCGGTTATCTTATAATGTGTTAAAAATAAAAAATCATTGAATTTTCTACTCGCTTAACGAATCTCAACCTTCTTTGATGGTGATTTCAGCAATTCTTTAATATCCCCACCTGCAATCACTGAGCCGCTAATAATAACTAATGCTGCCACAATGTCTTTTAAAGCCAACGTTTCACCTAATAATAAGTAACCAAAGGCAATTGCCCAAGCACAATAGGTGATGTTTAATGCCATTGCTTTTGAAGCACCAATCTTATGGATTGCCTTGTAATAAAAAAGATAAGATGTAGTACCAAACAAAGCAGAGAATAAAATTATTGCAGACGTATTCGTTGTTAAAATATCAAAAGTCAGTTTCCAACCACTCAGAAGCGGTAGTAGAACAATACCATAAAAAATAGCCGAGGTCGTTTGGCGAATATGCAAGGCTTGTTCATCGGTAATTGTTGGATCTTTTAATCCATGTGCGATAATTACAGCTTCAGACGCCCAACCAAATACACACATTAACGCAAAGATAATCCCAATCCAACTATTCACGACAGCGGCTTCTCCTGGAGCATAACCTAAGAAAATAACTCCTGCAATACTAAAAGCTAAGCCAAACATCTGTAACACAGACATTTTTTCTTTTAAAAACACATAAGATAAAAAGACACCAACTGCTGGAAATAAAGCAGAAATAATCGCCGTGTAAGCCGCACCAATGTACTTAATTGATAAGACATAACCCGTCATCCCAATTGGTCCACCTACTAAGGCGGCTAAAACGATAAAACGGCCACTTTTTGTATTTAGTGCATGCAAGACATCTTTGTATTGTCTCTTTACGCCCATATATAAAAACATCCAGAGTGACGAACATAAATCATGAATAAATGTACTGATAAATGGTGCTAAAAAAATAGCTTGTTCAGTACTTACAAAAGAAGAGCTTGCTAAAGCGACTCCTAAAATAACCGTATCTAACCCCCAAAATAATCCCGCTAATAACCCTGCATACATTCTAAATTACCTCGCTTCCACTTTTTTATCGAATATTGCTAATTCTTGCAAGTATTTCTTTGAGTTCTCATAACGCTTGGTTGCATAATCAAATAAATTCGCACCACACGAAAAACGTTGCAACCCCCATAAACTCCATAAGAAATCAATCAAGGTTTTATTGATTAGAACACCCTTTTTCTCTATTGTCGTTGGCGTCATTCCTAAATAATAGGTACAAAACAAAGCTTCTTCTTCTGGTGATAACTCTGCCTCAATAATAAAATCAGCAATATCCCAAAGTGCATTGTTCATTCCTGCATACTCCCAGTCTACTAAAACCATCCCAGCGGATCCACGAATAAAATTCTCACAAAGCGGATCATTGTGACACAATACTTGCGCTATATCTGATTGCTCTAGACTTTCTTTTAAACTTAATATTTGATCTTTAGTTATTTGATAGTCTTCCCATAGCAAATCTTTAGGAATCAGTTGTTCATAGTCTTCAACTTTCCCAAATACGTCAAACACAACAGAGCTATCCACCTCTGACTGATGAAGCTTTTGAAAAATTTCAGCTATCGCCTTTAAGTTTTCTTCTTTCTTAACGAGCATTGGACTCATCGTTTGAGCATCCTCAACGTAGGCTGTCACTTTCGTCCCTGTTACGTTATCAAAATAGAGTAAATTAGCAGTAATGCCAATTTCTTGTGCCAAATGAGTACACTCTTTTTCATCGATTCGTTTAATTAATTCTTCCGTCCCTGCACCAGCAAAGCGAAATACATAGTTGTTTTGACCTAGCTGTACAACATAGTTACGGTTGGTCAAGCCACCTAACCGTTCCAAATGAATTGTATCTAAATCAATATCAGGAAATAATTGTTGACTCAAACGAGCAATCTCTACTTGATCAGCTGGATAAATTCTACGAGACAATGCTTTTGTTTCATATCGATAAACATATTCACCGTTAGGGCAAACAAAGTTAAAGCCAACGGTCATCCCATTTTCTTTAATCGGATCAATTTGGGTAATTTCTGCTTCGGTACAATTTAAGTCAATTGCAATTTGTTTTAAAATTTTTGAACGTGTGTTATCAATATAAGTTGCATCAAATTCACGCAATTCATCGAGCGAGTCAAATTCAAAAACAACGCCGGCTTCATATCGCTTCATTTTCATCGGTAACTCTTCTAAATGAGCAATATAAATATCTTCCCAAAGTAAATCCTTTGTTTGTGGTAAAGGATAAACGGATTCTAAAATCGTAGCAATTCGTTGTGAAAACTCTGCAGAAAAGAATACATGTCCAAGCATTACCCAAGCATCTGCACCACCGACTTCTACATTGGTAATGAAATCTTCTGTATTGGTTTCTAAACACCATTCCGCTGTGGGGCCAGTTGAGTAAACTGCTGAATAATACGATTCTGTCACTGATGGCTCAAATACATTTTCCGAAAAATAATTATCTGCTGAACAAATATACGTATTTTTCAATTCATGTTTCGCATAGTACAAACTTGCATGATTGTTCCGTGAGTTGTATTCAGGATTTTCAATCAACTTTACTTGAAATTTATCTGTCAAATATGTAAATAACTCTTTCTTATAACCAACAACGACTGTAATATCATGAATGCCCTTTTCTTTTAATTGACGAATTTGGCGTTCAATTAAGACTTCCCCTTTTACTGTAATTAGCGCTTTAGGGTATTCGTAAGAAATAGGGGCAAACCTTGACGACAACCCAGCGGCCATGATAATAGCGTTATCTACCTGATATTGTTTCATTAGACGAACTCCTGACTGTTAATCATTTTTTGAACAATCGCTGCGTACTCTTTCGCATAACGATATTGACGTAAAGAATATTCTCCAAACTCAACGCCCAATAAGCGTTTGTATTCGCACCAATTACTCCACAATAAGCCAGAAATGGCAATATAGGCATAAATTTTCATTCGAACTTCCGAGCTACAGCCTTCCACAAAATACGCATCAATTAATTGTTCTACTTGCTCTCTTTCATAAAGAGAATAAATCGCAAACATAGCAACATCTAAATGAGGGTCTTGCATTCCTGCATATTCCCAGTCAATGAGTCGTATTTCACCTGTTTCAGTAAACAAGAAATTATCTGGTACCGCATCAATGTGTGTCAAACACCACTCTTTTGGTAATTGTTCAACTAGTGTTTTCAATGCATAGATTTTTTCTTTCGTCGTTGCATAATCTTTAAAAATTGACGGTTGGCCTTCCCACAGACTTTCATAAAAATCAATTTTTTCAAATAAATCAAACGTATGTGGAACTTGTAATTGCAATTGATGGAACGATCGAAGCTTGGCCATGCACAATGCAACCTCATTTAAATTTTCCGGGTCACATACATTTGAATTTTCTAGATATTCTGTAATCTTATAGCCTTTTTCAGGGGAAATATACACAATATCATCACTAATTCGATGATTTGCTAATACATTATAAACCTGTGCTTCTTGCTGACGATTAATTAGTTCATCCGTTCCTTCACCTGGAATTCGCATGATATAACGTTTTTCATTCACTCGAAACAAGAAAGAACGATTCGTCATCCCTTTTTTTAAAACTTGAATTTCGACAATTTCTTTTGTCTCTACAGATAATTCTTTTGCGATTAAATCAATTATTTCCGTCTGTAAATGGGTTGATTGATCATCTAACTCTCGCAATTGTTCGTACGTATCAATTTCAAAGGCTTGATCCAAACGATATACTTTTGCATAAATCGTAGCAGCTTGTTTTTCATGGAAAAAGGCTACTTCCCAGAAATCTTCCGCATATTTTGTTTGACCATCCATTTTCAAAAGTTGTTCTGCCAGACTTTTCCCGACATTTTTGGTCACATAAGCAACACCTATCATTTTATTTCCGATTTGATTGTTCTTTGTTTCAAGTAATTCTTTTTGCCGATTAACACGAATAGTAGAAGATGCATCCGTTTCTTCAGATACTAAATACCATGAATACAATTCAGTCGTAGAAAAGGGATTTTCCTCTAGCCAAATATCTGATGGTAAAATATAAGTATTTTCCAACTGATTTGCTTGAAGAGCCAAGGAATGCAAATTGTTTTTAGTCGCATATTCCTTGTTATATATTAATGTAACTCCAAATTGATCAATTAAATATTCAAATTTTTCTTTCAAAAACCCAACAACAATTGTAATGTCTTTGATTCCTGCTTCTTGCAGCTGCCGAATTAAGCGCTCAATTAAAATTTCTCCTTGAACTTCCAACAATCCTTTGGGCATCTCAGTATTTATTGGTACCATCCGCATCCCAAAACCTGCTGCTAAAATAACTGCGTTTTTAGGACGATTGCATTGAATTTTCGCTTGGCCCAAAGTCGTTAATGAGCCATCAACGAAGATATAATCATGATCAACTAACTGTCTAAACGCTTCATTGACTTTACCTAAAGAATAGCCAGTTTGCTCTGATAGTATGCGTTGATTTGAATAATTCTCTGTTGCTAATTGTTTTAAGACATCATAATCATAAATGTTCATATATACATATCCTTTCAAAGTTCATGAAACTGATAAAACAAACCCTCGTGAACATGATAGCAAAAAAAATAAACTCTGTCTATAAATATTTTATAACACAGAGTCTATTTTGCTTCGTCATTCGTTTTTATCTTAGGCTACCTGAACTATTGAAGTAATACGTTTTGCCATCAATGTTTTGCCAACCGGTTAACATTTCCCCAGATGAATTTAAATAATACCAGGAGCCATTGATAAAGTGCCAACCTGTCCTCATATCTCCTGAAGGGCTAAAATAGTACCAGAATCCATTAATAAAGTGCCAACCTATCCCCATATTTCCTGAAAGGCTAAAATAATACCAATGACCATTTATATATTGCCAATTTGTGAGCATTACTCCTGATTTATTAAAATAGTACCAAAAGTTATCAATTAATTTCCAATCTGTACGCATTGCTCCATCACTGTTTAAATAATACCAAGAATTTCCTTGGAAAAACCAATATTGGCCCATTCTTCCAGAAGCTGATAAATAATACCAATTATCATTCACTATTTGCCAACCAATACGCATTGCCCCATCTTTTGACAAATAATACCAAGAATCAAGTTTTTTCCAATCAGTTGCCATATCACCTGATTCGTTAAGATAATACCAATTGGAGTTAATCACTTTCCAACCTTTACTCATTTTTCCATTTTCTGGTGATAAGTAGTACCAATAATTGTTTAGGTATTGCCAATTTGTTTTCATTCCTTCTAGTTCATCAAATAAATAATAAGTATCGTTAATTAGTTTCCAACCAGATACAGGCTTACCGTTTTCCCAAAAAGAAAGATTACCATTACTAAGGGTTTTCCAACCACTATCATTACTTAAATCCCACATTAACCGATCATATTCATATTGAACAAGTTCAAAAAATTCAGCCATCGAATAGCCAAATTGTTTAAAATAGCCTGTTGGGTCAGTATGGTTCGTGCCGCCTAAATAAGAACTTACCTCATGATGACTCCAGATTGTCCCTTTAGGATCACCATAAACACCACTTGGACGACTGGGTGTTAACCCGAATTGATGTAATTTTTGAGCAGCGTAATGTGCATCATTTAAGACAGATTTCATAAATGCCGTTCGATTGCCTGGGTGCTCAACTAACTCAATGTGAATGAAGTATTGATTCGCAACTTTCCCAGCACCCCAAGCACCATAGCTTGGGTCATGAATTTCCACAATATTTCCTTGATCAACAAATGCATGAACAAACGCGCTTGTCCAATTTCTATCCATATAGGCAATCTCATTCCAAATTGTTGACTTATCATTAGCTGTTTCATGAATCACGATTCCCAAAGGAGTATTTACATCTTCTCCTACTAGGTTTTTATAAGGAAACATTTTATAAGTACGCCAATCAATCTTTATTTCAGGACGGGTAAAAACGCCGCGCTCTGCATTATAAATAATTTCTTGATTTAGTCCACCTGCACGAGCACGCATCAGTTGTGATTCTTCTGGTGGTGCAATTTCGCCTGGTTGAACTGCGTCCCCTAATATTTGATCTTCTGATGGATCGATTGGACTATAAGGATCATCTTCTACTAAACTGGTTTCTTCACTTTCAATTGTTGCCATTACATTTACTTCTTCATAGCTAGTAGTATTTAACTCAATGCTACCAGCATCGTCTTGGGCGTAAACCGTGTTCGCACTAGCTATGAGTAAAAATAGTGAACCTTTTCCTAAACAACTAAAAAACTTATTTTTCATTTGAAACATTTAAAATTACTCCTTATCCATTTGATTAATCAATTTTATAAAGTTGCCATGATTCAACAAAGCTATTCAGTTTATCGGCATAATTGGGATCCGTTGCATACTTGCCTTGTAAAGATGCCGTGACATCAAGGTAGCTTGATCCATTTTCACGCCAAGTCCCTTGATAATAATTTACATCCCAACTAACACCATTTCTTAATTTAAACGCATAATCGTTAAATGAGTCTTTTTTATTTGTATACTTTCTAAAAGGCTCTAGTACGGTTGACCATTCATCTGTCTCTTTATCGTACTCTTGCGTTTCTTTATAAAAAATATCATATTTACCTTCATCTTCACCTAATTTAAATTTCATACCAAAGTAATTATTCGCTTCTTTTACTAGGAGGCTAGTGCCGTAGCCTGATTCTAGAGTTGCCTGTGCGACCATCACAGACGGAAATAACTTTGCTTTATTTGCAACTTCAATTGCATCCGATAAAATTGAACCTAGGAATTGCGTTGATTCATTTTCAAATAATTCACCAGATGGTTGTAAATAATACCAAAAATTATCATAAAACAGCCAACCTGATTGCATAGCGCCACTGCTGTCCAAGTAATACCACTTGTGATTGATATATTGCCAACTAACTAACATTTCACCACTAACATTTAAGTAATACCATTTGTGATTGATATATTGCCAACCAACTAACATTTCACCACTAACATTTAAGTAATACCATTTGTGATTAATATATTGCCAACCAGCTAACATTTCACCACTAATACTTAAGTAATACCACTTGTGATTGATATATTGCCAACCAACTAACATTTCACCACTAACATTTAAGTAATACCACTTGTGATTGATATATTGCCAA
>NZ_JAFBFD010000055.1 GCF_016909125.1 Enterococcus lemanii | reverse complement strand
ACACAATATCCAAGCAATATGATTTTAAGGAATGAAAATATTTTATTTAGTTTTCAAGGAGCGTAATTTGCTTCTAAATATATTATACGAGGAGGTAAAAAGATGAGTGTTGATGCCATTCAGCAAATTATCGAGGCAGAAAAACAAGCCGAGGCAATTTTACAAGAAACAAATCAAATGATCGCTTTGGAGCAGTCAGAAAACAAACGACGACTAGAAGTGTTTTGTGCCGAGTTAAAAGAGCAAGAACAAATTGAACAACAAGTGTTAAAAGAAAAAATGGCACTTGAGTTTTCAGCAATAAAAGAACCTCTCGTTCGACAAGCAAACGAAGAGTTAGCACGACTACAAACAATTTCGCCAGAATTAAGAACAAAAGCGATGCAACGAATTTTAACAGAGGTGGTGACTTAATTGGCAATTGTACAAATGCAAAAATTTCACGTGCTCACTTTTTTGAAGGAGCAAGAACTCGTCTTGCAAGCACTACAAAATTTCGAGTGTGCCGAGCTTTTACCGGCTGAAAATGGGATTTTAGTTTCGGAAAATCATTTCGTTAAAGAAAATGCGAATAGTGAGATTGAACAATTCGAAAATAAATTAACGCAAGTTCTTTCAGGGCGTGAATTTTTAACAAATTTCTTACCCAAAGCAGGCTTGTTGCAAAAGCTACGCCAAAAACCTAAAACCTATTCGTTAAGTGAGTTAAACACGCAATTTGACGCCTTACAATGGGAAGAATTGTTGCTAGCGTTACGTAAAAAAGACAAGCGTTTACGAACGTTAGAACAAGAAAAGCAAGAGTTAAGTCAAGCCGAAGATGAATTAAATCGTTGGCAGTACTTTGATGATCAACCAGAGATTTTAACAACCCTTAAACAAAGTGTGGGCTATCTAGGCACCCTTCCAAATGAGCAATTTCCATCTTTTACCCACGATTTAGCGAAATACCCAAGTAGCTATTATGAAATTATCCAACAAACTTCAACGACGACTTATCTATTAATTTTAATTCATAAAACCAATCACAAATTAGTTGAGCGACTGTTACTCAGTCATGGCTTTGCGCAATATCATTACCCCTTTGTTGGTAAACCAGCGAATGCACTGGCACAAATCAAAGAGAAACGCCAAGCTGTTTTGACCGAAGAGGCAATGATCAAAGCCGAACTTCAAAAAATGCAAACTGAATTTGAGCAATTGACGCTAGTTGCTGAAATTTTAAATAGTAAAATTGTCAAATTGAAAAATCAAGAGCTTTTATTGCAGTCAAAATCAATCACTAGTTTAGCCGGGTGGGTACCTAAAAGTGAAGCGGATCGTTTAGAAAAGGCCTTGGCAAAAGCAACAAACGACCATTATTATTTAGTCTTTGCTGAAGTTTCTGAACAAGAAATTGCTGAGGTACCGATTTTATTAGAAAATAACCGCTGGGTTGCGCCATTTGAATCCTTAGTTGAGATGTATTCTTTACCTAAGTACGATGAAATTGATCCGACTCCCTTTATGGCACCGTTTTATGCCCTTGCTTTTGGGATGATGGTAGCCGACTTTGGTTATGGCCTAGTCTTATTTTTAGCGATTTTACTTGCGAAGAAGTTCTTTTATCTTGAAGCATCAATGGGCAGAATGTTAACGTTCTTTCAATTAAGTGCGGTTCCGACCATGATGTGGGGCTTGATTTACGGTAGTTTCTTTGGGGTAACGATGCCAATTCAACTCCTTTCAAGTCAGTCAGATATTACTGAAATCTTACTTATTTCTGTTTTATTTGGTTATATTCAAATTTTCTTTGCCTTAATCTTGAAGTTTTATCTGCTATGGAATCATAAAAAACAAAAAGTCAAAGCGATTTTCCAAGCAGGCTCTTGGATGCTCTTTTTAATTAGTGGGGCACTGTTAGCGATTGGCTTTACGATTATTCCGGATGGCCCCTGGACACAAGTCGGCTTAATCGGACTCATCGCTTCTTTAATTGGCGTGGTCATTGGCGGTAGTTTTGAAGGAGAGACTTTCGCAGGCAAAATTGGAACAGGGTTGTATGGTTTGATGGATTTAACAAACTATATGAGTGATTTAGTTAGTTATACGCGTTTAATGGCGCTAGGCGTGGCTGGTGGGAGTATCGCAGCGGCTTTTAACTTAATCATTAGTTACTTTCCACCGGTGGCCCGTTATACTTTAGGGATTGGCTTATTTATTTTGTTACATGGCATTAACATCTTCTTAAGTTACTTAGGTGCTTACGTGCATGGCTTACGTCTTCAATATTTAGAGTTTTTTGGTAAATTCTTTGAAGGTGGCGGACGTGCTTTTAAACCACTAAAAGCGAGTGGGAAATACGTCAATGTGAACGCAACAGACAACAACAAACAGGAGGAACAACGATAGATGGAGAATTGGATTAGCTTTTTTTATGAAAATGGTGGGATTATTTTTGCCTACCTAGGTGTTGCAACGGCTACGATTTGCGGCGGGATTGGTTCAACCATTGGGATTGGGATGACTTCGCAAGCAGCAGCGGGTTTAATTGCGGAACAACCAGAAAAATTTGGTCAGGCATTAATTTTAGAGTTGCTTTCAGCGACCCAAGGTTTGTATGGGTTTGTTATTTCGTTTTTAATTTATTTACAAATTACCGGTGATATTACGTTTGCAAAAGGATTTGCGTTATTTATTGCGGCGTTACCAATCTCACTAACAGCAATTATTAATGGTGTTTGGCAAGGGCGTGGTGCGAGTGCCGCGATGCAAATTTTAGCTAAAAAACCTGAGCATACAACGAAGGGGATTATTTTTGTAGCGATGATGGAAACGTATGCGATTTTAGGTTTCGTAATCTCTTTCTTACTTGTAAACAACTAGGAGGGGCAAGATGGCAGATATTACAAAGTTAACCTCGAAAATTATCAATGAAGCTCAAAAAAAGCAAGATAATTTAGTAGCTGAAGCAAAAGAGGAATTGACTCAAGCATTTCAAATCAAGCAACAACAACTTGAAAAAGAAAAAAAGCAGCATCTCGTGCGTTATGAAAAAGAATTGCAACGGGAGCTTAGTTTAAAAGTATCGGACTTACATGTAAAAATGCGCAACCAAGTGTTAGCAGCCAAACAAGGGGTTTTAGATGATTTGTTTGCAGAGGCGAAACTTGAGTTGCAACAAATTTCAGCCACTGATTTTGCTGACTTTGTTTTGCGCAAATTGACCAATCTTCCTTTAACTGGTGAAGTGGAACTGATTTTTGGCGAGTATTCAAGTTCACTAGTCACGGATGATCAGTTTGCGCAGTGGTCACAAGCTTTGGCTGAAAAAATCACATTAAAAAAGAGTGATCAAGTCATTCCAAATCGAAGTGGCGTCGTATTTAAACAAGCCGAAATCGAATTTAACTATTTATTTGAAGCCTTACTAGATGCCAAAGAGGAAGCCTTAAGTTATCAACTACTTGATTTAATCTTTGACGAAAGATAGGAGGGTTTTTTTGAAAGATATTCAATATAATTCAGCGAACGTGCGGATACGAACGTATGAAAGCCAATTATTGGATCAAGCTTTTTTTGACCGACTTTTAAATGTCGAGCAAGCCAGTGAGCTATACAATATTTTACAAGAAACCCCATACGGTGACTTTATCGATGAATCGATAACCAAACACGATTTTGAAAAAGTCTTACTGGCAGAACAAAAGCGCACGTTTGACCTGGCGTATGAGATGACGCCTTTAAAAGCCGTCGTTGATATATTTACGTTAAGGTATGATTATCAAAATTTAAAAGTTTTAGTTAAAAATGCTTACTTACAAGAAGATTTAGAAGCGTATGTCGTGCCACTGGGTTCGATTGATTTAGCAGTTTTAAAAGAATTTGTTCAAGTGCGTCACCATGCGCTTGTGCCGCAAATAATGGTCGATTGTTTAACAGAAGTCTATGCTTATATTGAGGACTATAAAGAAATTCAAGGCATCGATATTATTTTTGATAGTTATTACTGGCAGCATTTTCTAGAAGTCACGCAAGCAACAAATCAAAGTGAATTCATCGAGTTGAGTCAACGTTTAGTCGATGTGTATAACTTATCCGTTGTTTTGCGCAGTTATTTAATGGGGCGGAAAAAAGGGTTTATGAGTGCCGTCTTAGTTGAAGGGGGCTTGCTTACAAAAGAAACTCTTCTGGCGTATCTTGAAACCTCCTTTGAAGCCTTGCTTGATTATTTAGTTGAAACCGACTATGGTCCGTTAATTATGAGTACCATCGATGAATTGCAAGAACATAAAACGATTAATCAATTTGATTTATTGAAAGACAATTTCTTGATGCGTTATTTCAAAGAGCGCAAAGTCATTCCTTTTGGTCCAATTCCACTACTTGGGTATTTAAATGCCAAAGAAAGTGAAATTAAAAATTTACGCATGATTTTTGTCGGGAAAATCAATCGAATACCTACTGAAAAATTAAGAAGTCGGGTGCGTGAAACTTATGGATAAAAAAATTGGTATGTTAGGTGGGAAAGACTCCATCCAACCTTTTAAAGGCTTAGGAATCGATGTTTTTCCGATTGAGAGTTTGGCTTTGGCTAAAAAGCAATTAAAAGAGATGGCCCCAGAGTATGGTGTAATTTTTATTACCGAGCGTATTTTTGAACAGTTAGCTGAAGAAATTGCGCAATACGATGACCAAATTACACCGGCGATTATTCCGATTCCAAGTAGTACGGGGGATTTAGGAATTGGCATGAAGCGTCTAGCGGCTAACGTTGAAAAGGCCGTTGGGATGAATATTTTACAAGACAATGAGAGATAAGGAGGAAAACTTTTGGCAATTGGAAAAATTATCAAAGTTTCTGGTCCTTTAGTCCGAGCGACGGGTTTACAAGGAGCGAAAATCCACGAATTATGCAAAGTCAGCGAAAAAGGGCTGATTGGCGAAATTATTGAAATAAAAAAGGGCATCGCTTCTATTCAAGTTTATGAAGAAACAAGCGGTGTCGGACCAGGTGAAATCGTTGAATCAACGGGTGCACCTTTATCGGTCGAATTAGCACCAGGCTTACTAGGCCAAATGTTTGATGGGATTCAGCGTCCACTGGATCAATTTATGGCACAAACAAAGAGTGATTATTTAGAGCGTGGGGTGAGTATTGACGCTTTAGATTGGCAAAAAAAATGGACTTTTGTTCCTAAAAAAGCCGTGGGAGACGTTGTTTCTGCGGGGGATATTTTAGGAGTGGTACAAGAAACAAGTGTGATTGAACATCGCGTGTTAGTACCAAACGGTGTCAGTGGAACAATTCAAGCGATCAAAGCCGGGAATTACAGCATTACAGAACCGATTTGTTATTTAGAAGAAAATGGCCAAGAAAAAACATTAACGATGCTGCAACGTTGGCCAGTGCGGATTCCACGACCAAATAAACAAAAATTAAAACCAGGGAAACCATTAGTGACTGGGCAACGGGTTGTTGATACCTTTTTCCCAGTTGCAAAAGGCGGATCAGCAGCGGTTCCAGGGCCATTTGGTGCAGGGAAAACGGTTGTTCAACACCAAATTGCGAAATGGTCAGATGTTGATATTGTTGTCTATGTTGGTTGTGGGGAACGTGGCAATGAGATGAAAGACGTCATTAACGAGTTTTCTGAATTAGTCGATCCTAAAACAGGAAAATCACTAATGGAACGGACCGTGTTAATTGCCAATACATCCAACATGCCAGTTGCCGCGCGTGAAGCATCGATTTACACGGGAATTACGATTGCAGAATATTACCGCGATATGGGGTATGACGTGGCGATTATGGCGGATTCTACTTCGCGTTGGGCTGAGGCGTTACGTGAAATGAGTGGCCGTTTACAAGAAATTCCAGGCGATGAAGGTTACCCGGCTTATTTAGGGAGTCGAATTGCAGAATATTATGAACGGGCCGGCCGCTATTTAACGCTAGGCAACGATGGACGTGAAGGTAGTATTACAGCGATTGGTGCGGTGTCGCCAGCCGGTGGGGATATTAGTGAACCCGTGACGCAAAACACCTTACGAATTGTCAAAGTCTTTTGGGCACTCGATAGCGCCTTAGCACAAAAACGTCATTTCCCAGCCATTAACTGGACCAATTCTTATTCGCTTTATGAAGGCGAATTGCATGAATACTTAGATGAAATATTTGATGGACGTTGGTCAAAACAAGTCCAACAAGCGATGAATTTGTTACAAGAAGAAAGCCGCTTAGAAGAAATCGTGCAATTAGTCGGGATTGATTCCTTACTAGCCAAAGATCGCTTGACGCTTGTAACGGCACGTGCTATCCGTCAAGATTTCTTACATCAAAATGCGTTTGACGCAGTGGACACTTTTACTTCACGTGAAAAACAATTTTATTTATTAAGTAATATTTTAACCTTTCATGAAGAGGCGCTTCGAGGCATCGAATTAGGAGCCTACTTTAACGAAATGATCCAAGGAACCGTCGCCTTACGAGAAAAAATTGCGCGTAGTAAATACGTACCAGAAGCCAATTTAAATGAGTTGACGCAGTTAAGTCAAGAAATTAAAGGCTGTATTCAGCAAATTGTTGAAAAAGGAGGGATGGAATAAATGTTAAAAGAATATCGTTCCGTCTCTGAAATTTATGGACCGATTATGGTGGTCGACAAAGTTTCTGGCGTGAAATTTGATGAACTTGTTGAGATTCGAACCGATAGTGGGGAGATTCGTCGTGGGCAAGTGCTAGAAGTTACCGAAGACAAAGCCATCGTCCAAGTATTTGAAGGCACGAGTAATTTAGGTGCCGAAGAAAGCCGGGTCCGTTTTTTAGGAACAGGCTTAACTTTAGGTGTGTCCCAAGACATGTTGGGCCGCATTTTTGATGGTCTCGGCCAACCAATTGACGACGGTCCACGGATTATTCCAGATAAACGCGTCGATGTGAATGGTGCTTCAATTAACCCAATGGCTCGGGCCTTTCCTGATGAATTTATTCAAACAGGAATTTCAGCCATTGACCATTTAAATACGCTTGTCCGTGGCCAAAAATTGCCGATTTTTTCAGCAGCTGGTCTACCACATAAAGAAATGGCAGCACAAATTGCACGACAAGCAACGGTACCAAATGATCCAGGAAACTTTGCGATTGTTTTTGGTGCGATTGGGATTCCTTTTGAAGAGTCCGAATTTTTTATCGACGAGTTTCGTAAAACGGGCGCCCTTGATCGTTCGGTGATGTTTTTAAATTTAGCCAATGACCCAGCGATTGAACGAATTGCGACTCCGCGAATGGCTTTAACGGCCGCTGAGTATTTAGCATTTGAAAAAGGCATGCACGTTTTAGTTATTTTAACGGACATGACGAACTACTGCGAGGCTTTACGTGAAATATCAGCCGCACGTCGCGAGGTGCCAGGTCGTCGTGGTTATCCCGGTTATTTATATACCGATTTAGCGGGCCTTTACGAGCGTGCTGGGATGTTAACGGACAAACCAGGTTCCATTACTCAAATCCCAATTTTAACCATGCCAGATGATGATAAGACACATCCAATCCCAGATTTAACGGGTTATATCACGGAAGGACAAATTATTTTGTCTCGTGAATTGGAAAAGCGCAACATTCATCCGCCCATTGACGTTTTACCAAGTCTATCGCGGCTAAAAGATAAAGGAACCGGCGAAAACAAAACACGTCGGGACCATGCGTCAACGATGAACCAAATTTACGCGGCCTACGCAGACGGCAAAGATGCCAAAGAGCTAGCAGTCGTTTTAGGGGATGCGGCTTTATCTGAAATTGATCAAAAATTTGCCCGTTTTGCTGATTTATTTGAGCAAAAATACTTAAATCAAGGTTTTTATACTGATCGTAGTATTGAAGAAACGTTAGACTTAAGTTGGGAATTACTTGCCACCTTACCAAAATCTGAATTGAGCCGTATCAAAGAAGAAGACATTGCCGAATTCCTACCTGATACGAAGGAGTTGAACGCTTAATGGCGATTTTAAATGTGAACCCGACACGAATGGAGCTTAGTCGTTTACGCAAACGACTAACTACAGCGACACGTGGACACAAACTTTTGAAAGATAAACAAGACGAGTTGGTTCGTCAGTTTATTGACCTCGTTAAAAAGAATCAAAGCTTACGTAAAAAGATGGAAGAAAGCCTAGAAAAAGGCATGCAAGAATACGTTTTGGCCTCAAGTAGTATTGCCGACCATGTTTTGCAAGAGATTTTTACGATTCCTTTAAATACGATTTCATTAGATGTGCAAAGCAAAAGTATTATGAACACGGAAGTACCTGTCTTTAATACAATGTACAAAGAAGAAAGCGACGTCGATGAATTGTCTTATGGTTTTTTCACGACGACAAGTGAGCTCGATTTATCGTTGAGTCATTTAGATTCAATTGTTCCTTTAATGATGCAACTTGCTGAAATCGAAAAAACTTGTCAATTAATCGCCAACGAAATTGAAGTCACTAAACGTCGAGTCAACGCTTTGGAGTATTTAACCATCCCTAACTTGACCGACACGATTGAATACATTCAAAACACCCTTGACGAAAACGAACGCGGCAACGTCACGCGTTTAATGAAAGTCATTGATATTTTGGAGATGGAAGAAGAATAAATGAAAAACGAATGTCTACCACTTGCTTTGTGTAAGTGGCAAGCGTTCGTTTTTTTGCGTTAAATATCAAATATCCACCTTAAGTCTGATATATTTTTTATGAATTGTGGGATAATTATCTTATGAGGGAGGAATAAAAAATGCAAGAGAAAAACACGTTTCATGTCAATGGCTATTTAGGATTGGTCGTTTTAATTATTTTCTTGATTAGTGGGGGCTTTTTACTGTATCAAGGGGTTGAATTTGAACAAACTTGGAAAATAGTGACCGCAATTATTTTATGGATCATTTCGATTTTATTTTTAAGTTCGTTAACGATTGTCAGTCCGAACCAATCGAAAGCAATTTTATTTTTTGGTCAATATTTAGGTACGATTAAATCTAATGGGTTGTTTATTACCACACCGCTAACACAAAAGGTCAATGTCTCTTTGAAGGTTCGTAACTTCAATAGTTCGTTATTAAAAGTCAATGATTCTGATGGGAACCCAATTGAGATTTCAGCAGTTGTTGTTTTCAAAGTGAAAGACACGGCCAAAGCGTTATTTGATGTGGATTATTACCAAGAATTTATTGAAATTCAAAGTGAAACGGCGATTCGTCATATTGCCACTCAATACCCTTACGACACGTTTAATGACGACGACGTGACGTTACGGGGGAATACGAATGAAGTTTCAGCTGAACTAGCTAAAGAGTTACAAGAACGTTTAGCGGTAGCGGGTGTTGAAGTGATTGAAACGCGTTTAAATCATTTAGCGTATGCCACCGAAATTGCCAGTGCGATGCTCCAACGCCAACAAGCGAAAGCTATTTTGTCGGCGCGTCAAACGATTGTTGAAGGGGCTGTTTCAATGACTCAAATGGCACTAGAACAAATTGAAGAAGGCCAGCAAATGACTTTTAGTGATGATCGAAAAATTCAATTAATTAATAACTTACTCGTATCAATTATTACGGATAAAGGCACGCAACCGGTAATCAATACAGGGGATGCAACGAGAGGGGAGTAAAAAATGCGTAAACTCTATATCAAACAAAAACTCTTTAGTATTGGTGAGAAATTTCATATTTATGATGAAAACGAGCGCCCCCAATACTATGTGGAAGGAAGCTTTTTTAAAATTCCGAAAACATTTACCATCTACAATCAATATCAAATTGAAGTAGCCACCATCACCAAAAAAGTTTGGAGTTTTCTACCGAAATTTTATGTTGATATTCGCAATTCACCCCAAATTATGATTGAAAAAGATTTTACATTTTTTAAAGCAAGCTACCAAATTTCCGCTCAAGGCATTGAAGTCGCAGGGAATTGGTGGGACATGGATTTTGAAGTTTTACGTTTTGGTCGCCCGATTGCTAAAATCCATAAAAAATGGCTTTCTTGGGGTGATACCTACGAAGTTGAAATTTACAATGAAGATTTTGAAGAGACGATTGTTGCTTTAGTGATTGCGATTGATTGCGTGAAAGCCGATCAAGGTTCAAGTAGTAATGCCAGTGTGAATATGAATTCTTAATAGCAAACGACGAAATGCGCGGATCACTAGCGCGTTTCGTCGTTTTTTTCCTGGACATAATCAGAATGAAATTGTGGATTGGCGACACGTACAGCTTGCGGGAAACGTTCTTCTAAGGTCGCAAACGCTTGTCGGACTTCAAGTGGAACAGCCACGTGTGCTAAGTAATTTTTGCCAAGTGGGCCATAGCCAGTTGGTGTATCATGCAGCCGTGGAATTTCGCCCATTAATAGCTCGATAAAGCGCGCCATTGACCACATACCTGGAATCTCAGAGGTATAACTTAAATGGCCAAAATCGTCCATTTTCACTTGGGCCTCATAAGCGGGAAAATTAAGCATCCTCGTTGGAAAATCACATTCTTTTTGCATCACGGCAGCCATCCGTCGTTGCATCGTGGCATCTTGCATGAGTAAAATACTTTCGGCTTTTAAGTTGTTTTCTTGAATGAGTCGTAGTAAAAAAGTAATGTTATTGCCACAATTGGTCGATTTTGTCTCTAAATAATCAGCCGCGACTTGATAACGATTTTTTAAGTAAAGTTGGAAAAGTTCGGCTTCACTGAATGTCATTACTTGTTCATTTTGGGAAAGCCAAGGTTGCATTTGTTCTTTTAACGCTTCAGTAGTGTGGCCATGTCCCCCGACAATAACGTATTTTTTAGCTAAATTGTCTTGAATCGCTTGTGCCAAAAGGTCACCACCAGCTAAAATACTCCCACCAAACAAGACAAAAAGATCGACTTGTTTTTGGCCAATTTTGGCTTGGATTTGTGTGCTTGTTAAAGCGGAAAGATTTTTTAAGGCACAATAATTAGCTAAACAATTAATGGCCTCGACGGTTTTATTCATAGATACTTCCTTTCTAACTTTCTAACTTTCTAACTTCTTTTTCACTCATTATACCTTGCTTTTGTCAGGTTGAACAAATATCAGGCGTACTTTTTGGCATTAATGAGAAATTTACAAAAAAGCTAGCTTTCTATGGCTTTTGTGATTAAAATAGATATATTAAAGTGCAAAAGGGGAAGTTCAACTATGTTATATGGTTCAATTGAAGCGGGCGGAACAAAATTTGTTTGCGCCATTGGGAATGAAAAATTAGAAATTATTGAGCGGGTAAGTTTTCCAACAACCACACCAGCTGAAACAATGCCTTTAGTAATTGATTTTTTTAATCAATACAAAGAAGACTTAAGTGCTATTGGAATTGGTTCTTTTGGTCCAATTGATATCCACCCAAATTCACCAACTTATGGCTATATTACATCAACACCAAAATTAGCTTGGCAAAATTACAATTTTTTAGGTGCAATGAAAGAAGCTTTTGCTATTCCAATGGCTTGGACAACAGACGTTAATGCGGCAGCTTACGGTGAGTACTCTTTTGGTAACGGTAAAGGTTTATCAAGTGTCGTTTATTATACGATTGGAACAGGCGTTGGTGCCGGTGCCTTACAAAATGGCGAATTCATTCAAGGTTTCAGTCATCCAGAAATGGGCCATATGTTAGTTGTTCCACATCCTAAAGATGATTTTAAAGGAAGCTGTCCTTTCCACGGTAATTGTTTAGAAGGCATGGCAGCAGGCCCAGCCGTTGAAAAACGTAACGGCCGTAAAGGTCAAGACATTCCACAAGATGATCCATTCTGGGAAATCGAAGCAGAATATATCGCGCAATGTGCTTATAACACGACGCTAATGTTCTCACCAGAAGTCATTATTTTTGGTGGTGGCGTAATGAAGCAACGTCACATGGTTGATAAAGTGCATGCGGCTTTCAAACGCTTAATGAAAGATTACGTAGCGACACCAGAATTAGAAAAATATATTGTAACACCAGCTTTAGAAGACAATGCGGGCACACTTGGTTGTCTAGCATTAGCTGAAAAAGCGTATCAAGACGCAAAATAATGATAAATGAGGGGGTGAAGTTGTGAGTTTGTATTTAGAAATTCCACAATTACACCCCCAATTTCCTTACCGCGCTTTTTTAAATGATGGGATGACCATTGTTTATCCACACTGGCACAAAGAAATTGAAGTGATCTATGCTAGTCGCGGTTCGGTTAAAATTGGGGTAGATGACACCGTTGTGGAATTAAAAGAGGGCGAGATTTTCTTTTTTGCGAGTGGCGAACCACATTATTTTTTAGCTTCACCAAATAGTGAGCGCTATGTTTATCAATTTGATTTGAAGTTATTCGATGAGTCTTTTTTACGCGACACAGAAGAAAGTTTGGTTGCTTTATTTGCGCAAGGGCAACGTCATAGTCGCTATTGGCCAAAAGTTTTTCAAGAAAAAATGATTGATTTATTGGTGGAGTTGTATCATTTTGAAGAACAACCGACCCAAGGGAAAAATTATTTTGTCTTAGGCAATCTTCATCGTTTGATGGCAGAAATGTATTTACATTTACCTAAGCGCAGTGACCAAGAAATTAAAGAAACACCGACAGCCATTCATCGTAAAGATAGTTTGGAGCGTCTGAATCAAGTGTTTGAATACATTGAAACGCGTTACCAAGAAGTCATCACGATTGAAGAAGTCGCTAAATTTGTTGGGTTTAGCCCGTATTATTTTACCCGTTTTTTCAAAAAAAATACCGGCCAAACGTTTGTAACATTTTTGACCGAATATCGCATTAATCAGGCAAAGTTCATTTTGGCAAATGAGCGTTTACCCATG
Organism: Enterococcus lemanii; assembly: GCF_016909125.1. GTDB lineage: Bacteria > Bacillota > Bacilli > Lactobacillales > Enterococcaceae > Enterococcus_I > Enterococcus_I lemanii. The sequence continues at coordinate 355 of NZ_JAFBFD010000055.1, read as the reverse complement.
ATCGAAGTTGCTGAAAAAGCCGGTTTTTCAAGCGTCAAAACTTTCCACCACGTGTTCAAAGAAGCCGTCGGAGTATCCCCACTACAATACCAAAAGAAAATGAATTTATAATAAGGTGTGATAAAAAGGCGTTTTGTTCCGAGCAACTGGAGAATCCCTCGAGCAAGCGGCTTTTTCGCTTGAACGAGGGAATCGAAGTTGCCGAAGGAGCAGCCTTTTTCTCCCCGAGAATGAAAAGGTGTGATAAAAAGGCGTTCTGCTCCGAGCAACTGGAGAATCCCTCGAGCAAGCGGCTTTTTCGCTTGAACGAGGGAATCGAAGTTGCCGAAGGAGCAGCCTTTTTCTCCCCGAGAAT
>NZ_JAFBFD010000054.1 GCF_016909125.1 Enterococcus lemanii | reverse complement strand
CCAGTTTTGGGTCGGGTTTAGTTTCGTGCGGTCTAAATTTTGTGAAAACGATGAAAAGAGCGTTACTTATCACTTGACTTAATACCACAAGACTTCTTATTCTTTTTTAATGAAAGCTTTTTCAGGTAAACTTTTACATTACTTAAATGTTAACGGAATAATTAAATGACGTCAAGGTTGAGCGAGAATTTTCATTATTTTTTCATACTTTTTTGACATTTCAAACAATTTGTTGGGCTAAATGAAAAGAACTTCCTATTATAACTGCTTTTTTTCTTACCAAAATAACGATCACGCCCATTGTTTTTCTTAGTAAGATTTAATTATTTTATTTGTTATTTTCATTAAATTTTTCTCACTTTTATCCGATTTAGCTAGCTAAAACGAAGAAACCCACCCGCTTCATCTCAGCTGTCATTCTGAGGTGAAACGAGTGGGTATTTTTTTATTAAGCAGTGATTTCAGGGGCGATTTTTGCTAAGCGTGCTGCTTTTTCTTCGGCTGAAATACCGTTTTTTTCAACGTAGCGATTTTTTTCGTGGGCCGCACAGTCGTAGCAACAACCACCTAAATATTTGGCTTCATTTTCTTCTGAAGTTAAAATTTGACGGTTACAAAATGGATTGCCACAGTTCACGTAACGTTCGCAAGGCGTGCCATCAAACCAATCTTTTCCGATCACTTTTTTGTCCACGTGGTTAATTTCCACACTAATCCGGTCATCAAAAACGTACATTTTCCCATCCCAAAGTTCACCTTGAACTTCTGGGTGTTTACCATACATTGCAATCCCGCCATGTAATTGAGAAACGTCTTCCACCCCTTCACGAAGTAACCAACCAGAGAATTTCTCACAACGAATCCCACCGGTACAGTAAGTCACGACTTTTTTATCCATGAATTGTTCTTTATTGTCGCGAATCCATTGTGGCAACTCGCGGAAGTTACGGATATCCGGACGAATCGCTCCACGGAAATGACCTAAATCGTACTCATAGTCGTTTCGAGCATCGATTACAATTGTTTCTTCTTCTAATAAAGCTTCTTTAAATTCAATCGGGTCTAAATACTTACCCGTTAAACGGAGTGGATCAATATCATTTTCTAAGTTAAGTGCGACTAATTCTTTTCTTGGGCGCACGAACATCTTGCGAAAAGCATGGCCTTCACTTTCATCAATTTTAAACCAAGTCTCTTTGAAACGTGCATCGGCATGCATCCAGTCCATATAAGCTTGAGTTGCTTCAATTGTGCCTGAAACAGTGCCATTAATGCCTTCTTCGGCTACTAAAATCCGCCCTTTTAAACCTAAACTTTTACAAAAAGCCAAGTGCTCTTTCGCAAAAGTTTCTGGGTCTGTGATTTCAGTATAGTTATAATAAAGTAATACGCGATAGTCCATATATCGGTTCCCCCTCATAAAATTATACAGGAGCCATTATATAGTGTTCTTTTAGAATTGACGAAGATTTTGCTTGTATTTTTTTACACAATTTATTAAAAAAAGAATGAGTGACGAGTATCCAATAATAAATAATGTCTACCGAATAATTGCCAAATATTCATAACTTGACCAATTTTCGAATATTGATAAAAGTGCACGGCTTTCCGTGTTCTACCGTTAAAAATCTTGCACTTATTGTATAAAATATCGAGGTCAAACGTCGCTGTTTCGATGTTTTTTATTTAATCAGGAGACATTAGACACTAAATAGCCTAGTTTTGTACTAAAAGCGATTCATCTAGCTTTTTGTTACAAATAAACTTATACTTTAGCATAAAGCGATACGGAAAGGACGAAAGAAATGGATTTAGAAGAATTAAAGCGTCGCATGCATAGTGGGGAGCTTTACTGTTGTGATGAGCCGACGATTGCCGCAGAACAAATGTTTTATTTAGACAAATTGTTTGCTTACAATCAACTGCCCCCTTCTAGAACAGAAGAAAAACAAACTTTACTAAAAGAAATGTTTGCTGAAATTGGGGAAGCGTGCTACATCGAAACGCCTTTTCATGCCAATTTTTTTGGGAAAAACGTTCACTTTGGGAAAAATGTTTATGCCAATTTCAATCTCACACTTGTTGATGATTCTCATATTTATGTAGGTAACCATGTGATGATGGCACCGAATGTCGTTTTAGCGGGTGGCACACATCCGATTCACCCTGAACTGCGTAAGAAGCAAGTCCAATACAACTTACCAGTTAAAATTGAAGACAACGTTTGGCTAGGAACGGGCGTGATTGTTTTACCCGGTGTGACAATTGGCGAAAATAGTGTGATTGGAGCTGGGAGCGTGGTCACAAAAGACATCCCTAAAAATGTCATCGCAGTGGGAAATCCTTGTCGTGTTTTGCGCGAAATCAATGCGGATGATTTAAAATATTACGAAAAAAAACGTTTAATTGACTTATAAACAAAAATGAGACGGTGACTTTTTTTGTCACTGCCTCGTTTTTTGTTTTCATTTTCCTAGCGTGTTCCGCTGCCGTCACGAAAAGCACCGCCACAAAAACATCTCAAATGAGAGATGGCGGTGCTTTTCGTTTCGGTTCTTTAATCGCAACGATTATCTTTGGCATCCTAACAGCAGTGAAAAATGACAAAAAAAAATAACCGTCTACTTTAGCAGAGCGACGATTATTTTTATAAAATAGTTAAAACCTGCCACCGTCTTAATCGGTGCTGTCATAGGGGAGTTGTTTCAGCAACTCCTCTTTACACGTCTAGTATAGCAAAAAAGAGTGGAAATTTCAATTTTTATGTGGCTTGCGTAGGCAAATTACGTTTTTTTCCTTTTAACTGCTAAAATCTAAAAAAAGACCTGTTAGTTTTTTTATGCTATCAGCTTGGTACGAGTATATGATCGAATCCGAAACCTTGGCCGCGAAAGACCTCCAAAAAATGTCATTGCGGTTGAAAATCCTTGTCGCGTTTTGCGTGAAAATAATGCAGATGATTAAAATACTACGAGAAAAAACGTTTAATTAACTGATAAACAAAAACGAGACGGTGACTGACGTGCGCCCCTCTAAGCTAGACCAAAAATCTAACTTAGGGGGCGCACTTTAGTCTTTTTTGTCACTGCCTCGTTTTTTCTAACGTGTTCCGCCGCCGCTGCCACCACCAAAAGAACCGCCACCACCGCCACTGCTGGTACTTCCACCACTACCACTGCTCGAATCGTTGCTTGATACACTCGTTTGATGAGCGTAGATTCTTGTGGCGGTTAAAAGTTGTTCGGAATAAACGGACTCGCGTAGAGCGTTTGGCACGAGTTGTTGCATTTGAGGATAGGTCGTTTCAAGTAAACCAAAGAAATTTGCCCAAATTAACAACTCATCCCAATCTTCCGTTGCCGGGTCACTCGCTTGGTTTTGTTTAGAGAAATCTTGTAAATAATTACAAAGCAAATAAATTTTTTCTTGCAAATTTTCTCCAGCTGCCGTGAGTTCATAACGATTTTTCTTAAAGAAGCCACTTTCTTTTGGGACTAAGAAGCCTTTTTCAACTAAGCTTGCTTGTGAAGCAGCGACGACGTCTTTTTCCCATTGTGTTATTAATTTTCGATTTTTAGTTACCCATTTGCTGAATTCTTTTTGGGTGACTTGTTTTTGTCCAGCTGCTGCCAGTTTTAAATAATCAAAGAGTGTTTTTTCTAACGGTGGAGCGTCAAAGTTTTCTTCTAAAAAGACAATGGCAACCTTGCTCGTTTTAAATATTCCGCCTTCTTTTAACGTTTGAATATCAATTCGTCCTTCATAGACCCATTTTAATAGTAATGTCGAAAATAAACGCTCAAAATTTGTCCGTTGTAGCTGCTTAACGACGCTGTATAACTCAATAATCGGGCCATCATAAGGAAATTCAGACGTGTATTGTCCTTGATATTGGTTGGCTTTATACGTTACCGCAATGCCGCGTTTAAAAGCCGCCAAGACAAGCACAAAGATAAGCGAAATTGGTAAAAATAAAACAGTAAACAGGCGCAGACCTTGCTCTTCTAACGTTCCGATTGCATAATTTTCTGATCTTTCATAATCACTTTGATCAAAAGCTTGTTCTTTGATTTGTTCAAAAGAAACGCCTAGATTTTCGTTCACTTGAAAAGTACCATCTAAAAAACGAACGAGCAAAGTCGCGTAATCCTCGCTTGTCAGCGGTTCGCTACTCGTTGCAACAACAAGCCCGTCTTCAAAATGAACGCCCCCAGGAAAGCCAAAGCCCCAAATCTGCTCGTTTTCGATCTCAAACGGTTGCGCCATTTCAATCGTAATTTGCAATTGTTGCGGTGGTAAATTCGTCTGATCATTTACAAAACGCCAAAAAAGCAGTTGGCTATCGGTTAATTGTTTCACCATTTCGGTTACGGTATATTGCAATTCATAGGTGTGCGCGCCATAATCACCGATGCCCCAAACTAGTTCGTACCCCGCTTCTGTTTGGATGATGCCGTTTTTCCCTTTTTTTTCTTGTCTGGAAGCGTCAATGGACCAATTTGGCTCGAAAAGATAAGGTTGGCCATTCTCAACCACCGTAAAATCTTGAATCAATGATTGCCCTAGATTTTCAATGACGAGATAGTTTTCCGTTCCCTCCACTAATGTCACTTCTCTTTTTTCCGTAACGACTGCACTACCATCCGGTTGCAAGAAAATGTGAATCGTCAAGGCTTGCATCTGATGATCTTCGGCATAAACAAAGCTGACCTTACTCATAATAAATAACGTACAGAAAAATAACCACACTTTAAGTCCCTTTTTCTCCAACTGAAACACCCCATTTCTACTCTCTTTTATTTTAGCATAAGCCGGCTTTAAAAAGTCGCCTGAAAATATTCAGACGACTGACAAATTTATTCCTTTTTTGCTAATCCTTCGTTTAACGCTGCAACCGTCGCTTCTGTAATCGTTCCGTTGCGTAATAAAATGCTCGTTTTCGTTTTAAAAGCGGGGGCCAAAGCTAAGTCCTCGACGCGATTAGTTACGTCAAGAGAAATGTCGACCAACCGGTTTTCTGCCAGCTTCATTTTAAAATCCGGTTCTACAATTGCAAGTGATGCTAAGGCAACGAGATCACCGTAATTTAATGCGTCAAGGGCTTTTTCTGGGCTAGTAATATCACCAGCAACGATTAACGGTACACGCCCGGCCACTTTTTCGCGGATTACTTGATTGATGATTTGTCCTTTGAATTTTCCTTGTTCGGCTTTTTTGCGATAGCCATTTGGACCAAACAACGAAATGCTGACATAATCCACATCTAAAGCCAAGACTTTCTCGAGTAAAAGCAGTGAATCTTCTAACAAATAGCCAATATTTTCACCATGAATTTCTTCTGGGCTTAACCGATAACCAATTAAAAACGGTCGAGTCGCTTCTTTGGCAATGACTGCTTGAACCGCGCGCAACACGTCTAACGTCAATTGACAACGACGCTCAAAATCGCCACCCCATCGGTCATTGCGTTCATTTGAAAATTTTGAAAAAAATTGCTGCAATAAAAAATGATTCGCTCCATGAATTTCAACCCCATCAAAGCCTGCCTGATAAGCCCGTAACGCCGCTTGACTAAAAGCCGTAATCAAGTTTTCGATTTGAGCGGTCGTTAATTCTGTTACTGGATAAGTTAAAAAATCAAAAGCCTTCGAACTCGGGGCATAAACAAGTCGATTTTCTTCGTAACTATAACTCGCCCCACGCCCTGGATGAAACAACTGCAAAATTGCCGTGCCCCCTTGCGCCTTCATCGTTTGAGCAAGTGACTTTAACCCGGGCAAGTAGCGCTCGTCTTCATTGCCTAAACCAAAACCAAACGCATTGCCTTGCGGAAAAACATTCGCTGAACCGGTAATTAATAACGACGCACTTTGATTGCGACGGGCCATAAAGGCTAAATCTTCTGACGTCACAAACCCTTCTTTGGTCGAAGCATTGGCCACCATCGGAGCTAAAACAAAACGCGAGTCGAGCGTCACGCCAGGCTTCAACGTCATCGGGGTAAATAATTTGTTGTATTTTTCACTCATCGATCCGATTTCCTCCTTTTGTTATCGGCTTAATTATCGCATTTTTTCACAAATAAATCGAGCGAACATTTTTCGTTTTAGTAAATAAAGAGTATAATAAAGCTAAGAAGAAAACGTTTTATCGTAAAGGAGGGTGCCACGATGTTCACGAAAAAAAATGCGCGCTGGCTTTTTGTCCCACTTGTCTCTTTTCTTTTTCTAAGTGCTTGTACCGCTGCTTCGACGAGTAACACTGCCACTAATGCGACCACTGAAAAGACGATTTCGGTGCAGGGCCAAGCAAGTCTCCTTGCCACGCCAACCCAAGCAACTTTAACCCTTGCAGTGACAACATTCAATGAGGACGTCACCCATGCCCAAAGTGAAAATACCGAAAAAATGAACCAAACGTTTGCTACCTTAGAAGATTTAAAGATTCCAAAAGAACAAATAAAAACAACCGCTTATCAAATCACTCCGCGTTTTAATTATACTAGTGAGACAACCGAAGTCGCCGGGTATGACGTGACGAACCAAATTGAAATCACCCTTACTGATTTGAACTTAGTTAGCCAAGTCATTGACCAAACCGTCAAACAAGGCGTTAATCAAATGAGTCACATTCAATTTTCTTTAAGCAAAGAAAAACAGCAAGAACTCTATCAAGAAGCCCTCACCCAAGCCGTCCTCGATGCAAAAAGCAAGGCTGAGACACTGGCGAAAGCTGCCAAAGTAAAAATTAAACATCCCTATCAAATCACGGAAAGCAGCAATAACTTTACCACTCCTCGCTACGAAACTAGCGAAGTGATGCTTGAAAAATCTTTTGCTAGTGATACCCCCATCGCTAGTGGTGAACTGGTTGTTGAAGCCCGTGTGTCAGTTGACTATCGCTATGAATGAAAAAGAAGCAACTTGAGTTTATTGGCTCAAGTTGCTTCTTTTTTAGATTTTTATTATCCATAAAAATACAAAGCGAATGGCGATTAATGCAAGTGATACACTAAAAAATAACGGATTTTGCATTAATATCATAAAGTAACCTAAAAAAGGAATACGCCACTGTACTTTGCCTATATATTCTTGATCTGTCACTTCCAATAAGTCGTCAACAGCATTGGCATCGCCTCGTGTAATTAATTGATTCTTTGAAGTCAAATGTACCACTCGATGGGTGACAATGATTCGATCATTTTTGAAAGTAATAATATCTTCTTCTTTTAATTGTTGAAATGGCTCTTCTTTAAGAATAACATAATCACCAATTTGTAATGCTGGAACCATACTACCACTAATCACAGTATACCCACGATAACCGAATATACTTTTACGGTTTGGTTCTGAGAAAAAATTTAAGATGGCTAATAGGACAACAAATGCCACAAAGATTGTTGCTAAAACATTTAATAGTTGATACTTTTTATTATACATACATTACTCCATCTCTGGGACAATCATTTCAATTAGCTGATGTTTTTTTTCGGAATCATAAATAAAATGATTCGTTTTTGAGGAAACAAAGACCACACTTTTGGTATGTTCCAAATCATTGGCTGCTTGAATCTCACAATTAAAAGTAGGGAGATATGGTATCCATTGCGTCGGATCTGTCTTGCTGGTCACTTCAACACTATATTTCAATGTGTTTGAATCTAATCCTAATTCACCAGTTGAAGTAATTAAAAATGGTCCTTCGTCTTTTTTCAAGGGTTCATCCACTTTATAAGCTCGAGACAACAGCAACCGCGTAAAAGTAGGAGAGCCTACCATCATTACTTCTATCAAAGTAATGTCCTCATCTGTAGAGTCTTCATCTTTGTAATTACTCAAATTATTCAAAATAATTTTTTGCGGTTCTGATTGACTATAGATAATATTTTTTGCTTTTTGGAGAAACTCCTCATTTGTCAAAGGCTCTTGGATAATGGTTTCTTCTAAATACATTTTTTCGATTTTATCCCAAGCTGTTTCATCGCGCATTGGGGTTGCAATTAAATATTGATTATTTAAGTTGCGTATATTAATCGCTTTTTTATATTGAAAAAAAATAAAGATAAACAAAACAAAGAAACTACTTAAAATAATTATTTTATTAATACTTATTCGATTATCTCTTAACATCCACCAAGCCACCTATCATCAATAAGTACTCTCTTAGTTGTTGCGTAATTTTTGGTAAATTAACAATCCTAAAAACAGCAAACTAATTATAACTAGCATAAGAGGTTGACTTAATTTTACCATGACAGCCCCTAGTTTGGGAATAACATAACGTTGTTTTCCTATATAATTTTCTTGATTTACAATCGTTTGATCCAAAAAGGAATTACCATCGCCTTTTAACATTAAGCCTTCCTCAGTAATTTCAGCTACACGATGCGTTACGACTTTTTTGTCTGTATCCATGTAACTTAAAACATCCCCAACTTGAATCTCTTTTAAAGCAGGTAATTCATCAATAATATAATCACCGGTCGAAAATGTTGGTTTCATACTATCACTTAAAACGATATAACCTTTATACCCAAACAAACCATTTTTATCCGGCCCTGAAAAGAAATTGAGTAAAGCAAAAAGTAATACGACTGCTACAACAATTGTCATTATGAAATCAAAAATTATCTTAATGTGTTTTTTCATGGTTCCTCCGTGGTTGAATCTGTAGGTAAATTTACTAAGTCGGTAGTGATTGAATCTGTTTCACTAGTACTTACTTGATTTGATTCTATACTTAGTAAATCCTCGCTAGTTAAAATAGAGTCATTAACTATCGTTTCTAATTTTTCTATCACCGTTGTATTGTTTTCTGAATAGCTAATAAATTCATCTGAATAGTGATGTGTTAAAGCATCATAAAACTGAAATCTCACTTGCTTATGCTCCGGCGTCGTTGCACTTTGATATTCCAAATCAATTTTCATTTGCGTGGTATCATCCGAATAACTTGTATTAACTATTTTAAAACCTTCGCCAAGTTGTGAATGTATCAATGTATAATTTGCCAAATAATGCTCAGGTAGTTTAACAAATAAAGAAACTTGTCCCTTATATTCTTCTGCTACCTTCGTTAGATTTAGATTTTTTGTTGCAATATCAAATACGTTGATTAATTCGCTAATATCACTTTTAGAATAAGTATTTACTGACTCGACTTTTCTTTGATAAACAATTTTTCCCGCAGCATTTTTAAAAATAAGTTCAGCTTTTTTCCCACTTTCATTGCCATTTTGAGTAATGCGAAATTGAGAATCTGATACAAATTCAAAAGCAAAATATTCTGGATTCGTTCCTCCAAATGAAATTTCGTAATTTCTTAATATCTTTTCTTTAAGAGGTAAAACGGCCCTTTTTCCCCACAAATTATTATTATCATTGGGGGTTGCCATTGTTACAACTGTTCCTAGTTGGCTTGCATAAATAATAGCGTCTTTGTTCTTCTGACTTTTAATTGCTAAAAAATCTGAATCCAATAATACTGGCAAGCCAAATTTATTGATATCAACATTTTTAAAATACTCACTCCAATTTGAATGGAGTTCTAACCAATTGAATTTAGCTTCTTGTACTTCTTGCGCTTCTTTCACACCAATTTCTACAATAAAGCCTTTATCGGGAACATACATCGCCTCAACCACTTGGAGATTTTGACCCAAACTAAATTTGTTTGATTTCAAATAATTAATTCGTTCACTTATCGCCTCATCCGTTCGATTAGACGCATCTTTCATATAAAGTCGTCCCGTTGAAATAGTTGTTAACTGATTATCAACAACGCTATAGTATAAATTATCTTCTAAATAGTGTTCCTTATTGCCAAAACTTTCTTCAGTAGGCCATTCTTTTTCTGGTAAATCAGTATCTTGATCATTGTCATTACCATTATCGCTACCACTACCATTATTGTCACCGGTGTTGTCACCACTGCCGTCCTCGCTGCTATTATCAGAATTATTGATTATTTTAACTTCCAGCGTTTGATCATCTCGAAAACCAATCTCATCTGATTCAAGGTTCCTTTGGCTAATTCGAATTAAGAAAATAAGTTTCATTTCTTTTATTTCTTTAAATTTTTCTTTTTTAATTAGTTTAAAATTAAGTTCCATCCCTTTTTGGCTATCAATAAAATAATCATTTGAATCCTGCTGAATTATCTCTAAATATTCAGTTAAATTTTCTAGCTGTGCACCATTCGCAATTCCTTCAATTGATCTAACTGTAATTTTTCCATTAAGGCTTCCAATATTCTTCACGTTAATGGCTAAATCTGAATTGGTTTCGTTTGATAAGTTGATTTCTGGTTCAGAAGCTACAGATACTCCTAGTGTGCCAGTCTGGAGTTTAATACTGCCATCCATACTAACGCTATCTGTAAAATAGGCATGCGTTGTTGCTAAGGGAGTAAAATGCAAAAAAAGGGTCACTAAAATGATTAGTGACCAAAAGAGTGTTTGTCGTTTCATTTTAGTAACCTCCAATTTTTATAAACCTAAGAATTATCTAGCATTATTTTTTCAACTGATTTACGGTTAATGTTGCAGCATTTTCTAATTCAGATAAATCTAATGTACTCTTCGTAACGTCGCTCGTATTTAATTTCCCCTCACCATATTTTTCTCCGTCTTCCTTAAACGGAACAGATACAGTTAGAGTAATCGTTATTACATCATTCGGTTCAACGATTATTGTTCCATCTAAAGAACTAAGATTTTTACCCCCAATATATTTATCTGCTCTTGTAATACTATAGCTAATTACATAATCGAACCCTGAATCATTTATTGCAGTTGAAATATTAGGGCTAACTTCACTTTTAATACTTGCTGGTAATGACCCTTCGTATTTAACATTATATACCTTTTGATAACCGTCACCAGATTGCAAGTTCGAGAATGAATTTTCACTCTCTTTAACAACGTTTTTAAAATTGTTTACAGCATTATACTTATCAACAACTCCATAAGTCCACTCGCTAAAATCTTTATTCAAATCACCAAAACTCACTGTCCCCGTCGTCAACTTAATACTTCCATCCACGCTTGTACTATCGGTGAAATAAGCATAAGTACCGTAAGTTGCTGTGCCGATAAATAACAATGCTAATAACAGCATTGAATAACGACGATTCCCTTTTTTCTTTACCCCAATTGTTTCATTTTTTTGATTATCTTTGTTTTCCATGAACATGATAATCCTCCTTTTTTATTATTTGGTAAACCAGTTTACTGAGCCCGTTATATAACAGATTAAATCGAATAATTTACTAAGTATAAGTTAATAATTTTTTAGTTTATTATTCTTGAAAAAATGTAAAAATATTCTTTTTTATCTATTAAATATATTTGCATTAAACCGATAATATCATTTTTATTGATAAAATCAAGCACTTTACACTTTTTTATTCGTATTTTTTCTAATTATTTTTTAAATTATCATGATAATTTTTCTAATTATTTCTTCAATGTTATTTAATATATTCAAATAATAATTCAGATTATACATTAATGGAATTGTGACAAAAATATCGATTATGATACTAAAAATGTTTTTTATTAAAAGATAAAATCCATTCGCTTCTATCAAAAATTTATTATTAAATAAAAAAAAAAACAACATTCTTTGCATTTTTGTATAAAACAAAAACGCAAAGAATGTTGTCTATGTTATTTTAAATATAATGCTTGTTCTCCCATCGATTCATACACTTCTTGCAAAGTTTCGATTGAGACGTGTGCATTTTTTTCGCCATAAGGGTCGTTGTAGTAAACATTTTTCTCGCCCATGCCTGTTAGTACAACGGAATGAATGAGTGGCGTGACTTTTAGTGTGCCGGTTTTTGTTGGCCAATCAATAAAATCTTTTTCGGTTGGAATTTGCATATCGACGGTTGATAAAATCCAAACCGGGGTATCTTTTTGTAAGACTTGTAAAATATCAGCGAAAGGTCGGCCTTCACTCGCAACGATTTCAAATTCAGTGCTGACAATTTGTTTTGCGACAAGAGCGATTGGTTTGACGTAGACGCCCATGGCTTGTTTGCCGGCTTTTATATCACCGACAAAACCAAGATTTGGATCGCCTTTGTATTTCTTTTCGACTTTGTAAGGTTGGTAGTTCAGTAAGTTGCTTAACTTATTTTTGTTGACTTCATAGCCATAATACCGTAAAAGCATGGATAGACTCGTGATTTCGCAGCCATTTTCTAATGCTTCGTCGGCAAATTGACTTTCAAGTGGTACATCAAGTCGGATGCTTTTTAAGAAGTTCGGATCGCCAACAAGGGGGGCTGGTTCGTCTGCTAAACCAAAGATATCGATGGTTTCACTTGTTGGGGTTGTTTCTTCTTCTTGGGTATTTTTTCTAAAGTAAAAGAAATAAATGGTACAAATAATAATTAGCAACAAGACAGAATTAATGATGATTTTTTTATTTTTCATTTTTATTGGTATGCCTTTTTAATAATAATCTCAACGCGTCGATTTTTTGCGCGACCAGTTTCAGTTTGGTTCGTTGCGTGGGGTTTGTTTTCCCCGTATGCTTGAACGGAAATTTTTTGGCCATCGACAATTTGTTCTGTGACTAAATAGTTCATAACAGAAATGGCACGGGCGGCACTTAATTCCCAGTTTGAATGGTACTTGCCGTTTTCAGGAATGTTATCGGTATAACCGGCAACCGTGACCTCTTGATCAAGTTTTTGTAAATGTGGGGCAATGATGCCTAGTGAACTTTGGACTTCACTGCTTAAGTCGGCACTACCTGGCGCAAACAAAATATTGCTATCCAAGTTAATGTGTAGGCCGTCTGATTTTAGCGTGACGTTCGTATCTTGGCCTAGATTGGCGTCGGCTAAGTCATTTTTTAAGTTTTCGCTCGCTTCAACCATTTGTTGGTCTTCAATTTTTTGGGCAACGGCCGATTCTTTGGCTTCTTCTTCTGCAACGGTACTACCGGCTGCATCCTCGCCACCATCGCCTTTCGCCCCGTCGCCTTCATCGGTCTTACCGGAGTAATTGCCTAGATTCATTACTGGGCCAACTAGCGAATCGCCCCCTACTTTTAGACCGGCGAAAATGGTTCCAAATTCACTTTTGAATTCTTCAAATTTCCCTTCATCGACACGTGCCATCGCAAACATAACGATAAACAAAGCAAGTAACAAGGTCAACATATCCGCATAAGGCAACAACCAAGCTTCGTCAATGTGTTCCTCATGTTTTTTCTTTCGTTTCAAGATTTATCCCTGCCTTTTATGAAGATTGTGATCGGTTTTCTGGTTCAATTAAGCTAAAGAGTTTTTGTTCGATTGTTTTTGGTGATTGACCGGCTTGAATCGACATGACTCCTTCTAAAACGATCATCATCTGCAAAACTTCTTCTTGGGATTTCATTTGCAAACGGCTACTAAACGGTAATAAGATAACATAACCAAAGAAAATCCCGTAAAGTGTCGCCACAAACGCTGCGGAAATCATATGTCCCAACGCATCCACGTCATTTAAGTTTCCTAAAGCACCGATTAAACCAATTACGGCACCGAGTACACCGAGTGTTGGTGACGTGGTTCCTGCGGTCTTAATCATCGTTGCTCCGACGCGGTGACGTTCTTCCATCCCAGCAATTTCGTTTTCTAATGTTTCTTGAATTTGTTCTGGATCAATGCCATCGACGACCATCTCTAGCCCCATTTTTAAAAAGGGATTTTCTAAAGATTGCACACTACTTTCGAGCGACAATAGACCATCGCGACGTGCTAAGTTCGACAAATCAACAATTGTCTTGATTGTTCCTGGAACATCGTACGTTTTGTTTTGGAAAACAACGCCAAAGATTTTTGGCAACCGCTTGATGTCTTTTTGCGGAAACGAGTTGATCAAAGCCGCAATCATCCCTACAAAAATAATAATGACGGCTGCAGGGTTAATTAATACCGCAACGTTGGCTCCTTTTACAATCATCCCAACGACTACCGAGAAAAACCCCATTATAATTCCAATAATTAAAAATATATCCATGATTCAAAATCCTCCCACCGAAATTAACGCTACAAATATAACTATCGGTTGAAATCAACAATAATTAAGTTAAAAAACGAAATTCGAACGTTAAATGAAAGAAAAAGGCCACAAAACAAGGGTCTATAATATTTGGTGTTGTTACTAAGAAATTGGTAAGAACACCCTTTTTCTTTCTATAACAAAAAAGCATCTGTTTCCCTTATAATTAAG
>NZ_JAFBFD010000053.1 GCF_016909125.1 Enterococcus lemanii | reverse complement strand
AAAAAGCCAAAATTAAATAACAAAAAAAGAAGAACCTGAGTCCTTCTTAATTATACGGATATTGCTAAACAACACTATTTGACAAAGAGCCCTTAATTATACGGATATTGCTAAACAACACTATTTGACAAAGAGCCTTATTTCGTCACTGCTTTAAAACTTAACGCGTTAAATAGCCAGTATACTCTTCAACATGTAATAATTTTTTAGCATTTTCTACCCGAGGATTCGTTGGTGGTTCAATTCCTTCAAGAGGGTATTTTAAGCCCAACTCATCCCATTTGTATTTACCCATTGTATGATAGGGTAAAACTTCAACTTTATCAACATTATTTAATGTTTTTATAAAAGCATCAAGGCGAATTAAGAAATCATCATAGTCGGTCTTCGTTGGTACTAAAACGTGACGAATCCAAACAGGCTGACCAATTTCTGATAAGTATTTCGCCATTTCTAAAATATTATCATTTGTTTGGGTCGTTAATTCAACGTGCCCTTCTGGATCAATATGCTTAATGTCAAATAAAAGTAAATCGGTATATTCCATTAACTCAGAAAATTTTGAGAAAAATGGCTCTTCACGAGTAAAAGGTTTGCCACAAGTATCAATCGTTGTATGAATGCCTTGTGCCTTTGCTTTTTTAAATAAATCAATTAAAAAATCTAATTGTAATAAAGGTTCCCCGCCACTAACGGTGATGCCGCCTTTATCTCCCCAATAAGGGCGATATTTCAAAGCTTCTTCTAATACATCATCTGCTGTTCGGACAGAAGCTTTCGGATCATTAATTTTCCAAGTATCTGGATTATGGCAAAATTGGCAACGCATCCGACAACCTTGAGTGAAGACAATAAAACGCACGCCTGGTCCATCAACGGTTCCAAAACTTTCTGTAGAGTGAATGACTCCTGTAACTGGAGTAGTCATAATTTTCCCTCGCTTTCTTTAAAAAAAGGGTGACCAGTTAAAAACTGGCACCCTTTCTAACCTTATTTATTATTATAACTTATCGTGTGAAGTTCTTGCAATAACGTCTGCTTGTTGTTCTGGTGTTAAGTCACGGAATTTAACCGCATAACCAGAAACGCGAATGGTAAGGTTTGGATATTTTTCAGGATGTTTTTGCGCATCAAGTAATAATTCGTTTGTAAATACGTTCACGTTTAAGTGGTAACCACCATTGTTGAAGTAACCATCCATTACGTTACGTAAGTTTGCAATTCTTGTCTCTTCGTCTTTACCTAAACCGTTTGGATTAATTGTTTGTGTATTAGAAATGCCATCTAGTGCATGTGTGTATTCCAAGCGAGCGGTTGAGTTAAGAGAAGCTAACAAGCCATTTTTCTCACCCAAGAATTTACCATCTTGGTAACTTGGGTTTGCACCTGGTGCTAATGGTTTACCTGCACGACGTCCATCTGGTGTGTTCCCAGTTGCTTTACCATAAACCACGTTAGATGTGATTGTTAATAAAGAAGTCGTTGGTGTTGAATTACGGTAAGTGTGTTGACGTTTAATTTGTGTCATAAAGTAATCTAAAATCCAGTTAGCCATTGCATCTGCTTCCGCATTATCGTTCCCGTATGTTGGGAATGCATTTTGTGGAACATAGTCAATTGCCATGCCATCTTCATCACGAATTACTTGAACATTACCGTGTTTAATTGCCATCACAGAGTCCGCCGCGTGAGAAATTCCTGCAATACCTGTTGCAAAAGTACGTTTTAAATCACTATCCATTAAAGCAAGTTGTGCAGCTTCATATGCGTATTTATCATGCATGTAATGAATAACGTTTAATGTATTCACATAAAGTTCTGCTAACCAATCCATGATATCTTTAAAGCGTTCCATAAACTCGTTATAATCTAATGTATCACCAGTCATTGGACGGTACTTAGGTGCTACTTGCATTTTTGTTTTCTCATCAACGCCGCCATTAATTGCATATAAAACAGCTTTTGCAAGGTTCGCACGCGCACCAAAGAACTGCATGTCTTTACCCATTACAGTTGCAGATACACAACAAGCAATGGCACAGTCATCTGAACCCCAGTTTGCACGTAATAAATCATCATTTTCAAATTGGATAGAAGAACTTTCTTTCGCAATTTTTGAAGCAAATGTACGGAAACCTTCTGGTAAATGAGAAGAATATAAAACAGTTAAGTTTGGTTCTGGAGATGGTCCCATGTTTGTTAGTGTGTGTAAAATACGGAAATCACTCTTCGTTACTAATGAACGACCGTCAATACCCATACCTGCAATTGATAATGTTGCCCAAATTGGATAACCAGAGAATAATTGGTTATATTCTGGTGTACGAGCAAATTTAACCATACGTAATTTCATAATTAAGTGGTCAATTAATTCTTGTGCTTCAAACTCTGTAATTAAACCTTTATCTAAATCACGTTGAATATAGATATCTAAGAAAGCAGAAATACGACCAATTGACATTGCTGCACCGTTTTGCGCTTTAATTGCACCTAAGTAACCAAAGTATAACCATTGAACTGCTTCTTGTGCATTTTCAGCTGGACGAGAAATATCAAATCCGTATGATGCTGCCATTTTTTTCAAGTCGTTTAGCGCACGGTATTGTTCGCTAATTTCTTCACGTAAACGAATAACGTCATCCGTCATTACTTTGTTCCCAGTGTTATCATGGTCTTTTTTCTTTTGTTCCATTAAGAAATCAATACCATATAAAGCAACACGACGGTAATCACCAATGATTCGTCCGCGTCCATAAGCATCTGGTAAACCAGTAATAATTTTGTTTTTACGTGCTAAACGCATTTCAGGTGTATAAGCATCAAAAACACCTTGGTTGTGTGTTTTGCGCCAATCTGTAAAGATTTTAGTCATTTCAGGGTCAACTTCATAACCATTCGCCGTTAATGAGTTGTTTGCCATATTAATCCCACCAAATGGTTGGAAAGCTTGTTTCAATGGCACATCTGTTTGTAACCCAACAATTTTTTCTTCTTCTTTAATTAAATATCCTGGGCCATGTGAAGTTAAGGTTGCTGGAATATTGTTATCCATGTCATACACGCCATTTTGATCGTGTTGAACATCAAATAACTCTTGCAATTTTGTCCATAGTTTATCCGTACTTGGTGCAATTCCTTCTAAAAAGCTATCATCGCCGCGGTATTCTGTATAGTTGGCTTGAATAAATCCACGAGTATCAACTTCTGATTCCCAACGTCCGCCTTTAAAACCTTCCCAAGCAGTGTTAAATTTTTCTACATTGTTTTTTACTACAGATGACATATAATGGTCCTCCTTATTTTCTGTTTTCTTAATGAAACAGCTTTACGTGAATAGTATAACACATATCTACTTCTTTGCAAGCGAAATCATATCTTTTTATGAGCAATTATTTATTATTTTACTGATTAACTAGATAAAACGTTGTTAAATCAACATTTGTTGTTTGTGATTGTTTTAATTAATTCTAAAGTTATTTGGAATTAATTACTAAAAAATAAATAAAACAGCGGCATCTGTATCAACACAGATACCGCTGTTAGCAAATAAAACTATAACAGTTTCCTTAAAATTCGAATAACGGTTCAACAGTGTTTACTTCGCCGCCTTGTTTTTCATCGAGTACAAAACTACCATTTGATGTGCGATCAGCAATTGGATAATCTTTAGTAGAAATAACGACTTCTTGTCCTTTTTGATTTTGAATTCGCAAATTCGCTTGACTACCTTCTCCCATATAAGCGACACGATGAGGATTGTTTTTCAACTCTCTTAAAATCATTAAACCACGTTTGGCACGCCCTATTTGATTAATTTCTTGTGCCAGCATCCGTTTTACAGCGCCCCTTTGAGTCACGATAACAATCGGAGTGTCTCCTTGAGAATAAACAACCAATCCGTTTACTACAAAATCACCTGGTTTTAAGCCTATTGACTTAACTCCTGCTGCTCTTGGGCCAACAAGTGGGATTTCGCTTAAGGAATAGCGTAAGCCATAGCCGAGATAGCTTGCTAAAAATACGTCTAATTCCAGCGTTGGATCAACTAAATAAATATTTACTAGTTCGTCTTCTGGTGATTTAAAATTCATAATAGTTTGGGCACGACTCTTATAAGTCCGCCACAAAGTAAACTCACTCATTTTAGTTTGCTTAATTAAACCTTCTCGACTAATCGCTAAAAAATTCTTCGCTTCATCTAATTCACGATAATCAAAGACGCCTAAAATCACTTCATCCGGTGAATAATTAATAATTGTTTGGGAAATATGCTCTCCTAGCTCTTTCCATTTTATTTCTTGCACTTCATGAACTGGTCGATAGATTACATTGCCTTTGTTTGTAATTAATAATAGATGGTCTAGCGTATTTACTTGTTTAGCAAAAACAAGTAAATCTCCTTCTTTCATACCTAATTCGTCCGGTTTCGATGCCTGGTAAGAACGCAAACTGCTACGCTTTAAATAGCCTTCTTTCGTAACGGTTACCATCACGTCTTCAGCTGTAATTAAAACTTCTGTTTCAATTACAATTTCTTCAATTTTCGCTTCAATAACTGTCTTACGAGGATTCGCATATTTTTTCTTAATTACTCGTAATTCGTTTTTTATCGTCCGTAACAATTCGGCTTCTTCGTCAATAATTTTTTGTAGTTGCATAATTTGACTTGCTAGTTCTTGTGCTTCTTGCCGTAATTGCGTTATGTCGGTATTCGTTAACCGGTACAATTGCAACATTACAATCGCTTCTGCTTGTTCTAAAGTAAATTGATGTTGCATCATGAGTTGTTCTTTTGCTTCTTTTTTATCTTTACTACTACGAATGGTAGCGATCACTTCGTCTAAAATTGACAAAGCTTTCATTAACCCTTCAACAATATGTTGACGCTTAAGAGCTTTATTTAAATCATAATGGCTTCGTTTTAAAACAACTTCTTTACGGTGAGCAATATAGCTAGCTAAAATACGTTTTAAACCAACTTGCTGTGGGTGCATTTGATCAATGGCTACCATGTTAAAGTTGTAGTTCACTTGTAATTCAGTGCTTTTGAATAGGTAATTTAAGATTCCTTCAGCATTTGCTTCTTTTTTTAATTCAATAACAATTTGCAAACCTGTTCGATCACTTTCATCACGGACCTCACTAATCCCATCAATCTTTTTATTTAGGCGAATTTCGTCAATTTTTTTAACTAAATTGGCTTTATTCACCTCATAAGGAATTTCGTTTACAACAATTTGTTGACGCCCACCCTTAATGTTTTCAATTTTAGTCTGCGAACGTAAAATAACTTTGCCTTTTCCCGTTTGATAAGCTTGACTAATCTCCTCTTGTCCTTGCAATATTCCACCAGTAGGAAAATCTGGGCCAGGAATATACGTCATTAATTTTTCAATAGAGGCTGTTGGATGATCGATTAAATAAATGGTCCCATCAATTACTTCTCCTAAATTATGCGGCGGAATCTCTGTTGCATATCCCGCAGAAATTCCCGTTGAACCATTGACTAGTAAGTTGGGAAATTGTGCCGGCAAAACAGTTGGCTCTTTTTCAGTATCATCAAAATTCCAAACATGCTCCACTGTTTCTTTTTCGATGTCTTTTAATAACTCTCCACTTAATTCAGAAAGACGAGCTTCTGTATAACGCATCGCTGCTGGCGAATCACCATCCATGCTCCCGTTATTTCCATGCATTTCAATTAAAATTTCTCGTAATTTCCAGTCTTGACTCATTCGGACCATTGCTTCATAAATACTACTATCTCCATGAGGATGATAATTCCCCATGATATTCCCTACAGACTTAGCTGATTTACGAAAACCTTTTTCAAATGTGTTTCCATCTTTATTCATTGCATATAAAATACGACGTTGTACTGGTTTTAAGCCATCGCGAATATCAGGTAAGGCCCGTTCTTGGATAATATATTTGGAGTACCGGCCAAAGCGATCACCCATCACGTCTTCTAAAGTTAGTTCTTGTATAATTTGATTATTTTCCAACCATGACCCTCCTTATTGTTCAAATAAATTAATTTCTTCAAATCGCTCTTGCTCTTCAGTAGTTATTTTTTTGTTTGATTCCGAGCTATCTAAAATACCTTTTGGTTCTTCCAACGTAAACTGAACGTTTTGTTCGATCCATTTTCGGCGAGGTTCAACCTTATCGCCCATCAAAGTCGTTACACGTCTTTCTGCTTGTGCGGCATCATCAATTAATACTCGAATCAATGTTCGACTAGCTGGATCCATCGTCGTTTCCCAAAGTTGGTCCGCATTCATTTCACCAAGCCCTTTATATCGTTGAATCATATAACCTCGGCCAATGATTTCGATTTTTTCTTGCAGCTCTTCTTCCGTCCAAGCATACTCAATCGTTTCTTTCTTGCCAGTTCCTTTTGAAACTTTATATAGCGGTGGTAAAGCGATATAAATTTTCCCTGCTTCAATTAAAGGTTTCATATAACGATAAAAGAACGTTAATAGTAACACTTGGATATGAGCACCATCTGTATCCGCATCGGTCATAATAATAATTTTGTCATAATTACAATCTTCAATTGAAAATTCTGCACCAACACCTGCGCCAATCGTATAAATCATTGTATTGATTTCTTCATTTTTTAAAATATCTTGCATTTTAGCTTTTTCAGTATTGATGACTTTTCCTCGTAAAGGCAAAATCGCTTGAAATTTCCGATCCCGGCCTTGTTTGGCTGAACCGCCCGCTGAATCTCCTTCGACTAGGTAAAGTTCATTTTTCTTTGGATTACGTGATTGAGCAGGTGTTAACTTTCCTGAGAGTAAAGATTCGCCTTTTTTCTTTTTCTTACCATTACGACTTTCTTCCCGAGCTTTTCTAGCGGCTTCCCGGGCTTCCCGGGCTTTTAATGCCTTACGAATCAACATTTGACTCGTTTCACTATTTTCTTGTAAATAATACCCTAATTGCTCTGTAACAATTTGTTCAACAATCGTTCTTGCAATAGGTGTTCCTAATTTTTCTTTTGTTTGCCCTTCAAATTGCAGTAAATTTTCTGGTACACGAATCGACAAAACAGCGGCTAAGCCTTCTCGAAAGTCACTGCCTTCAAGATTTTTATCTTTTTCTTTTAATAAGTTTACTTTACGCGCATACTCGTTAAAAGCTTTTGTCAGTGCTGTTTTCAATCCTACTTCATGCGTTCCTCCATCTCTTGTTCGAACATTGTTTACAAAGGAAAGTAAGTTCTCTGAAAACCCATCATTGTACTGCATCGCTACTTCAACTTCGATGCCTTCTTTATTACCTGAAAAATAAATAATTGAAGTCAATGCATCTTTTTCTTCATTCAAATATTCAACAAACGCTTCAATGCCATCTTCATATAAAAAGATTTCTTCTTTTTTTTCTTCTTCTCGTCGATCAATTAAAGCAATTTCGATGCCGCGTAATAAAAAAGCTGACTCACGCAATCGTTCTGCTAAAATATCGTAAGAAAATTTCGTAACAGAAAAAATCGTTGGATCAGGTAAAAACTGTACTTTTGTGCCATTTGCTTCTTTTGTTTTACCGATTTTTTTTAATTTCCCTTTTGGCTTGCCACCATTTTGAAATTTTTGGCAATACTCATAACCATCGCGATAAATCGTTACTTCCAGCCAACTAGATAGTGCATTAACGACACTTGCACCGACGCCATGTAATCCACCGGATGTTTTATAACCACCTTGGCCAAATTTTCCACCCGCATGGAGAACAGTAAAAATTACCTCAACAGTCGAAACACCAGATGTATGCATCCCTACTGGCATTCCACGTCCACTGTCTTTTACACTAATACTTTGATCTGGATATAAGACAACTTCTATTTTATTACCAAAACCTGATAAAGCTTCGTCAACCGCATTATCTACAATTTCATACACAAGATGATGTAAACCGCGTCCATCAGTTGAACCAATATACATTCCTGGTCTTTTCCGAACCGCTTCTAAGCCCTCTAAAACTTGGATTGAATCATCGTTATATTCTAATTTTTTCTTTTCTGCCAAAGCAAACGCTCCTTTGTTTTTCAAAATCACTCGAATCATTATACATCATAATAGCGGGTTATCGCAAAATAAATCTCAAAGTCTAGTTTCTTTCATATGCTATTCATGCTACTATTAGACTAGATTTTTTTTAGAAAGAGAGTTTATATGGAAACAATTATTTTATTCTTCAGCGCCTATCTATTAGGCTCCATCCCTTCTGGTGTTTGGGTTGGAAAAATCTTTTTTAAAAAAGACATTCGTCAATTTGGTAGTGGCAACTCTGGTACAACCAATACTTATCGTGTCTTAGGAAAAAAAGCAGGGACGGTCGTCTTATTTATGGATATTTGTAAGGGAACGCTAGCAACTTTACTACCAACTTTATTCGGTATAACAAATATCAACCCTTTATGGTTTGGCGTTGCAGCGATTTTGGGCCATACTTTCCCTATTTTTGCGCGCTTTAAAGGAGGAAAAGCCGTCGCAACAAGTGCAGGCATGCTACTTGGCTATCAACCACTTTTCTTTTTATACTCCTTAGCTATTTTCTTAATCGGTTTATTTTTTACCAGTATGGTTAGTTTAACGAGTATGATTGCTGCTGTCTTAATCACCTTATCGACCATCTTCTTACCGTTAATTGCTCCAAATATTTTGCCTCAACAAGACTGGCTACTAACAATGATTGCGATTGGTGTTACGATTTTTATTTTTTATCGCCACAAAGATAATATCGTGCGAATAAAAAACGGAACTGAAAACAAAGTCCCTTTTGGTTTAAATAAAAATAAAAAATAAACAAGCAAACATGCCCACTGACCTCTTTAATGAAGGGAGTGGGCATGTTTTATGTTGAGCGTACTCTTCTCATTATTTAACTGTAATGGAATATTTCGTTTCAAATGCTTCATGAGCAGTTAGTTTTTGAATACCTAACTTTTCACTCAATTCCCCTGTTGCCTCAACAGTATCCGCCACTCCTGCCCAAGGCTCAATACAAACAAAAGGTGCTTCAATAGGATATGGCGACCAAATTCCTACAAACGGCAAGTCATTAAAAGATAAAGTCACGCGATGTGGTGATTGATCACTGCAAATTGAAAAAGAATTTAGCCCTTTGGTTTCAAATACTAAAGCATCATTTTCAAAAAGCGCTCGACTAAGAGCAATCGTTGTATTCGTTTGACCTAATGTTCGGTTTTGTAAGTCAATGTACCGACCTTTTAATGGAATTTCAATTCTTGATTTCATTGGCGATGCTTTTAAGTAGTAATCTTCAAAAGCGACTCCTTTTTCAAGAGGAACATTAAAACCAGGATGGCCACCAATTGAAAAGAATAAATCTTCTGTTGTTGGATTTTCCACTCGATATTTCACGATTAAACCATCGCCGCCTAATTGGTAAGAAACATAAAGTTTAAACGAAAAAGGATAAACTTTTTTTGTTTGCGGTGTATCGGTTAATAAAAAAGAAATACTGTCCTCTGTTTGTTCGTGTAACTCAAATTCTAAATCACGAGCAAAACCATGCTGAAACATTTCGTAAGTTTTTCCTTGATAAGTATATTGATCGTCTTTTAATGCACCTACAATTGGAAATAAAATTGGTGCTTTTCTCCCCCAATATCGCTTGTCTCCTTGCCAAATATATTCTATTTCTTGTTCTTTCCCATACAAACTTTGTAATTCTGCTCCTTTTGAGTCAATCACAGCTTGTAAATGCGGTGTTTCAATCGTATAAAGCATCCTTCTAGTCCCCCTAAACCTTTATTAAGATTTGCTTAGCTCTTCTTTAAAACGTTGATTCAACACTTTTAGATAGGTTCCTTTCATACCTAGCGAGCGTGATTCAATAATTCCTGCTGATTCTAATTTTCTCAAAGCATTCACAATTACAGATCGAGTAATCCCAATTTCATCGGCAATGTTAGAGGCCGTTAAGCGCCCTTCATCACCACCAAGTGCCTTAAAAATAGCTTTAACTGCAATTAATTCGCTATAAGATAATGTTCCTATCGCCATTTGAACAGCCGTCGCGCTCCGAACTTCGTCTTCAATGCTCCGGGATTTTTGATATAAAATTTGCATTCCAACAACCGTTGCACTATATTCAGCTAATACTAAAGCATCTTCATCGAAAGTTTGATCAATTCGAGATAAAATAATCGTGCCTAAACGACGACCAGCACCGTAAATTGGAACAACTGTTGTAATGCCTGCTGGATAAAGTTCGCGTGACTCTACTGGAAAAGCGGTCAAATCGCTACTAATTGGGATATTCGCCTCTGTAACTGCTAAGCGATCCGCCATATCCGTATAACTTTTAGGAAATTGTTTTTCAAGAAACATGTTTTTAACTCGTGCATTATTGACATCATGCTTTTCCGTAAAGCCTAATAGAGCCCCTTCTTGGCTAATAATATACGTATTACAATTTAATATATCCCCTAATATAATTGCCATTTTGTCATAAGGCAAATCGGTTGCAGAATCAAAAGCGTTATTTTGCTGTAACAACTCATTAATTTGTCTCGTTTTTTCCAACAGTGTTTTCATTTTTACTCCCCCAATAAATTAAAGAATGTAACGACTTAAATCTTCATTACTTGCAATTGAACTTAATTTTTCTTCAACATACGACTCTGTAATCGTTATTTCCGCCATCGACATATCAGATGCCTCAAATAATAAGTCTTCTAATAGTTTTTCTAAAATAGTATGCAAACGTCTGGCACCAATATTTTCGGTGTCACGGTTTACTTGAAAGGCAATTTCTGCCATTTTTTCTAATGCTTCTAAAGTAAAAATTACTTTGACATTTTCGGTTTGCAGTAAAGCGATGTATTGCTTCACCAATGCATTATTAGGCTCTTTCAAAATCTTCACAAAGTCTTCTGCTGTTAAATCATCCAGTTCCACGCGAATTGGAAAACGCCCCTGTAACTCAGGAATTAAATCGCTTGGTTTTGATAAATGAAACGCTCCGGAGGCAATAAACAAAATATGATCCGTATGAATGACCCCATATTTTGTATTCACTTGAGACCCTTCGACAATCGGTAAAATATCTCGTTGGACACCTTCACGAGAAACTTCACCTGAATGTTGTGATTTCGAGGTGATTTTATCAATTTCATCAATAAAAATGATCCCACTTGCTTCGGCTAAACGTAAGGCTTCACTATGAATATCGGCATCATTTACTAATTTTGAAGACTCTTCTTGAATTAATAATTCCCGTGCTTCTTTCACCGTAACCGTGCGTTCAATTTTCTTTTTCGGTTTTAACGCACCGAGTGTTTCATTCAAATCGATGCCCATCTGCTCCAAGCCTTGGTTCATTGCAGGCACATTCACTTTTGGTTCGTCAATTTCGATTGTTATTTCTCTTTGATCAAGTAATCCTTTTTCTAGCTGTTCATAAATTGATTGGCGGTTCACTCGAATTTCATCGGTCAATTCCTCTTTTACTTCTTCTGGTTGTTGCATTTGATTGAACATACCCATCATTTGTTCATAAGGGTTCATTGATTTTTTTTGTTCTTTCTTGATTCCCGGAACCAAAACTTTTGCTAAACGTCGGTTGGCTTTTTTCTCTGCTTGTAAGGCCACACGAGCATATTGCTCTTTACGGACAATCTGAATCGCGTTTTCAACTAAATCACGAACCATTGACTCCACATCACGTCCGACATAACCAACCTCTGTAAACTTCGTTGCTTCAACCTTGATAAAAGGAGCAGAAACAATTTTAGCTAAACGTCGCGCAATCTCTGTTTTCCCCACCCCAGTTGGACCGATCATTAAAATATTTTTGGGAGTAACCTCTTGTTGCATTTGTTCATCTAATTGCAAGCGTCGATAACGATTTCGTAAAGCCACCGCTACGGATTTTTTGGCAGCTTGTTGTCCAACGACATATTGGTCTAACTCTTTAACAATTTCTTTTGGTGAAATATTTTGATTTTGCATAACTAACATTCCTCTACAATAATATTATGATTCGTAAATACACAAATATCTGCAGCAATCGTCAAAGCCTTTTGTGCAATTTCTTTTGCAGTAAACCCTTCGCCACCATACTGCTTTAATGCTCTAGCAGCAGCTAATGCGTAGTTACCACCTGAGCCAATCGCTAAAATACCATCATCAGGCGCAATTACTTCTCCTGTTCCTGAAATTAACAACATCTCTTTATTATTCATTACAATTAGCATCGCTTCCAGTTTTTGCATTGCCTGTTGAGTACGCCATTCTTGTGCTAATTCAACCGCCGCTCTTTGCAAATTGCCTTTATATTCGTTTAATTTACCTTCAAATTTCTCTTCCAAGGTAAACGCGTCGGCTACGCTTCCTGCAAAGCCAACAATGACTTCTCCATTATAGATCCGACGAACTTTTTTTGCCGTACCTTTCATCACAATTTGTTCGCCCATTGTTACCTGACCGTCACCAGCCATTGCAAATTGACCGTTTTTTTCAATTGCGCAAATTGTTGTTGAATGAAATTGTGAACTCATTAATATATTCCTCCTGTATTAGCCATCACCTTAACGACATTTATGCTCGTGGGTGAAATTGACGGTAATTTTTTTGTAAACTGTCTTTTGTTACATGTGTATAGATTTGTGTCGTTGATAGGTTATCATGACCTAGTAATTCTTGTACGGTTCGCATATCTGCACCATTATTTAGTAAATGTGTTGCAAAGGTATGCCGCAATTTATGCGGGTGAATTTGTAGATCAAGGCCCCCTTTTTGAATGATTTGATTTAAAATATAACTAATTCCCGCAGTCGTTAGTTGCGTGCCTAAGTGATTCACAAACACAAATGGTTGTTCTTCTTCTTGTTTAGACACTAGCTCTGGACGACCTTTTTCTAAATATTTTTGCATCGCTGTTTTCGTCGATTGGTTAAATGGCACGTAACGTTCTTTATCGCCTTTACCAATTACACGAAAAACAGACATTTCCCAATCAATATTACGAATTTCAAGAAAACTGCATTCACTGACCCGTAAACCAGAACCGTATAAAACCTCTAGCAATGCACGATTTCTTAAATCAAGGGGACTTTGGGTTGGGAAACTATCAAATAACGCTTGAATTTCCTCTTCATAAAAAAAATGTGGTAAGCGTTGATTTTGTTTTTTTAAATGCACATAGCTAAATGGATTTTCAGTAATCAATTCTTGTTTTAATAAGTATTGGTAAAACGATCGTAAACTTGCCATTTTCCGATTCAAAGTATTTCGACTATATTTTCTTTCATTTGTTAAATAACTCAAATAAATTCTAACATCACGGTAGTCAACATTTCGTAATTCGGCATCTCCTGATTCAGACAAAAAAACTTCAAAGTCATGAATGTCGATGAGATACGCTTCCTTAGTCTTATCAGAGTAGCCTCTTTCCAATGTCAAGTAACGCGTAAATGCTGTTAATAAGTCTATATTTCCCATCCAATCGCTCCAATCTTTTTAAAGGTTATCATAGCTCTTAAAAAAAAACAATTGAATTGTCAGAAATTTACCAATATTTCAAAGTTTCGTCACAATTTGACAATTAACGCTTTCATTTAAGCTTTTTTACTCAAACTAAAAGTGAATATTCACTCCTTTTTCAAGCGATTTTTCAGCTTGTTGAAGGTGATAAAAAAATCGAATAAAAACACTTTTCAGTGCGATTATCCGATTT
The DNA here is from genome assembly GCF_016909125.1 of Enterococcus lemanii. Taxonomy (GTDB): domain Bacteria; phylum Bacillota; class Bacilli; order Lactobacillales; family Enterococcaceae; genus Enterococcus_I; species Enterococcus_I lemanii. The sequence goes on along the minus strand of NZ_JAFBFD010000053.1, from coordinate 726 downwards.
TTCTCCAATTATGCTTTATTACTTTATTTGGGTCACAGCACTTGTCGCTTGAGATGGTTTTTCTTCTTGCAATTCAGTAACAGCCTCAACTAATTCTTTATTGCCTTGTCTTGTTGCCATGGATTCATTAATTAGATTGGCTAAATCTAAGCCTGTTGTTTCTTTAATCGTATCAAAAGTACGAGCTAAACCAGCTTCACCCATTTGATGAATTTCTCCTGTGCCACCAAAACTCACTAGTTTATCGATATTGCTAATCGGAGCATTTACTTCTTTTGCTAACGCTGGCAAGACTTTAATAAATTCAATTAAAACACCAGCTTCGTTTAATTTTTGTAAGGCCAGCGCCATTTTTTCTTGACTTTGAGCTTGCGCAAGACCAATTTTTTCAATTTTCTCTGCTTCCGCTAAACCAATTTTTTCGATTCGTTGAGCTTCCGCTTGGGCTGCTAATTTTACTTTTTCTGCTTCCGCTTCGGCTTTTGCAATTTCTTTTGCTTTTTCGGCTAAAGCATTTTGTTCAACAACATATTTATCGGCTTCTGCTCGTTTTCTTAAAGTTGCGGTTAATTCTTTTTCAGTTAATTCGGCTTGTTTTGCTTGTATTTCAATATTTTTTTCCTGTTCAATCAATTGAACCAATTTCATAATTCACTTTTATAGAAAAGACAACACTCATCCAATTTCGAATTGTGTAAATTTTTCGAAATTTCATGACTATTCCTT
>NZ_JAFBFD010000052.1 GCF_016909125.1 Enterococcus lemanii | reverse complement strand
GAAAGTCGTGAATAATACAAATGTAGCGCCGTATACGAGACCCGTACGTACGGTGCAATGGGAGGGGCGGAATTAAATTCCCCTCTACCCTATTCTTCAACTAGACTTCTTCTTCATTCTTCTCCGCAAAAAACTGCTTAGCAATCGTCACGCTTTCTAAGGCGTCTTTGGCGTAATAATCGGCGCCGACAAATTCGCGGTATTCTTCATTTAAAACGGCGCCGCCAACGATGAAGGTCACATCAAGTTCGGCCTCGCGTACGGCTTGGATGGTTTTCTTCATGTTCTGAACAGTCGTGGTCATCAGGGCGCTTAACCCAACGAGTTGGATTTTTTCTTGACGAATGGTTTCGACGACTTTGGCAATCGGAACGTCTTTGCCAAGGTCAATGATCTCAAAACCGTAATTTTCTAAAATCATTTTGACGATATTTTTCCCAATGTCATGAATATCGCCTTCAACCGTGGCGAGTAAAATCCGGTGTTGGGCGTTGGTTGGTTGATTGGCTTTGGCTAAATGGGTTTTAATGACTTCTTGGGCTTGTTTGACGGCTTCGGCTGATTGCATGAGTTGGGGCAAGAATAGAGTACCTGCTTCAAATTTTTGCCCGATTTCATCAAGTGCGGGAATGAATTCTTGATTGACGATGGCAAGTGGGGCCATCGTTGTCAATAATTCGCGTGTTTTTTCGGGTGTTTCTTCTTTGCGTCCTTCTAAAATGAGTTCGCGTAAGCTGTTATCGCCACTTGGTTTTGTTTCTGAGACATTTTGCTTGGTTGCAAGTGTCGTGATTTGACTATTGGCGATGTAATCCACGGAATCTTGGTCTTGGCCATTGATTACGCGTAAAGCGCGCACGGTGTTCATCATCAAATCAGAAAGTGGGTTAATAATCGGCGCATCTAGGCCGGCACCAAAAGCAGCAGCTAAAAAGTTACTATTTAGCACGTCACGATTAGGTAAACCAAAGGAAACGTTACTAACGCCCGCGACGGTATGAATGCCGCGTTGGCGTAATCCTTGAAGTGTTTCAAGGGTGACTTTGACTTGGTCTTGTTGGGCGGAGGCAGTGAGTACTAGCGGGTCAATTAAGACACTTTCTTTAGGAATACCGTAAGTCGCGGCAGTCGCAACAATCTGATCGGCAATGGCGAGACGTTTTTCGGCGGTTTCGGGAATGCCCTCTTGATCAAGACATAAGCCAAGTACCGCGGCCCCGTATTTTTTAGCAATTGGGAAGATTGCCGCCATCGTTTCAGCTTTGCCATTGACCGAATTGATTAACGGGCGGCCATTGTAATAGCGACAACCCGCTTCGATGGCCGGCACGGATGAACTATCGATTTGTAACGGCAAAGTCACAATCCCTTGGACTTCGCGAACGACTTCAATCATCATTTGTGCTTCATCTAATTCAGGTAAGCCCACATTGACGTCTAAAATGTCGGCGCCAGCATTGGCTTGATCAAGGGCTTCTTTTAAAATATAAGCCATGTCTTTGTTGCGCAAAGCTTCTTTCAAGCGTTTTTTACCAGTTGGGTTTAAGCGTTCACCGATTAAAGTGAAGCGTTGATTCAAAATGACGCTTTGTGAAGCGGACGTCACGGCGGTCACGCTTTTCGGTGTGGTTGTAACGACTGGATTTTCCTGGATTTTTTGGCGTAAAGCTTGTATAAATTCGGGAGTGGTGCCACAACAACCGCCAATAATCCGTACCCCCATTTGCAACATTTCCGCTACGAAATCGGCATATTCTTGAATCGAAATAGGATAAACGGTTTGGCCGTCTTGCATGAGTGGTAAACCAGCGTTGGCCTGGACCATGACTGGGATTTTTGCATAGTCTAATAACGTTTGAATAATTGGTAATAACTCTTGAGGGCCTAAAGAACAATTGACACCAATGGCATCAATCCCGAGTTCTTGCAACGTTAAAACCGCTGTTAACGGATCGGTGCCGACAAAGGTGCGACCATCCGCTTGGAAAGTCATCGTGACAAAAATTGGGAGTTGCGTATTTTCCTTGGCAGCTAAAATCGCGGCTTTGGTCTCAAATAAGTCTGACATTGTTTCAAAAAGGAATAAATCGGCCCCCGCTTCTTCGGCTGCCATGACTTGTTCTTTGAAGTAATCGTAAGCTTGGTCAAAAGTGAGCGTCCCCATCGGTGCCATTAGTTGGCCAATTGGGCCTAAATCCATCGCTACATAGCGTGGGTTGGCTTTTTTGGCGAGGGCAATCGCTTGTTTGATAACCGGTACGACTTCTTCTGGTTTGATTTTAGTTGCGTTGGCCTGAAAGGTATTGGCAGTAATGACGTCACAGCCGGCTGCTACATATTCTTCATGAATTTTTTGGACGACTTCGGGGTGACTAAAGTTAAAATATTCGGGTTGCATCCCAACGGGCAACCCATTTTTTTGTAACATCGTTCCCATGGCGCCATCAAAAAGTAGCGTTTTTTCTTTAATAAAAGTTTGAATATCCATCGTTATCCTCCTATGCGAAATTGGCAAGTGGTCAAATCACAGTCGAAACAATCCGGGCGTTTGCGGCGGGGGCGAGCGCTTTTTTCATCGGTAAATAAGCCAGCAAAAGCCGTGACCGATTTACGGGGGATCATAAGTAAATTCTCGGAAAGGTGAATCCCTAGTTTGCGGTCTGCTTCTAAAACTTGTAAGAAATCTGGTTGAATCGTTAGTGGCAAATCACCATAGCCTGGGCTAAACCGGCGATTCAGGGTTAAGTGCTCTTGATCAGCGGCTTCTTGAATGTCGCATTCGGCTAAATCACAAATTTTTTCGATATATTCGGTGCAACAAGAATCCAAAATTAGCGAACGGGTTAAATCCGTCACTTCGTAAATTCGAATTTGTCGTTCAATTTCAAGGCCTAAGGTGGCAGCGAGGAGTACAACTTTTTGGGCATTTTTTAAATGATTAAACGCGGATTTTCCAGTAAAAACGAGATTGGTTCCAACGACTTCAATGGTTTGTGTGGCTTCATGGGCTAAAATTGGGAAAATTTTATAATCGTAACGCGGTTTAGACACTTGCTGGACTTCTTGCATCATTTCGTCAATCATCGCATCGACTTCCGGGGTGAGGGCTTGTTTACGTTTATAGCCTAAATAACGTAAGACTTCTTTTTTGTTTAATTGCATGCGTGCCCTCCTCTTAAATGTTGTAAGACAGTCTTAGCGACGACGGGCTGGTTCATGGAATAAAGGTGGATGCCATCCACACCATGCGCGATTAAATCTTCGCATTGTGCAAGGGCGTATTCTAACGCGGCTTGCCGTAACGCTTCGGGTTGCTGTTCGTAGCGATGAATTAGTTTAATTAGCTTTGATGGCAAGGAAGCCCCACACATGAAAATCATTTTCTCTACTTGCGTGCGACTCATAATCGGCATAATGCCGGCCGCAATCGGCACCGTCACGCCAGCCTTGCGCGCGCCTTCAACCATCCGGTAGAAAGAGTCATTATGGAAAAATAGTTGCGAAATAAAAAAATCTGCCCCGGCTGCTTGTTTGGCTTTTAAGTGGTCAAAATTTTCCTGATCGCTTGCTTGTTCAATGTGGCCTTCTGGGTAACAAGCCGCCGCAATCGAAAAATCGCCTTCTTGTTTGGCAAAAGCAATCAAATCTTTGGCCAAAGGAAAATCAGAGACGCACGTTTGGTCGGTTTCGGGTAAATCGCCACGTAAGACTAACAAATTTTCAATGCCTGCTGCTTTAATTTCGGCTAGAATCTTTTGTAGTTCATCTTTCGATTTACCGATACAAGTTAAATGATGAAGTGGTTCAATCCCTTGTGTTTTTTTGAGCATTTGAGCAATTTCTAACGTCTGATTGCTCACACTCGTACCACCTGCCCCGTACGTCACACTAATGTAGGCAGGTTGAATCGTTTTGACTTGTTCAAGCATGGTTTGCAGGGTGTGTAAACCACTTTCTTTCTTTGGTGGAAAGACTTCCAGCGAGATAACCGGCTCGCTATTTTCGTATAATTGATGGATTTTCATACCAACCGTCCTTTGAATTTTTACTAAGTGTAACATAAATTGACAGAAAATACAGACAAAACAAAAAGTGCACAAATAAGGGGATGAAATAGGAAGTAAGGGACTATATTTTGCCAAAAGCTGATTTTCATTTTTAGACAATAGATGAAAAAAATATTATTAGAGTACATGGTTCTGGACCGAATGACCCGAAACGTTTCTTCACTTTAAAAGATTAATAACTTTCGAGTAACTTTCGACCTAGCGAGTAAAAGAAGTGAGTTCGCATAAAGTTTCAAGCGTCTTCACCCTTATGCTTGCTTAACAATAAAGAGCCCCAAAACCTACGCCGGCTGATTCTCGCGCCAAGTTTTGGGGCTTTAAAAGTCGATGCATATCCCTATTCAATCAATCCCTTTACCAGTTTCTATATTAATCAAATAAGTAATAGATATTTTGAATCACTCCTATGCCAAACTCATCCAAATTATTCGTCGATACTTGCCACTCAACCTTGTCCCACATCCGTCACTCACTAACATTCGAACGGCTGCGTCATCCCGGCCCCTTAAGTCAATGAATTTTCGTAGGCGAGCGGTGCTTACAAAAAAATTATCTTTAAATAGTGATGATTTAACAGGATGTATGTAGGTGAATATTTAGTAGCAACTTCAGGACTGAATTTGCTTTCATCAAACGTCCTCCAATCCCATTTTCTTAACAACGATTTTTTCAATTATTTTAAAGATGAAACTGCTCGTGACACACAAAAAAACTGCTAGTAGCGTCCCCCAGAGTAATTTAACTAAGTTTTGTGTACGCAAGCCGTCAAATAAAATCGTGCCAATACCGCCTGCGTTAATGGTTGCGGCAATTGTTGCAATCCCGATAATCGAGGTTAAAGCTAGCCGAATGCCGCTGAAAATCGATTTGGTCGCTAAAGGTAACTGGATTTTTCGAAAAATTTGTTGCGGTGTCATCCCCATGCCTTGGGCGGCTTCGATGATGGTTGGGTCAATTTGCTCAATGCCCGTTGAAAAAGTACGCAGTAAAATATATTCACTGTACAAGGTTAAGACGATAATCGCGGTCGTCGTACCGAGGCCAGTCAGTGGAATTAATAGGGCAAAAAAAGCATAACTTGGGACCGCATAAAGGGCTGAGAAAAAATAAATAAAACTAGTCAGCCATTTGGTTTTTGTACTAAAAAGCGCAACAATCAAAATAGCTAGAGCAAAAGCAATCGCTAGTGAAATCGATACTAGACGTAAGTGCTGCCATAAAGCGCTTGTGAGTCGTTCGTGATAATCAAGCCAATAAGTAATCATTTGTAGTTCCTCCACATTTCTTCCTCGGCATAAACGGTCGCTAGCAACTGTTGAACAAAAGGTGTTTTTGGATTTTTAATGATTTTTTCAGGCGTATCAAATTGGTCGATTTTTCCTTCGTTCATAATCATGACTTTCGTACCAAGTAAGAACGCTTCGTTGATATCGTGGGTGACAAATAAAAAGGTTTTTTTGGCTAAATTTTGGTGTAAGTGTTTGATTTGTTTTTGTAAATCTTTTCGCGTAATCGCATCCACGGCTCCAAATGGTTCATCAAGTAACATGATATCAGGATTGGCCGCTAAAGCCCGAGCGACGCCGACCCGTTGTTGTTGGCCACCGGAAAGTTGCCGGGGGAAACGCTTGGCATATTCTTCGTAAGGCAATTGAATATTAGCCATGAGTTCTTTGACGCGCAAGGTAATTTTTTCTTTTTCCCAACCGAGTAATTCTGGGACAGTGGCAATGTTTTTTTCAATGGTGTAGTGCGGGAAAAGGCCAATTTGTTGCACGACGTAGCCGATTTGGCGGCGCAATTGATTGATGTCAAAAGTTGTAATTGGCTGGTCGTAGATTTTAATTTCACCGGCATCAGGTTCAATTAAACGATTGATCATTTTTAAAGCGGTTGTTTTTCCTGAGCCGGAAGTGCCTAAAATGGTAATAAATTCACCTTCGGGCACGTCAAAACTGAGGTGTTCAATGACTTTTGTTGCTCCTTGGTTAAAACTTTTATGGATATTTTTAAAAGAGATTGCTATGTTAGACATGGTTTTTACGCACCTTTCTTATGATGAAATCAAATAAGGCGATGCTAAAAAGTGATAAGAGGGTCACTGTTGCGCCACCAATGAGTAACAAATCAACGCGGTATAAACCTAAACCCGTGAAAATCAACGTCCCAAGGCCACCTGCTCCAATATAAGTGGCGAGTGTGGCACTGGCTAAAATTTCGACTAAAGCAAGTTTTAACCCATTCAAGATGTAAGGCATGGCTAAAGGGATTTCAATTTTGTAAAAGAGTTGCGTAGGATTCATGCCGAGTCCGCTAGCCACTTCTTTCATCACTACAGGGACTTCCTGAAAACCTAGCGTCGTATTGATTAAAATCGATGGTACGGCTAAAAAAGTTAAAGCAATTAGAGCCGGAAATTCACCAACGCCAACGAGTGGAATTAAAAGAAACAACACAGCCAAACTTGGAATAATACGTAACAATTGCGCACTCATTTGAAAAAACTCCGCTAAAAGGCGAATGCGGTAACTGATATAACCTAAGGGAAGTCCAATGAGGCTTGCCCAAAATAACGCTTTAAAGCTGATAGCTAAATGAGTTAGTAAATAATTCAAATATTGACTCGAGTTATTTTGAAAATACGTCATGATTTCTTGTAACATTCATCTGCCCCCTTTCGCTTGACTATTTTCTTTTTACGTTACGACGAATGGCTTAAAAAGTCAAAGAAGTCGCTGAAAGAGGTATTTTTTTGGACACTTATCTTTTGTTCACCTATGCCATATTATTTTTCCATTTCATGTTTAATTAATTCACTTGGTATTTCGGTCTCATGAAAGGCTAAAAAACAACATTGTTTTAAACTCATACTACCCAAATCAATAAAAAAAGTAGTAAGGTATCGATTGATGATATGGTTAATTTTCTGTTTCATTTTATCGTCTCCTTTTTTAATGGTAAAACTAAGCAAACTGCCAAAGTATTACCTAAAATTATTAAATTTTTTAATATTAAAGATGGAACTAAAACAGCAATAGTACTCATAATTAAGCATGATAAAACTGTTCGTTTCTTTAATGTAGATTGTTGCTCTTTATCTCCTATGTAATTTTTTTTTGTTTTTCTAGGTGTAAAAATACTAAGAAAAATCATATTTATAGTTGATAATGGATATAACATAATTGAGGGGAATATGAAAAAGTTTAAGATAGAATAAGGAATGAGTATGAACATCATTAGACTAGAAAATATACAACCTAAACTTGTTTTAGCATGATAACCATATGAAAATATTCTTACAAATAAAAAGCTAACATGAAAAATTAAAGTATAAAAGAAAGTATTTGGGAGAATTGCACAGGTATAAATAGCTGCTAATTTGAAAATATTTATAATAAAGGTTTCTAATCCTAATTTACATTTCAAATAGTCTATGTGACTAATGGTATTTATATCTACTAATTCTAATATTTTATTACTCACCGTTTCCTCGATATGTTTATGGCAAGATATAAGTACAGACAATTGCAACGAAAAAATACACAATGCTGCAATTGGCTAAAAGCATAAAAAACATTGCAAGCAACCTGAAATTCCTCTAAAGTTATGGTTCCCACAACGATAACTGGAGGTAAGAAAAGGATGCTTACAATGCACGATATTCATACTATCAAAAATTTACGAAATAATCACGATAAATCGATCAATCATATTGCAAAAGAATTGAACGTGAACTGGCGGACGGTAAAAAAATACGCGGATGGTGATCTTATTCCTGTTGTAAAATCGCATAAAAAGACAGGATTGATGTACACAGGAGGATGGGGCGGGATTGTCGCTTTATGGCTCACGGAAGATTCAAAACTTCCAAAAAAGAAGCGGAGAAACGCCAAATTCATCACAAATGACTTGAAAAAAATGGGCTATGCCGGTTCCTATCGAACGGTTTGTCAGTTTATCAAAGATTGGAAGGCCACGCACGTTACAGAAGCCAATGAAGACAATGGATTTGAACGTTTAGAACATCCAATGGGTGAAGCGCAACTTGATTTCGGTCTGATGGAAGTTTGTCACGAAGGAGCTTTTAAGGACGTCAAAGTATTGGTTATGACTTTCCCTTATAGTAACGCTGGTTTTGTCGTAGCCCTTCCAGCAGAGAATCAAGAATGTTTGCTTGAAGGGATGAAAGAACTTTTCCGACAAGTTGGAGGCGTTCCTCGTGCAATCCGTATTGATAATATGTCAACAGCTGTTTTCCAAGCGAAAACACGAAATGAACCTGCAAAATTAACGGATGGCTTCTTACAATTTGCCATGCATTATGGGTTTGAAACGCAAGTGTGCAACCCAAGAAGTGGCCATGAAAAAGGAAATGTCGAAAACAAGGTTGGTTATGTTCGGTATAACTTCTTTTCATCCACCCCGATTATGCAGGATTTCGAAAGCTTTAACAAAACCTTAGCTGAGCAATTATCACTTGATCTTAATCGTGAGCATTATGAGAAACATTCGTTCATTCAAACCCTTTGGGAGGAGGAGAAATCAAGCCTACTTTTCTTACCAGAAGTGGATTATCCTGTTTTTAAAGAAATCACAGTTAAGGCAAATCGATACAATGAGATTAAGTTAGATGATACACGTATTCACGTACCACGTGCTAAAAATCATTCCATTCTCTATGCCGTTCTTCGTTCGAATTCATACCAACTGGTTAGTATGAATGGCGAAATCATTGACGAAGGCCCTCGTCCGTACATGCATAAGAAACGAGCGATTCCTTGGAAAGAGATTTTACTTGATTGGAAGAGAAAGCCCAATGTCATGCATCATTCGCGCTATTGGAAATATCTGCCAGAACGCATCAAGCTTTACTTGAGTATTCCCGATTTAAGAGAAAGAAATCGTCGTGTAAATCAAATACAAGGCCTGCTTGTCACACATGATATGAAGGGGATTGGCGCGGATTTTTATGAGTTATTAGGTGCCTCGGAATTAACGAATGCCTATGATGTGAATTGGAAAGACTACGATGCGATTCTTTGTCCTCCTGGGAAGGAGGCGACAAAATAATGGGTCAACTCCAATTAGAAACACTCTGTAAACAACTTCGCCTCCCACATCTTCCAAAAGTAGTAGACACCCAATCCTTTGAAACGAAAGAGGAATGGTTACTATTTTTATTAAAACATGAAGTGGCTTGCCGAGAAGAATTAAAAACCGCCCGCCTTTTCAAACAAGCTAATTTTCCTACGCGACGCACGTTAGAGACGTATGAATGGCATGATCAGATTCTTTTACCCAACCCAAGCACCAAAGAAGCGTTAATCAGTTTATCTTTCATTCGCCAAAAAGAAAATGCCGTATTTATCGGCACACCTGGGACAGGGAAAACACATTTGGCTAGCGCCCTTGGTCAAGTAGCAACGAAAGAAGGCATTGAGACGCGTTTCTGGCGTGTTTCGGATCTCGTCATTGAATTGGAATGTCAGTGGAAAAATAATAGCTTAGAGCATTTCAAACGGCGTTTTGATAAGGTAAAGCTGATTATCCTAGACGAGGTGGGCTATGTCCCCTTTTCAAAGGACGGCGCCGAACTTCTCTTTCAATTGATTAGTGATTGGTACGAAAAGAAAAGCGTGATCCTCACTAGCAATTTAGAGTTTAGCCAGTGGAATAAGGTATTTTCGGACCCTCGACTAACCGCGGCATTGGTAGACCGTTTAATCCATCATGCGCATATTCTTAGCTTCACTGGCGAGAGTTACCGATTGAAAAATTCATTATCAAAATCAAAATAATTAAAGACAAATTTCAGGTTGCAAAGTTGTGTATTTATTGGTTGCATTATTGTGTAAAAAAGTCTTGCAAAATACAATTCCTTTTATATCACCAATACTTATGTTTGCGAGATATGCTTTAGATGATGCTTCTTTATTAGCTGTCTTAACTTCTATGGGGATAAATTTATTGTTTACAGTATTTCTTGGATTTATTGGAAAAAATGTCTACCAAGGAGGAGTATTTATTTATAGTGGCGATAAGTTCATAAATGTTCTGAAAGGATCATTCAGATCTGGAAAGTATTATGGATAGTATTAAGAAGTTGGATTACATTTCTATAATACAATACAAAACATTAGAAATGATAGAAATTGCCAATAAGCAAAAATCCCTTTTCTTTGAGATTTTTAAAATTCTTGACACGGAAGAATTTCAGGATTGGAGAATAGCGATAGTTGTAGAAAAAAATGTATATTTAAAAAGTGCAAATGAAACTAATATATATGTGTATCCATATGGGAAACTAATTGATATGCATCAATATATAATCGTTTTAAAAGATAAAAACAGTAATGAAAATTTCAAATTAACTAAAAGAATTATAAAAATTTTAGATGAATTTAAGGTGAGTTTTGAAGAAGTAAATAAGTATTTATTAGATGAATCTTTTTTTGAATTATTAATTGTTGATAAAGTATTAGAAACAAATAATTTATTTTAAGGCAATAATGAAAAGTATTCAATATTTCATCAAGACAAAACTTCAATTAAACGTAAATGAAGGGAAATCAGCAGTTGCTCGATGAAGGGAAAGAAATTTTTTTGGATTCACTTTCACGAGTAATCGTCTCGAGGAAGAAACCTTTTCAATGGGCCATCGGATTGAACGATTGAATCAGTATCTAAGGGAGGAAGGTTGTTTTTTCTTAGCAGCAATACCATTTATTGTTTGAATTACTCAAGTTCCGCTATACGCTAAGTGTTATTCATTGCACGTAGAACGATTACTGTTATGATAATAGTAGTAGTCATTCTAAATCGTTTTATTGAATGCTTGGGTTGCTTTTACGGCGGATAGGAAAATAAAAAAGAGTGAAAGACTGTGAGGAAGCAATGATTACCAAAAAGTAAGTTACGCACAAAAAAGTGCCTACTTTTCAAGTTTTGTTTGTTTCGTTACAATTATTTTCACAGAAAGGACGTTTGAAAATGAAAAAAATAATAATGAGTGGTTTGATGGTATTGTTTGCGGTAGCTCTTGTTGCTTGTAGTGGAACTTCTGGCAACAATGAAGCAACTAAGGAAACGGTCAAAGTTGGTTCAAAAGATTTTACCGAAAATTTAGTTATTAGTGAAATTTATGCGCTAGCGTTAGAAGACAAGGGCTATAAAGTGGAACGGGTCCAAAATATTGCCGGTTCAATTATTCCTAAGTCGATTGAAAGTGGCGAAATTGATTTGTATCCAGAATATACCGGAACGGCTTTACTAAGTATTTTTAAATTACCGTTAGAAACCGATCCTGATGCGGTTTTTACAGCGGTCAAAAAAGCCTATGAAGAAGCGGGCGTTTTAACGGTTTTAGATTATGCACCAGGAAACGATGGGCAAGGCATTGCAATTAACACAAGCATGGCACAAAAATACGATATTGTAACAATTAGTGACTTGCAAGCCAATGCGGATAAAATTCGGTTTGCCTCACAAGGGGAATTTGATGAGCGAGCAGACGGTTTAAAGGGGTTAGCTGAAGTTTATGGACCATTTGATTTCATTTCATCAACGGTTTATGACAATAGTTTGAAATATCAAGTCTTAACGAGCGATGAAGCGGATGCGACACCAGCTTATACGACAGAGGGGCCGTTATCGGATAAAGCGGCCTTTACCGTTTTAGTCGATGACAAACAATTTTGGCCGCCTTATAATTTGATGCCGGTTGTGCGTCAAGATTTATTAAAAGCCCACCCAGAAATTGCTGAGATTATTAATCAAATTGACCAAGCGATTGATACAGATACGTTAATTCAGCTCAATGCCAAGGTGGATATTGATGGCGAGGATTATACAAAAGTGGCGAAGGCGTATTATGAATCGCTAGAATAAAGCAGTTAAAAACGTTGTGTGACTGATAGTTTGTTCAGTTGTACAACGTTTTTTTATTTATTAAAACAAACCTCTTTTCAAATCACAAAAAATATTATACAATTGACCAGTCAATCGTTGACTAGTCAATTGATGGGAGGAGGGGCAAAATGAACCTTAGAGAATTAAGTAAATTGTTTTATCAATTGAAATTGGTCAATCAGGAATTAACAACGAAATTTGAAAAAGCCACCGGACTAAGTTTGACGCGTTATGAATTAATGCTGATTTTAAATGAAAAGGGACCTTGTTCACAAACGGTTTTACAAAATGAGTTGAAAATTGATAGCGCGGCGGTGACGAGGCATTTGAAAGTGCTTGAGGAGAAAAAATACGTCACGCGTGAACGAAACAAAGAAAACAATCGCGAAGTTTTTGTGGCCATTACACCAACTGCTAGCCAAGCTTTGGCCAAATGTGAAAGTGAATATGCTTCAGCTAATTTGTGTACCCAATTACCACTGAATGCAGCGGAACAAAAAACATTGTTAGAATTATTAACAAAATTAAGTCAATAAAGTCATGAAAGAAGGAAATAAAATGTCAAAAAACTTAAAAAATAATCATTTTTCAGATGTAGTCTTTGGAAGAAAATCGATTCGTGCTTATGATGAAACTTGTAAAATCAGCCAAGAGGAAATGCTAGAAATGATTCAAGAAGCAACGACAGCACCATCTTCGGTGAACTTACAACCTTGGCGTTTTGTTGTGGTGGAAAGTGCAGAAGCAAGAGCCAAATTAAAACCATTGCTTTATTTTAATCAGACGCAAAACGAGACAGCTTCAGCGATGGTCTTAATTTTTGGGGACATGGCTTGTTACGAATTAGGAGATGAAATTTACAGTCAAGCAGTGGAAGAAGGCAAAATGCCTCTTGAAGTCAAAGAGCAACAACTCGCTGCTATTATTCCAGGTTATCAAGCTTTTTCAAAAGAAAAAATGAATGATGTCGTTAAAATTGATGCCAGTCTGGCCGCGATGCAATTCATGTTAGTCGCCCGAGCACATGGTTATGATACGAATGCCATCGGTGGTTTTGTTGAAGACCAGCTGGCCGAGACTTTTGGTTTAGCTAAAGAGCGCTATGTGCCGGTGATGATTCTTTCAGTCGGCAAAGCCAAAGAAGCGGGTTATGAATCGGTTCGTTTAGCAGCGGAAAAAATAACTGAATTTAAATAAACCAAGTGAAGGAGTAAAAAAATGGGACTTTTTTCTAAAGGTTTAATTATTCTAGTGGCCATTGAATTTTTCTATATTTTTTATCTAGAAACGTTGGCGACAACTTCACAGACAACTAGTCGCATTTTTCGTTTGTCAAAAGAAGATTTGCGCCAAAAATCAATTCGGACATTACTAAAAAATCAAGGTGCATATAATGGTTTAATTGCTGTTGGTTTATTGTATAGTGTCTTTTTAGCGACAGCAACGGTTGAGCTGAGTCGTTTAATTTTAATTTATATTGTGCTTGTTGCGCTTTATGGCAGCCTGACAAGTGACAAGAAAATTATTTTAACGCAAGGTGGTTTGGCAATTATTGCTTTAATCAGCACCTTTATCGCGTAGTCCAGCAAAAAACGTTTTTTGCTGTATAAAAGGCTATCAAGTGTTACAAACGAAAGACTATAGTATACTTTGAGCTAAGGAGCTGGTCATAAATAAGGGAGGAGATTTGATGAACTTTTATGGAATTAATTACTTACAGTCGCAGTCAAATATTGATGATTATTTGAAGTATGTCTTTATTTTCGGTTCGTTAGTGATTTTGGTTATTGTGTTTGGTTTATATATGCGGCACCGCTTACAGACTAAGTACCGGGATTTAAGTATTATATTTTTGTTATTACTATTATTTGCTTTAGGGGTTCAATATTCCGATTACCAAAATAACCAAGTTCGCCATTCACGTTTTTCCCAAATGGTCAATTTTGTTCAAGGAATTGCGAAAGAACAAGCAGTTGAAGTCGAAGAAATTTTTGTAAGTTCAACCCAATTAGTTGATGGGACGCTGGTTAAGATTGGTGAAAATTTCTATAAAGTGAATTTAAGTGCCGATCAAGGTTCGTATACGTTAACAAGAGCTTATTTAATGAACGAGAAAATCGTAATGAATCGATAGAAAGAGGCGGGGGAAATGCAAATCTATAGCCCAATTATTATTAAGTTTGCGTTAGGGATGGTTGTTTTAATTATTCAAATTAATATTATGGGAAAAAGCAATATGGCACCGTCTTCTTCGCTAGACCAGGTGCAAAATTATGTTCTGGGTGGAATTATTGGTGGTGTCATTTACAACGAGTCGATTACGGTTTTACAGTTTGTTTTAGTTTTAATTATTTGGACACTACTTGTTTTGATTTTAAAATTTGCCAAAGAACATAACCGGTATGTAAAAACGATTGTCGATGGTCGCCCGTTGACTTTGATCCAAAATGGGAAGTTAAACGTCAATGAGTGTTTAAAAAATGGAATTTCAGCCAATGAACTTATGTTTCGTTTACGTTCAAATGGGATTTATGAAGTAAAAAATGTGAAGCGAGCCGTTTTAGAGCAAAACGGGCAGCTCACTTTGATTGAATTTGGGGATGAAAATCTTCGCTATCCAATTATTGTTGATGGTTTAGCAAATTTAGACGTTTTAGAACTGATTAAACAAGATGAAGAATGGTTAGAGTCGCAAATCCGTGCGCTAGGTTTTAATAAAATCGGTGAAATTTACTTAGGCGAGTATGTTTCAGGTCAATTAAATTTGTATGGGTATGAGAAATAAGTGAAGCTATTTTTACTTCTTTCATCACTAGATTCGTGGTGTAAGAAGTAAAAATAGCTTTTTCAGCCCCTTTGCCTAATACAAAAATAATGAAAACTGGTACAATCAAGCAAGGAACGAAAAGAAGATTTTATGAAAAAATACGCAACCAGTTTTAATTTAAAAATTATCGCTATCCTCTTTATGGTGATTGACCATGTCTATTCCTATTTAGGCTCATTTATCGGCTTGCCGCGTTGGACTTCTTTACTGGGACGCTTTATCGCTCCTTTATTTGTTTTTTTCTTAGTTGAAGGTTTTTTATACACTCGTAGTCACTAGTGGTGCAAAGATTTTTTCACACTAAAAATTGCTATTATTACTATCCAGACGCAAAAAAGTCCTTTATACTGAATCAAGGATGACTTAT
>NZ_JAFBFD010000051.1 GCF_016909125.1 Enterococcus lemanii | reverse complement strand
GATAAGTCATCCTTGATTCAGTATAAAGGACTTTTTTGCGTCTGGATAGTAATAATAGCAATTTTTAGTGTGAAAAAATCTTTGCACCACTAGTGGATTTTAATGTATGAAAAATCATAAGATCTCGTCTTTTCTCCCTTTTGTGGTAACAAGTTTGAGTCTTTTACTTTTAGTTGAAGGGCTCGTTCGTTTAGGTGCGGTTCCTGATTTTATTATTCCAAGCCCAACAAACGTTCTTGCGTTTTTATGGCAAAGTGATCGCACGTTATTTACCCAGCATTTACGAGTGACTTTGTGGGAAACGATGTTAGGCTTCTTTTTTGCTTTCGTAATGGGATGCGTATTGGCTATTTGTATGTACCAATCCCCCATTTTTGAAAAAATATTTTATCCTTTTGCCTTATTCTCTCAAACCATTCCAACAATCGCTTTAGCCCCTATTTTCATTTTATGGTTTGGGTATAGCATATGGAGTAAAGTTGCCTTATCTTGCCTAATTGCTTTTTTTCCGATTACGATTGGTTTGTTTGATGGTCTGAAAAGCACACCACAAGAAGCATTGGAATTATTCGATTCACTAGGAGCTTCTAAATGGCAACGACTCAGGCATCTTAGTTTGCCGCATGCTTTGCCACAACTATTATCAAATATTAAATTAGCCATTATTTATGCTTTAGTAGGCGCTAGTATTGGCGAATGGATGGGTGCGTCAGAAGGTTTAGGTTACTATAGTCGCCGCATGTCAGGCAATTTGAATGCCAATGGTGTTTTTGCTGCGATTAGTCTGTTGTCATTATTAGGGATGGTACTCTTTTTGTTCGTCAGTTTATTTGAAAGATATTTGCTACCTTGGAATCAAGAAGCAAAAAAGAAAGGAAAATGAAAATGAAAACGAAAAAGAAATGGGGCTTCATTTTTTTACTGATTGCACTTAGTTTGACAACTGTTTTTCTTTTAACCGGTGGCAAAACAAGTGAAAAAAATGAAAAGACCACGTTGCGTCTGATGTTGGACTGGTATCCTAATGCTGTGCATACTTTTATTTATGTGGCGCAAGAAAAAGGTTATTTTGCGGAAGAAGGGTTAGATGTCGTCATCGAAATGCCATCTGATGTCAACGATCCTTTACGCTTGGCAGCTGCCGGGAAAGTCGATTTGGCAATTAATTATCAAAACCAATTAATTTTATCAAAAGAAGAAGGAATTCCTGTAAAAGGAATCTATTCAATTGTTCAAAAACCATTAGGCGAATTAATGGTAAAACAAGAAAGTGGCATTCATCGGCCGAAAGATTTAATGGGGAAAACCGTTGGCCTAGGGACGTCCATGGTTCCAGAAGCTATCGTTCGTGCAATGGTTGAAAAAGACGGCGGTGACCCCGAACAAGTTCACTTTATTGATGTCGGTTATGACTTAATCCCTGCTTTAGCAACGGATCGTGTGGACGCATTGATGGGTGCTTATATTAATCATGAACAACTATTACTTGAAAAAGAAGGCTATCGAATTACGACAATTCTTAAAGAAGATTATGCAGTTCCAAATGATTTAGAATTAATTTTTGTTGCTGGTGAAAGCACCATTACTAAGAAACAAGCGGACTTGAAGAAATTTTTACGAGCGGTTACCAAAGGACAACAAGACGTAGTCGCCAATCCTACCAGTAGTCTGCAAATTTTGCTAGATCACCAAAACAAAGAAAGCGCACTCGACCCAACAATCGAACAACAAAGTTTAGCCAAATTGCTGCCATTAATGGGGGATACAGCAAGTCCATTTGGTACACAAAAAAAAGAACAATATCAAGAAGTCATTGATTGGATGCGACAAGTTGGGATTTTGTCAAGTGACCTAAATGCAAATGACGTATTTGTTCAACTAAATTTAGAGTAAAAAGGAGAAATAAATAATGACCTTTACCCAATATTTACACGAAATAACAAAAGAGATTTGGCGTGACAGTAAGTACCATCCTTTTGTTCAAGAATTAGTGACAGGGAAGTTGCCTATTGAAATCTTTCGTTTTTATTTGATTCAAGATACCTATTATTTGCATCATTTTGCCAAAGCTCATCAAGAAATTATTGATAGAACGGATAACCAAAGAATCATTCAAAGCCAACAATTTTGTAAAGCCGGATTAGAAGCCTCAGAATTAACCATCCGGAATGATTTTTTTAAACAATTAAACCTGACAAAAACCGAACGCGAAAAGACTCCAATTGCGCCAACTGCCTACAATTACGTCAGTCATATTTATCGTCAGTTTCTGGATGGTAGTTTGGCTAGTGCTTTAAGTTCATTGCTCCCTTGCTATTGGTTGTATTATGAAATTGGCGAAACCTTTGCAACCAAAACTTCACCTGTTCCAATCTATCAAGCTTTTTTGGACACTTATCATAGTGATGGTTTCAAGCAAGTCTTAGATGAGCTGATTCAACTTGTAGATGAACTGGCCGATCACGCCTCTCTTGAAGAACGAAAGCAAATGGAAGAAGCATTTGTCCGCAGTAGTTATTATGAATTGAACTTTTGGGAGATGTCGTATACGAAGGAGGGGTGGTGAGTAAGTGTTAGAAAATCAAAAAAGTCATTCAGCTGAACAAATGAAAATAATTGAAAAAGTTTGGGCGGAAATGGAGAATAATCAAGAATTGCTAATAGAAATTATGCGAACGTTGGTTCAGTTTGAAACGGTCAGTCCACCGGCTAGAAACACAATCGCTGCACAAGAGTGGGTGGCGCTTTTTTTACAAGAATGTGGATTTATCACGGAAAGTATACCATTTTATAAAGGAGATTGTTTGTTAGTTGGAAAGCGAAAGGGAAAGAATAATCTAGCATATCATAATTTAATTCTAAATGGGCATATGGATGTTGCCACTATAGGAGATCGTGCAAATTGGCAAACGTCACCCTTTCATTTAACCTTTAATGAGGGGCGCTTATACGGGCGAGGGACGAGTGATATGAAAGCGGCCATCGCGAGTAACTTATGGCTATTTAAAATTTTTCATGAAATGGGCATCCAGTTAAACGGCGAGGTGCAATTTCAATCTGTTGTGGGAGAAGAGGCCGGCGAGGCAGGGACACGTACGTTGCTAGAGAACGGCTACAAGGCTGATTTTGCCATTGTAAACGATACGACAAACTTAGCAATTCAAGGACAAGGCGGCTGTGTAACAGGGTGGATTACGGTTAAAAGCCCAGCAGTTTATCATGATGGGAATCGAAGGCAAATGATTCATGCCGGAGGGGGGCTTTTTGCAGCGAGTGCGATTGAAAAGATGATGCCGATTATCGAAGGTTTACAAAAATTAGAGCGACATTGGGCGGTAACAAAGAAATATCCAGGTTTCCCTGACGGTGCAACCACAATTAACCCTGCCTATATTCAAGGTGGAACGAACCCGGCTTTTATCGCAGGAGAATGCCATTTATGGATAACGGTTCATTTTTATCCAAATGAATCACTAGAAGAAGTGCAAAAAGAAATTGAAAATCAAGTTCAAGCAGTTTGTGCAAGTGACCCATGGTTAAAAGAACATCAACCAATGATTCGTTGGGGTGGGCGTTCCATGATTGAAGAACAAGGGGAAATTTTTCCGCCGCTTGAATTAGACGAACAACATACGGCTTTTCAATTGTTAAATAATTGTCATCATCAAGTAACGCAAAAAAATCCAATAGTGGAGATGTCTCCATCAGTCAATGATTCGGGATGGTTTTCTTATTTTGGTATTCCAGCGATTAGTTATGGACCTGGTGAGCTAACGCAAGCACATTCTAACGATGAAAGTGTTGCTTTAGCAGATGTTTTAACCTTTGCAAAAACAATGGCAGCGTTTATTATTCAGTGGTGTAATCAAAAGAGAGAAGAGGAATAATACGGTAAAAATTATAAATAAAAACATCCGAGTGATATTGAGAATTTGAATTATTCATCAAATATTACCCGGATGTTTTTATTTGTACATTCTATTAATCAATACTTATCGCTCATTATTTTTCTCTTACATAAACTGTTTCAAGACTTCTTCTAATTGTGGTTTCATTCGCACGCCAATCAAGCGATCGACTGGGCGACCGTCTTTAAAAATCATCATCGTCGGGATACTTTGGATGCCATAACGAACGGCTAATTCGCCTTCTTCATCGACGTTAATTTTGCTGATTTGTAAAATATCATCACTATATTCCTTGTCCAATTCTTCTAAGATTGGTGTTTGCATGCGACATGGACCACACCAAGGTGCCCAAAAATCGACTAAGTGTAAGCCGCTAGCAACGGTTTGATCAAAAGTACTATTGGTTAAGTTTTTCATGAATGTTTTCCTCCTAATAAAATTAAATTATTCTAAAGCGCCAGGCCAACCACCAGTACCGCCTAAAACGTTGGTGACGTCATAGCCTTTGCCACCTAAAAATTGGCAAGCAGTGGCAGAACGACCACCCGATTGACAAATAATGTAATAAGGTTTTGTTTGGTCAAGTTCATCAAAACGGTCGGCTAATTGACTTAAAGGGATATTTTTTGCATTTGGGACATGGCCAGCTGCAAATTCATCGATTTCGCGAACATCGATAATTGGTAAAGTTTGACGTTTCGCGTCTTGGTAAAACTCGGGCATTCCTACAGATTTAAACATATTCTAATTCCTCCGGTCTAACAGCGTGATAAAGTGAAAAGGCGCCGTCTAAGTTTGCAGCTTTAAAGCCTGCTTGTTTTAAAATGCGTTCCGCAACATAACTTCTTAAACCACTGTGACAGCTCACAATGTATTCTTTTTCAGCATCGAGTTCATGGATGCGACAACGTAAATCATTTAAAGGAATATGGACACTGTCTTTAAAGCGGCCTTGTGAAAGTTCACTATCGTTTCGAACATCAAGCAAAACTTTGCCTGTTGCTAGTTCATCTTGTAGTTCATGCCACTGCACGGAATCGCTTAAACCTTCAACGATGTTTAAAGCGACATAGCCAAGCATATTCACCGGGTCTTTGGCTGAACCAAATGGTGGGGCATAAGTAAATTCTAATTCTGGTAAGTCAAAGATCGTTAAGTCACCTTTAATCGCGGTTGCTAAAATATCGATTCGTTTGTCAATGCCTTTTGGCCCAACACCTTGCGCGCCATAAATTTTACCATTTTCTGGGTTGAAAACGAGTTTTAAAGTCACATCGGTTGCGCCTGGGTAATAACCGGCATGGTCTTTACCAGAAGTGTGGACCACTTGAACGGGTAGGCCAGCTTGACGTACCAAGCGTTCGGTTAAACCAGTGGAAGCAGCTGATAAATTGAAAGTACGAACAATTGCTGTGCCAATACTCCCTTTATTTAAACGTTTCATACCAGAAATAACGTCAGCTACTTGACGGCCTTGGCGATTGGCTGGTGAAGCCAGTGAAATTAAGGCATCTTCGCCAGTAATTTGGTTTTTTACGACAATGGCATCACCAACAGCATAAATATCTTTTTGGTTTGTTTCATAATTTTCATCAACTAAAATACCACCACGTAAGCCAAGTTCAATACCGGCTTCTTTGGCCAAAGTATTTTCTGGTGTCACGCCAACAGATAAGATGGTTAAGTCAGAAGCAAGTTCGCTGCCGTCTTCTAAAACAATCGTCTGTCCAGCGTCTTTGAAAGCGGTCGCCGATTGTGACGTGATCACTTTTACGCCATTTCTTTCCAGTTCATTTTTAACGAAAGCAGCCATTTCTTCATCAAGTGGTGGTAAGACGTGCGGTGCTTTTTCAACAATGGTAACTTCCAAGCCTTTTAAGTGTAAGTTTTCGGCCATTTCTAAACCGATGAAGCCTGCACCAATCACTACCGCTTTTTGTGGATTTTTATTTTCAATGGTGGCCATAATTTTATCTAAATCAGGCACATTTCTTAAGCTAAAGGCATTTGTCGCTTCTTTTAAGCCTTCAATTGGAGGAATAAAAGGTTTTGCGCCGGGTGATAAAATTAAATGGTCGTAGCTTTCAGTTAATGTTTCGCCATTGTGAACAACCGTGACGGTTTTTTCAGTTGGAGAAATCGCCACGACTTCGTGATTCGGACGGACATCTAAATTAAAGCGAGCACGTAAAGCTTCTGGTGTTTGGACAAGCAAGCTTTCTCTTTCAGCGATTTCACCAGATACATAATAAGGGAGTCCGCAGTTGGCAAAAGAGACAAACGGTCCTTTTTCAAAAATAATAATTTCAGCTTCTTCTTTTAAACGGCGTAAACGGGTTGCAGCTGACATCCCACCTGCGACGCCTCCAATAATAATTGTTTTCATCTGTTATTTTCCTCCTCGAGTTTTTCCAGTCCACTGGCTCATTCCGCCACGGACATTAATGACATTATACCCCATTTTCTTCAATTGTTTGGCAGCGTTTTTACTGCGCATCCCTGATTGACAAATGACGTAAACGGGTTCTGTGTTTTTTCCTTTATAAGTTGTAATTTTGTTTAATGGAACATTATTTGCTTTTTGAATATGCCCGCCGCGGTATTCTCCGGGGCTTCGGACATCTAAAAGAGTGATTTTTTGCGTAGATAACAATGATTCCAGCTCTTTTGTTGAAATCGAAGGAACCGATTTAAATAATCCAAACATAGTGAATCTCCTTTTTCGTTTTATACCTTACGGGGTATATTAAACATTGTTTTGAATGGTTTGTCAAGTCGATTGCTTTGAAAAAAATAAATAAAAAAGATTGACTAAGATACCCTTGTAAGGTATATTTCTTTTTTGAAGGGAGTTTGATTTTATCATGGCTAAAAAAATATTAATTATCGGAGGCGTCGCAGGTGGGGCAACGGCTGCTACTCGTTTACGTCGTTTAAGTGAAGAAGATCAAATTATTTTATTTGAAAAAGGCGAATATATCTCATTTGCGAATTGTGGTTTACCTTATCATATTGGCGGTGTGATTAAAGATAGAGAAAATTTACTACTACAAACGGTTGAAGGGATGGAAAAGCAATATAATCTCGACATTCGGAACTTTTCAGAAGTGACTAAAATTGATTCTGAAAATAAAACAGTGACGGTTTATCATCATCAAACGAAACAATCTTATGAAGAAAGTTTCGATCAACTGATTCTTTCAACGGGGGCAAAAGCGATTACGCCGCCGATTGCTGGATTGCAAGAAGCAAGTAATGTTTTTAGTTTACGAAATATACCTGACATGGATTTAATTAAAGACTATATCGCTAAAAATCAAGTCAAGACGGCAACCGTGATTGGTGGCGGTTTTATTGGTCTGGAAATGATGGAAAACTTGCGCGAGTTGGATATTCAAGTGCAATTAGTTGAAATGGCGCCTCAAGTCATGCCAAACGTTGATTTTGAAATGGCGCAACAAATTCACCAACAAATGAATTTACACGGTGTCAATTTAATTTTAAATGACGGCTTAAAAGAATTTCAAGAAGCTGGCAAACGCCTCGTTTTAACCAGTGGCAAAATCTTACAGTCAGATTTAACCATTTTATCAATTGGGGTGACGCCAGAAAACGCCTTAGCAAAAGAAGCCGGTCTCGAACTTGGTTTTCGTGGCGGGATTAAAGTGGATACAAAATTTCAAACAAGTGCCAAAGACATCTATGCAATTGGTGATGTGATTGAAGTACCTGATTTTGTGACAAAAGAAGCAACGAATATTCCGCTTGCTTGGCCAGCGAACCGCCAAGGCCGTTTAGTGGCAGATGTGATAAATGGGTTGGCGATTGATTATCCAGGGACAATGGGCACATCGGTTGCGAAAGTCTTTGAGTTAACGATTGCGGCGACGGGGAATACGGAACGTTTGTTAAAACAAAAAGGCATTGCGTACCACGTTGTTCACGTGCATCCCAATTCACACGCGGGTTACTATCCAGGTGCCAGCCCGATTCATTTAAAACTATTATTTGGTCAAGATGGCAAAATTTTAGGGGCACAAGCGATTGGGATTGAAGGGGTTGAAAAACGGATTGACGTGATTGCCACAGCGATGCGTTTTGGTGGGAAAGCGGCAGATTTGGCGAGTGTCGAACTGTCATACGCCCCACCGTATTCTAGTGCCAAAGATCCGGTCAATATGTTAGGGTATACGGCCGATAATTTGCTACAAGGCAAAGTTCAAACAATTCAGTGGCATGAAGTCGATGCGCTATTAAAAGCAGACGCCTTTTTCCTCGATATTCGCGAAGAATTTGAATTAGCAACCGGACAGTTAGCAACAAGCGCCTGGATTCCATTGAACCAATTGCGTCAACGCTTAGTGGAACTGCCAAAAGATCAAACGATTTATGTTTACTGTCAAGTTGGTCAACGTGGGTATAATGCGGCTCGTTTATTAATGAGTCACGGGTTTGACGTACGCAATCTTGATGGTGGGTACAAAACGTATAAACAAGCTTACTATGAAGTGAAAACCATCTCATTAGTCACGCCAATTACCAAAACGAAAACGCCCGTTGTAGCTCAAGTTTCAGGAGCGCCGGTGATTGAAATTGATGCGTGTGGCTTACAATGTCCGGGACCGATTTTAAAAGTTAAACAAGAAGTCGACCGTATGGAAGTTGGTCAACGCCTAGCCGTTCAAGCCAGTGACTTTGGCTTTAGTGCAGATATTGCTGCTTGGTGTAAAAATACAGGAAACACCTTGCTTTCAAGTGAAATTAAAGACAACAAAGTCATTGCGCTGTTAGCCAAAGGGCAAGTCGATGACAACTTGATGCCAAGTGTGCCCGATATTGAAGAAGGCGTCTTAAAAGAAACCAAAGATGGCGCAACGATGGTTGTTTTTAGTGGCGATATGGATAAAGTCTTAGCTTCAATGATTATTGCTTCAGGGGCAGCTGCGATGGGCAAACAAGTCACGATTTTCTTTACGTTCTGGGGCTTAAGTGCTTTGAAGAAACAAAAAATCAAAAAAGGCGGCATGGCTAAAATGTTTGACCTGATGTTGCCAAAAGGCGCGGCGTCAATGCCAATTTCCGCAATGAACATGGGTGGTTTAGGGGCGAAAATGATGAAATACATCATGAAAGAAAAAAATGTCGATTCTTTACCAGTGATGATCGAAAAAGCCAATGAACTCGGTGTGAAATTTGTCGCTTGTACGATGAGTATGGATATCATGGGCATTGAAAAATCAGAACTATATGACTTTGTTGAATACGGCGGCGTGGCAACTTATTTAGGTGATAGCGAAGCAGCAAACTTGAATCTATTTATCTAACCAAGGTAGAATAAAACAAGAAAGAGTAGGTGGGAAAATGGAATTAGAAAATAAAAAAGTCATTCATCGCTTACGTCGAGCAGAAGGGCAGTTGCGTGGCATTCAGAAAATGATTGAAGAAGAACAAGAATGTATGGATGTGATTACGCAACTTTCAGCGGTTCGTTCTAGTATTGATCGGGTAATGGGAATGATTATGGCCGAAAACCTTAAAAACTGCTTTATTGATCCAGAGGCAGATCCAGCTGCGCAAACGAAAAAATTGGAACAAGCCATTAATATGATTATTAAGAAATGAGGGAGAACGGATGAAAGTTGTTTTTCATTTAAGTGAGCTTGAAAAGTGGTCGATGGCTCAAGGCAATATCAAAAACTTATTAGCCATTGACGCAACAATTGAAGTTGTTTTGCTTGTCAATGGTCCGGCGATTAAAGGGTATTTTGAAACGGAACAACGGTCGTTCATTAAAGCAACACCGGTAAAACTATGGGCCTGTCGGAATGCATTAAGAGGCAATCACTTAGATGAAGAAGCACTTTCAAAAAAAATCACGGTCGTACCTGCAGGTGTTTACGCATTAGTGGAACTCCAAACACAAGGTTATAGTTATATTAAAGTTTAAAAGAAAAACTGAATAGGCATTAAAACCACTCAACTTATGTTATGATGGAAACATTATATTTAAGGGAGAAGGATTTTATGCGAGTACCAATACTGTATGAAGACAATCATCTTTTATTGGTCGAAAAACCGGTCAACATTCCGGTACAAGAAGATAATAGCCGTGATTTAGATTTACTAAATTTATTAAAAAATGAAATCAAAAAACGCGATAAAAAACCAGGCAACGTTTATTTAGGCTTGGTTCATCGCTTGGACCGTCCCGTGGGTGGTGCCATGGTCTTTGCGAAAACCTCAAAGGCTGCTGCACGATTATCAGATATGATGCGGCGCCAAGTGATTGAACGCAAATATTGGGCCGTCGTTCATGGTGTCCCGAAGCAAAAAGAACAAAAGCTAACCCATCATCTATTGAAAAACAGTCGTAAAAACCAAGTGTCCGTCGTACCAAGTACTCATCCTGAAGGGAAGAAAGCCGTCTTAAATTACCGTGTGTTAGCGAGCCAAAATGGCTTAAGTTTACTTGAAGTGACACTCGAAACCGGGCGGCCACACCAAATTCGTGTCCAGCTATCGGCGCTGGGGCATCCGCTTTTTGGCGATCAAAAATATGGAGCAAAATTGAATAAAGTCGGTCAACAAATCGCACTTTGGGCATGCGCATTGCAATTAGAGCATCCGACAAAAAAAGAGCCCGTGACCGTTTTTTCACAGCCACCTAAGGCTTATCCATGGCACTTGTGGGCGCTCGAATCATTCAAATAATTACTCACCCCACCCCTTACAAAGGCAGACTTGCCGTAAGGAGGTGGGGTGTTTTTTTGAATAGTCATTCAAGGGAGGGCTACTTATTTGGTAGCAAATCATCGTTGAATGCGTAAGCGTTTAGCAAGACTCTTCTAGTGCTTCGTCTACGAATCCATTAAGAACAATATTGAATGGTTTAATTTTTTTAGAAGGAGTGCTATTATGATTGTGAAAACGCCATTATTTTCAATCATTTCGGTAATTCAAAAAGTTCTATGAAAACTTATGGAAAAAATACCTTAGATGATAATTATCAGAAATTTGCCCGAATCGCACTTGACAATCCTAGAAAATGACTTGCCTCTTTTGTGAGGGCGACCAAGATGTACGGAAAAATGCAGCACAAAGCTCACCCTTGTCCAACCAGTGTAAGTCATTTTTACGGAAGGTCAAGTGTGCGCTACGCCGATTCTAGTAGAGGGCTCCCGATACCGAAAGCTTAAGAAGCGGCGTGTTGGGCGATAAGAAAGTCTTCTGATAATTGTAAAAGTCTTAACCATTTCTGAGGCATATCCTGGCAAACGTGTAGCTCTGGAAGCTGAACGGGCACTTGTCCTTTCTCTAATGCAGAATGTGGGCGCAAAAAATTAAAGTATGTGGAAAATAAAACTACTTGTGCAATTGCTCCTGAATCAGAACCAAAACCACCTAAGGGTTTGTAATTGCCTTTGAATGTGCGGTTTAAGCGTTCGATAATTTGTTTCAACGGACGATATTCTTTGGACACTTTGTCCTCGTTTGTTAGACCAATAACCTGGGTCACATCGAAGTGAATGTCATTTTTTGCGTAAAAAATCTGCGCCAACTTATAAATCGGATTGCCGTCAACGATTAAATTGAGATTTTCAGGAATCTC
Organism: Enterococcus lemanii; assembly: GCF_016909125.1. GTDB lineage: Bacteria > Bacillota > Bacilli > Lactobacillales > Enterococcaceae > Enterococcus_I > Enterococcus_I lemanii. The sequence continues at coordinate 5,309 of NZ_JAFBFD010000051.1, read as the reverse complement.
ATCAAAGTGCTTAATCACATCGTAAAAGGCTTTGATTGCCGTTAAGGTGTCACGTGTTGGACTATAACGATGCGAGAGAATGATTTTCTTTTGGGCATCAAAAAAGAAGTAAATATAATGCCATTTTCCTAGGACGCGAATGTAGGATTCATCCCCACAGAACTGATCTGACAATTCATAAGGAAAATAATCTGTAAAAGGACGAACCAAAGAAGCCACGGAACGAGCGTAGTTGCGAACTGTTTGACCTGAAATTTTCACCTGATGCACATCGTACATTAAAGCCGCTGTTTTTTCGGCAGACAGGCCATAATTTACATTGTAGGTCAAGATTAAACCTAACACGCGTGGGGAGCTATAAATTTTGGACAGATTCACCACGGTGTCAATCTTAGAATCCTGAGCGAGTTCGTTCATTGACAGCTCAAATTGACGGTAGATATAGTGCATTTTAAACGCAGAGGGTTCTTGTTCAAAGCGGATCTTCTCTTTTTCAGATAAAGAAGAGACGCGTTTCTTGTAGTATGAGCAGTCATCGTTTCTACATTTGTAAATGGTAAATCCTTTTCGATGTTTGATTTTTTCCAAGGCTTTTTCGCAATGAGGGCAACGTAAAAGGAGTTCTTTCTGAAATTTATTTATATGATTGAAGTTGGTCTGACAGATTTTGCACTGAAATTGTCCTTTGCCACCATTGTTATTGTATAAGTAGTCGTGAGGTGCTTGACACTTTGGACAGAGGATATCCTTAGGAACAGCAAGCGAATTTTTTCTTCGTTGGACAGGCTTGATTGCTTTTCCAGTCTGATCAAGATGTTGTTGGAGTAATAAGCGATAGTCTAGCTTTTCTAATTCGACAACGGTAGGTAAATCATCAACCACCAGTTTTTGATAATCTAACGAATCGATAGAAGTAACATGAGGCTTTTTAGAATAAGCAGTCAGTTTGGCGAGTTGAGCCAATAAAAAAAGAATAAATGTTGTTTGGGTATTGATTATTTGAATGAATTGAGTTAATAATGAAGTGAGCACTTGACCTCTTCCTTTCTTTGGAGAATTTGTTGGTGGTACTTCAAATTTTAACCATTTTTAAGGGAGGGGAAGTGTTTTTTTGTCGTATTCCTTGATAAATCAACGATTAATGCATAAAAACAAACAATTTTTAGATAAAGTTTTTGAATTAACAAATCAGTGATGGATGGCGCGCGTATGATTCAAGAAGGAACCGTTGTAACGGCAATGTGTCGAAACGGTTATGAATTTGGTATCCGCATTGCTGGGATGGGCGATCAGTGGTTTACAGGGCCGGTTAACACACCAAAAGGCTTGTACTTCTCTGGGTTCTCAGAAGCGGACGCGGCACCAGATATGGGAGACAGTGCGATTACTGAAACATATGGTGTTGGTGGGATGGCGATGATTGCTGCCCCGGCCGTGACGCGTTTCGTTGGTTCAGACGGTTTCTATGACGCGCTTCAAACAAGTGAAGAAATGACGGAAATTACGTTAGACCATAACCCGAATTTCCCAGTACCAACTTGGGATTTCCAAGGAATTACGATCGGAATTGATGCACGTAAAGTTGTTGAAACGGGCATTTTACCAGTGATTAACACTGGGATTGCAAATAAAAAAGCTGGTCTTGGCCAAATTGGAGCAGGAACAGTGACACCGCCAATCGAGTGTTTTGAAAAAGCGGTATTAGCTTACGCAGAAAAATTAGGATTTAAGGGATAAAAAAATGACACTCTTACAAGCAAAAGCAGACCAATACTTGATTCAACAAAAGCCAACACAGTGGTTTTTACATAGCATCTATCAAATGACCTTCAACTTAACCAATGAGTCAAACAATCAATTGATTTTGGTTGCACGAGAAAATGCCCTTATTTGCCAGGTGGAATTTATTTACCAACGCCTTTATTTGAGCAAATTTATCAAGGGATAGAACAACTGCAATGGGCTCGCTTGGAGGAAGATTGGTTGCGTTTTAAGATAGGGGAAAAGGATGTGCAGGTACAATTAGTGCCTGCGTATAATCCGAGTCTACCTCAAGAGGCGTCTGCTTTGCTTGGTAAGAGGATTTTTTGAAAAAAATTCAAAGTCTATAACAAAAAACAGGTTTTGAAATCCCACTAAGTTCTTTTGCAAAAAAAGCACCAACGACTTTAGCCAAACAGAGTGCTAGTTTATTTAGTGAAAATCAAAGCGAAAAACAAGCGAGTCTCAATTACTTTCTTGGTCGCGGACCGGGGCTTACCCCCTCGGGTGATGACTTTTTACTAGGTTGGCTATTTATAAATCAATTGGTTTTTGGTTCGACCAAAAATGATCAATTGATACTGGAAAAAGCACAAAGTCTGTACTACACAACGGATGTCAGTCGGCACTATTTGTATCAAGCATCTAAAAAGAGATATAGTCAGAACTTATTTTATTTAGCCGAATTTTTAAAGGAAGCACCGACCGGTTTTTTAATCGACGACTTGCTTGAACAACTGCTAAACTATGGTCATAGTTCTGGAGCGGACACGCTGGCAGGAATTGCCGCAGCATTAATTGAAATGGAAAGGGAGAATTGAAAATGGCAAAACGAGTAGTACTTGCTCTTGGAGGAAATGCAATTTTGCGTCCTCAACAAGAAGCAACGGTGGAAGTGCAATTAGAAAATATAAAAACAAGTGCGGAACAAGTGGCACGAATTGAGGCATTAAATTATGAAGTCGTGTTAACGCACGGAAATGGGCCGCAAGTTGGGAACATTTTACTGCAAAACGAACTCGCAAAAGATGAAGTACCACCTTTTCCGCTAGATGTATGTAATGCGGAATCACAAGGTTTTATTGGCTATATGTTAGAACAAAGCATCAAAAATTGTTTGCACAAAAATGATTCGACTTCAAATGTGGTCACGCTTTTAACCCAAGTTGAAGTCGACCGCAAGGATGAAGCTTTTAACAATCCTAACAAACCAATTGGCGTCTTTTTTACAAAAGAAGAAGCAGAGCAATTGGAAAAAGAAAAAGGTTGGACAATGATGGAAGATGCAGGGCGTGGCTATCGTCGTTGTGTTGCTTCCCCTCATCCGCAAATGATTCATGGGGTAGACGCAATGGCGCACTTACTTTCGCAAAATATTATTGTGATTGCTGGCGGTGGTGGCGGGATTCCTGTTGCACGCGACCAAGAAGGCAATTTAAATGGTGTGGAAGCTGTGATCGATAAAGACCGTACGGGTAAAAAATTGGCGGAGTTAGTCGATGCGGATGTCTTTATGATGTTAACGGATGTACCAAACGTTTATATTCATTATGGCAAACCAGACCAAAAGAAATTAGAAGAATTATCGATTGAAGAAGCACAACGCTACATGGATGAAGGGCACTTTGCTGACGGAAGCATGGGGCCGAAAATGCAGTCAGCGATTGACTTTGCGAAAAAAGGCCGCACAGCCATTATTTGTGCACTTGATGAAGCCGACTTAGCCCTTCAAGGTAAAGCGGGAACGCGTATTGTCGGTTAATGATTTTAAAAAGCAATCAATCAAAATGAATTGATTGCTTTTTTTAAATAAAAGATTTAAATGGAGTAAAGCAATCAATAGTTTAAAATAGTACTTTATTTATTTGTTACCATATTTTTGCTTTTTCTTAATAGGAACTGAATGAGAAACATTCAATTAAAGGAGAGTAAAGTAAGTTGACAAATAAAAAGGGTTTTGAGTATTGGAAACAAATTGTCTTTGTTTTAACAGCTGGTTAGATCGTTATTTGGATTTACCGGACAGTTTTAACCCCAATTTATCCAATTATTAGTGACTATTTTGGTGGTGCGAGTGATTCGCAATTAGGAAGTATTTCCAGTTTTTATTTTTTAGGGTATGTAATGATGCAGATACCATCGGGGCTACTCGTTGACCGCTTTGGTAAGAAAGCAATTTTGCTTCCGGGCTTTATTCTTTTTGGCTTAGGAACATCCATTGTTGCAATGGCAAGTACACTAACGGTCTTATACGTAGGGAGTATTATGGCTGGTCTTGGCTGTGGAACGTTTTATGGGGGGCATATTCCTTAACGGCAGAATATGTGCCACGCGACAAACGGAGTCTAGCAACGGCAATTGTCAATAGTGGAACAGCTGTCGGAAGTGGCTTAGGTCTGGTTTCTTCTAGTTACTTTGTTGGTAAAGGCATCTTGCCATGGCATACATTAATTTGGATGACCGTGGGCTTAATTGCAATCATGACGGTTGTATTTTTCAAAGTAATTCGCAAGGAAAACCTCAAGCCTGTTGCGCATGAGACGACGAAAGTAACGAGTGTGCAACCAGAAGAAAAAAGATCGACTTTAAAAGCATTGTTCAGACCCCATGTGGTTGCGGCTTATGTTTTATACTTCTCAACATTATATACGTATTATTTAATTGATACGTGGGTACCTAACTTCTTAGAAACAGAACGTGGCATTGAGGGAACGGCAATTGGTTTAGTTTCTTCCCTTGTATTCTTTACTGCGATTCCTGGGGCACTTATTTTTAGCCGGATTGCGGATATGATTCCAAATAAGAAAGTATCGATTATTATTGGCTTAGAAATTATGGCGGCCGCAATGTTGTTATTTATGATTGAGACGACCAACCAAACACTTTTAGTCGTTGGAATTATGGCCTATGGATTCTTTGGTAAGTTAGCGGTTGAGCCAATTATTATTTCTTGGTTAAGTCAATTTGCACCAAGAAAGAGCATTGCCACAACGTATGGTGTGTTTAACTTCTTTGGGATGACGGCATCGGTCATTGTGCCATCATTGACTGGGAAAATTTCGGATGTGACGGGCTCAAAAGTGTATGCTTTTTATCTAGCTATCGGTATTATTTTAGTTGGAACTTTGTTCTTCTTCTTAGTTAACAAATTAGCAAAAGCGCCAGAAGAAGAGTTTGCTTAATAAAAATAGAATCAACGACTCGTTTTCGATTTTAGAAAAGAGTCGTTATTTTTTTATTAAGGAATTTTTCAGCATATTCTTTTTTTAGTCCTGCCCAGCCGCTTTTTTTATCCAGCGATTTTCAGGGTTAATTTTTAAACCAACAAGTTGATCAAAATCTGCACAAGTAAGTTGCGGGTAAATTTGTGAATTACTAAAACTTGAAACATCTAAAATCCAGCTAAACCATTGATTTAATTGAGTTTTGAACAATAAAAATAGCATAAATTTATCCAAATTGGTAAAATAGAATTGTCTAAAAACCATCTACCAAGGAGTGTTTATGCCATGTCAATTATAACATCAAACAACCAAGATAAAAATGAA
>NZ_JAFBFD010000050.1 GCF_016909125.1 Enterococcus lemanii | reverse complement strand
AAGTGCACCGGTCAAATAAGAGAAGAGGATTTCGGCACGAGAATCTAGCGGAAATAATGGTAAAATATTTTTACCGCAAAACTATTGACACTTACCAACTTTCGTCGGATACATAAAATAAAAAGACTTGTGGTATAATTAACTTAGCATTACTTCATTAAATTCTAATGTTAGGAGGAAATAAAATGGGTCTAATCAAAGCAGCAACAAGTACAATCGGGGGCGGATTAGCCGATCAGTGGTTAGAAATTATCGAACCTGATGAAATGAGTGATACAACTGTTTTAACGAAAGGCGTCAAAGTCCGCAAAGATAGTAAACGCGGATCCAATCGCAAAGGAACAGACGATGTCATCACAGATGGATCGGTCGTTCATGTTTATCCAAATATGATGATGCTACTCGTCGATGGTGGAAAAATCATTGATTATACCGCTGAAGAAGGGTACTATACCGTCAAAAACGATTTAGCCCCTTCCTTATTTAATGGTTCTTTAAAGGCCGCAATTTCTGAAACATTTGATCGCTTTAAATTTGGCGGCGTTACGCCACAAAAGCAACAAGTTTTTTATATTAATTTACAAGAACTAAAAGGTATTCGTTTCGGTACGGCATCACCACTTAATTATTTTGATAATTTTTATAATGCCGAACTATTTTTACGGGCACATGGAAACTACTCCATCCAAATTACAGATCCTATTTTGTTTTACACCAATGCCATCCCTAAAAATAAAACACAAGTAGATATTAATGATATTAACGAACAGTATTTAGCTGAATTTTTGACCGCCTTACAAACAACCATTAATCAAATGTCAGCCAATGGTGAAAGAATTTCTTACGTTCCTTCAAAAAGCATGGAACTAAGCAAGTACATGGCCAATGTTTTAGATGACACTTGGCGCGAGTTACGTGGCATGGAGATTGTTTCTGTTGCCGTTTCAAGCATTTCTTATACCGACGATTCAACGAAACTAATCAATATGCGTAATCAAGGAGCGATGCTCGGCGATCCTAATATTCGAGAAGGCTTTGTTCAAGGATCAATTGCCCGTGGCATGGAAGCGGCTGGCAGTAATCCAGCTGGTGCAGCAGCCAGCTTTATGGGTGTTGGCATGGGAATGAATGCCAGTGGTGGATTTTTCCAACAAGCTTCACAAACCAACCAAGAACAAGCAAAACAACAACAAGCAGCACAAAATCAAACGGATACTTGGACTTGTTCACAATGTGGGACAAAAAACACTGGGAAATTCTGCAGCAACTGTGGCACACCGAAACCACAAGAATCAGCAAACGCTGGTGTAAGTATCAAAATGAAATGCAGTGCTTGTGGCAAACCAGTTGAGCTTGCCAATGGTGTACCAAAATTTTGTCCAGAATGTGGGCAACCTTTTCAAGGAGTACCACTATAAACTTAGAGGAGGCTCGTCATGGAAATTATTACTCATAAATGCCCCAATTGTGGCGGGGCTTTAACCTTTGATCCTAGTGATCAAAAATTCCATTGTCCTTATTGTCTAAGTGTGTTTACCGAGCAGGAAGTTTCTGACTTTGAAGCAAAACAAAAAGACGCAACTTTTCAAGATGAAACCTCCCCTTTGACAGGCGAAACAACACAAGCAAAAGCAACTAGTCCGCCAGAAGGCACGCTTGATTTGTTTTTATGCCCAAGTTGTGGCGCTGAAATAGCAACAGACTCAACGACAGCCGCAACTTATTGCTATTTTTGTCATAACCCGGTCGTTTTATCTGGTCGATTGAGTGGACAATTTTTACCAAACAAGGTCTTACCTTTCCAAATTGAAAAAGAAGAAGCGACAAAACGTTTTCTTGAATGGACTAAGAAAAAATGGTTTGTACCAAATGCCTTTTTCGATCAAAGTCAAATTGAAAAATTAACAGGCGTTTATTTCCCCTATTGGGTCGTCAATGCAAAAGGTAATGGGGAAATTGCTGGAAAAGGAACAAAAATTCGTGTTTGGCGTATCGGAGACATCGAATATACCGAAACAAAACAGTTTGATGTCAAACGCAGTGGCAAAATTGGTTTTAAAGAATTAGTCAAAAATGCATTATCAAAAAATACGCAACAAAAAATGGTTGAAAGCGTCCAACCGTTCCAACTTGAGAAGGCGATCACTTTTAAAAACCAATATTTATCTGGTTTTCAAGCTGAAAAAAGAGACATTGAATATCAGGCAATTGAAGGCGAGGTCAAAAAAGAACTGGATCATTACAGCCAAACGTTACTTAGTAATTCCGTTAGTGGTTACACAACCTTTAATAAGAGTCAGGCCGCAATTGATTTCACTCATATTGAAGGCGAGTACATGCTTTTACCTGTTTGGTTAGTGACTTATAAAAACAAAGCGCAAAGTGACCATGTTTTTTATTACGCGATGAATGGCCAAACTGGTAAAGTTAGCGGGATTTTGCCGATTAGTTATCAACGTCTCGGTCTTGTTTCAGGCGGAATCTTTCTTACCCTTTCGTTACTCTTTATGTTAGGGGGGTATTTCCTATGAAGCTTTACAAAATCTTTTTCACCTTTTTGTTATCTTTGGTTTTCCTATGCTTGCCTTCAAGCGTTTTAGCAGCAAGTCCGACCGTTGATGACCAAGTTGGTTTATTTACACCTGAAGAAATAACGACCTTTAATCAACAAGCGCAAGAACTCAATCAAAAGATTAAAGGAGAAGTTTTTATTGTAACCACGAATACGAATACAAGCTCACCAGAAACTTTTGCGGATAATTATTTGCGTGACCGCGTAGGCAATGATCACAATGGTGCCGTATTATTATTAGACATGGGACAACATGAAATTTACCTCTCCACCTCTGGCAATATGATTGACTACCTCACTGACCAGCGTTTAAATACGATACTTGATGAAATTTATGAGGCGATGGTCGCAGAGGACTACGGTTTAGCCGGCCGTGTTTTTTTAACTCGAGCAATTGCGTACGTCGAAGCCGGGGTGCCACGCGGCCATTACCGAATTGATCGCGACACAGGAAAAATTACTTATTACAAAGTTTTGACCCCTTTTGAAGCGCTTTTGTCTCTACTTTTTGCTTTACTCATTAGTGGGATTTTCTTTGTGGTCATCAAATCCCGTTATCAATTAAAAATGGGAACTTACAAATACCCATTTTTAGAAAAATCTAGTTTTAAAGTCAGTGGAAAAGAAGATACCCTCATCCACTCGTTTGTCACAACCAGAAGAATTCCAAAACCCTCATCAAATAGCGGCGGTGGCAGTTCTGGTGGTGGCGGCAGCACGACCCATTCTAGCGGGGGTGGGACTTTTGGCGGTGGTGGCCGTAGTTTTTAATTTCTTTTGTTTATTTGAAACCTTACTTTGGTGAGGTTTCTTTTTTGTTTAATTTTCTGAAAATAGTGACAATTTTTACATTTAATGCTATACTAATGAAAATTAAAAAAGGGTGTGAATTCATGGAAAAAACAATGAATTGGAACGAACTTGGTTTTAATTATATTAAGACTCCTTGGCGTTTTCTCGTAAAATGGCAAGACGGCGCTTGGCAACCAGGAGCGTTAACACAAGATAACCAGCTCACGATTAGCGAAGCATCCACCGCTTTGCATTACGGACAACAATGTTTTGAAGGCCTAAAAGCTTACCGCCGAAAAGATGGTGGCGTTAATCTTTTCCGACCGCAAGAAAATAGTCGCCGCTTAAACAATAGCGCCAAACGACTTTATATGCCTGAAGTTCCCGAAGAACTCTTTCTTTCAGCAGTGACACAAGTCGTAAAAGCAAACGAAGCCTATGTGCCCCCTTACGGCAGTGGTGGCACGCTTTATATTCGCCCACTATTAATCGGTGTTGGCGATATGATTGGTGTGCAAGCAGCACCAGAATATTTATTTACCGTTTTTTGCATGCCAGTTGGTCCTTACTTTAAAGGTGGTTTAACACCAACAAACTTTATTGTTTCAGAATATGATCGAGCAGCACCTATGGGAACTGGTGCAATTAAAGTTGGTGGAAACTATGCGGCCAGCTTACTTCCAGGGAAAGAAGCCAAAGAAAAGAACTTCTCTGATTGTATTTATCTTGATCCACAAACACATACAAAAATTGAAGAAGTCGGTTCGGCGAATTTTTTTGGAATTACGAAAGAGAATCAATTTGTCACACCAAGCTCCCCTTCGATTTTACCAAGTATTACCAAATACTCACTTTTATATTTAGCAAAAAATCGCTTAGGTCTTGAGACCATTGAAGGTGATGTTTATATTGATGACTTAGACCGTTTTACAGAAGCTGGCGCTTGCGGGACCGCCGCAGTGATTTCGCCAATCGGTGGGATTCAATACAAAGATACGTTCCATGTTTTTTATAGCGAAACTGAAGTTGGGCCGGTAACGCAAAAACTTTATGACGAGTTAGTCGGGATCCAATTCGGCGATATAGAAGCACCCGAAGATTGGATTCTTCAAGTAAATTAATGATCAATAAAAACCAACGAAAGCTTTTTATTGTCGTTGGTTTTTTTATTTAAAATAGTCTGTTCATTTGATTGATTCGCACTAAAAAAAAACAAAGCGTTAAAAATAGTCTCGTTTCTCTTTTTTTGATATACTAAACAAATAATCAATTATAAAAGGAGTTCTCTCATGCTTTCAACCATCATTTTCGACTTAGACGATACCCTCTTGTGGGATAAAAAAAGTATTCAAACCGCTTTTGAAAAAACTTGTGCACAAGTAGAGACTTTAGATGCCAAGCAATTAGAAGAAGCAGTCCGCCAAGAAGCGACTCGCTTGTACCAAAGTTATCCCACTTATTCTTTTACCCAAATGATAGGAATTAATCCTTTTGAAGGCCTTTGGGGCACCTTTGAAGATCAAGAACCTGGGTTTGATGCCATGAACCAACTAATTGCTAGCTATCAACGCGAGGCTTGGATAAACGGATTAAAAGCTTGTGGCTTAGATAATCCAACGTTAGGCCAAGAATTAGCCCATCGCTTCATCCTTGAACGCCAGCAACACCCTTTTGTGTATCAAGAGACTTATCCGGTTCTCGATCAATTAAAAGACCAATTTCAACTTGTATTATTAACCAATGGTGCACCGTCTTTACAAAACACGAAACTCGCCATTACACCAGAAATTGCAAAGTATTTTGATCATATTATTATTTCTGGCGAAGTGGGTGTCGGAAAACCCGATCCAAAAATTTTTGAATTCGCGCTAAAAAAAGCGAACATTACACCGGAGCAAGCAATTATGATTGGCGATAATTTGATGACCGATATTTTAGGTTCGAGTCGTGTCGGCATGAAGAATATCTGGATCAATCATCATGGCCAAAGCGTGACAGAAGTTACTCCCACTTACGAAGTGACTAATTTAAATGATATTCTACCGATTATCAAAAATTTGACTAAATAATTTTTTAAATAGTAAAAAAGCCCTCTTTAACCAGGGCTTTTTTGCTTTGTTGAAATCCTTTAACCTAAAAAAAGAGTCTTCGTTCCTTATAAGATAAGGAATGAAGACTCTTGAATAATTCAAAAGAATTATTTTACAGTGTTGGCCTGAGAAAACCCTAGTGGCGCTTGTTGTTGATTCTATGGGGTTTTCTGGAGACTGGTATTTGTGAAAAACTCTGATGCAACCTGTTAAAATTTATAAAGTATGGTCAAAAAGATAGTCAAAAAATCGCCAGTATGTCAGAAATTAGATTGATTAGGAATAAAGAGCCAGAATAAATTGAAGTGAAAAAGCCTATTTCACAGCGTTTCTTGAAATGTAAAACAGATCAAAGAAATTAAAATCAAATAGTTCCCAGCCAAGAAATTTTCTTAGCAAGATTTCTATTTTAAGATAAAAGACAAGTTCAATCTCAAATTGTTTTTTCGTCCAATTTAATTAGAATGTTAAAAAGTCTAATTCCATTAATTTTACTCCTCTTCAGAAAGAGGAAGTTGTCCTTCTGCTTTACCATTCAAATATTCTTTTGGAACAGGTTCTCTTTATTTAACTCTATCTGCTAAATCTTTCATATCTTTGTAGGATTACTTGGAAATTTAATCTAAATCCATTATAAAGTCTGCCAATATAAAACTACTATATCCCCAGCTATACTACTATAAATACCATCCAATCCATTGTTCTTTACCATGAGTAGTCGATGTTACTCTGTAAAATCTAATAATTCCTGCTTTTGTTCGAACTGAGCTTCTCGTCTGTAAATATCTCCTAGCCTCTCCAATATAGCCGATGTTTTAGGGTAAGTAACTCTAACTTTTTTTGAATCTTCATAATATCCATTTGCAATCTTTTTCTCAGCTATCCCTCCTGTAACAGTATATACTCCTCTTTGGTTTTGTTTTTCGATAATAAAACTATTTACAAGTGAAGAGCTATCATTTTTTTCTAAAAAATCTCGTACTATTTCATGTGGAAAGATTCCGTCAGAACCAACAGGTGAATGGCATAAAAGTTTTCCAAGACAAGCTTCGAAAGAATTTTTGACACCTAACATAGAAGCATATTGGTAAGCTTCACTTATCCAAGAAGAAAATACATCAGCTGATATAATGTTTTTATTACAGCCAGGAACTGTTTTAAATAAATTCAAAACATCATATGCAATATTTGCTTGTGCACGATATTCTTCATCAATGATAAGTTCATCTGATATTTCATCGGGTTTATAGCATTTAGATATAAATAGAACAAATTCTTTTGGATTGGTCTGTAAATATTTTATTAGGCATTTTGGATTTCCTTCATAGCGAAAATAAGGTAAATATGCAATTTCTAATCTTGCCACAATTGAATCGTCAATGTTCTGATTCTCATAAAGTTTATCAAATAAATCTAATATATTAGACTGATCAATACTTGAAAAAGACAATCCACTTGCCTCTTTATGTTCTTGCAAATGAAGGAGTTGTTGAAGAATGGAAATAATCATTTCCACATTTCCATAATCCGAATAAGAAATAGTTTTCACTGCTGAAAAAGGGCGATTGAACTCTAGTAACTTGCCTATATAATAATCAACGTTATCATTACTACCCACGTTTAGTCTATGCTCTTTCACATGTTGCCAGTAATAATTAGTTGCAACCTCACTAAAAGATGTATCTAGTATTTTCCAGAGTTCGGAGGAAACGGGAGTATGACATAGTATATCACCTTTCTCTTCTTCGGATAGGCAGCTTTCGGTATTGGTGAGAATACTAATCAACACGTCTAACCCGTTAAGGTCCGTTAAGCGCCAAATAACAGATGCATATATGGCATAATTATGTTCTTTTATCTTAGCGAGCATATCAAGATCAAATACGTTTTTAAAAATTTTTTCAGTTGTGATTTTTGCTAAGTCGCTGGTATCTTCTAATTCGCTACAGAACGATATGAATGCATCAGTACCATATAGATTAATTATTTCATCAACTGCATCCGATCTAAGATAAAATAATGCTTTTCTTTCAGCTTCATAGTCGTTTTTTTCATTTCTATTATATGGAACAGGATTTAACAAATTCGGATGCCACGTAAATAAATAATGATATTTCATAATTGTATTTGGTTCAATTTCATTAAATAGTTGTTCCAATTTAGATACGTATTCTTCTGAAATGCTCCAGTCGGCATCTTTAAACTTGCGAAAGCGGTGAATTTGTTCTCTTAAATAACTTGCAATAATATTAGTATTCTCTTCGGAAAGCATTTTACAGCAATTTAAACATTTTGACTTTAAATCCTCAAAATAATATTCATAAAGACTTATATTTTTGAAAACGGTTTTCCACTGCTCGGTATCATCGGATAGTGTGTTTAGTGATAATTTAATTATCTCATCGGTGATTTCTCTATACTCATCAACTGCTATCGATGAAGATATATCAATATCAAGCACAGACCATTTTGGACGCTGAATTTGTCCGCAGGTAGAATGTCCTGTTGGCAGTAATTTTTTTAGAAGCATCTGCCCTGTTATAGGATAGGAATTGCATATTTTTCTAAGTAACTCAATGCGCTCATCTTTAGAAAGAGCACTTTGTGGATGCCACGTACAAAAATTTCATAAAGAGTATTTTGTGGAGAATTTACGATTTTATAATCTAACTTTTTTTCACAAATTCTCACTAAAACCAAAATAGCTCTAACCACCAAACTACTATGCCAGACTAGAATTTCTAATGTCCAAAGAATGTGAGTATAGTAATTCCTTCCTGTAATAAAATCTTCAGAAGGAACAAAAAGCTTCCATATATTGCTGTCTTCATTCTCGATTTCTAATTCCAGTTTTTCAAGTACGGCCTTTGGTGCGGCTTCTGCCAAAAGTGAAAGTGAAGGTGCAAGTGTACTTAATTGTTCTGGCGATTTCATTTCGCTAAGAATATCCCTAATCAGCCCATATACAAAATCGACAGTTGAGTTTATTCCAAATGAATTTACCTCAGACTCCCTCTCGACCAACATAATCAAGGTTATTACTAATCCATGCCTTAATGAAGTTGAATATTTGCTTTCTTTTCCAAAGGCTGATGCCATAAATCGCTGATTTTCAGGTAGTTCAAAAGCCGGGTCTGTTGTACCAAATATTTCTTTCATGCAACTCCTTAAATTATTAATATCAATTGGCGTTAATTTATCAAATAGAAACCCCCAACAGTCTTGTATTGAGACCATCTGATATGATCCAAGTATAGAAAAAAGTGGTGCATCTTCAATCAATATCCATTTGGATAGTTTTTTAATGTATTCCTCATAACTGATGCCACTTATCTTCTCAATGATTTCTTTATCTCCTAAATATTTGTCATTCCATCCTCCGAGGAGTAATGCCGGAATCAGTTCTTGAAGATTGTCTTGGGTAGTCCATTTAGGTAGTCTCTTGTTCGGAAGATTGGTAACCATTCTGTAAAACGATAGAAAATTTCTTTTAGTTTTTGTTCCGATATCGTAGGCTTCACTAGTTGTATATCCTAATAATTCAAAAGCCTGAGACACTTCATCTCTTGTACGCACTGGAATTTCAATTTTTGGGATGTTCTTCGAGATTTTCGCACTTGAAGAATATTTGCTAATAGGTAAAATTGCAGAGATATTTTTAGGACACCTTATATCCTCAGTGAAATTAAATGTGAGAATGAAAATAACACCATCCGTAAAATTGCTATTCGAAATAATCTCATACCATGCTTCAATTAACGTTACAATAACTACTCTACTCTTTACTCCTCTTAAAATATTACTATCTGACGCTGATAATTTCATTATAGAAGCTACGATAAAAAGTGTAGCCTCAAGCGATGATTCTGCCATTAATAGCCTGTAGTCGTGCTCGCACTCATTGCTAATCCAGTCTGAAAGGCTATCAAGCTGCTCCCCTCTGTTATGCAGAAAAAATTCTTCAACCAGTATTGGCTTCGTTGTAGAACAGTGATCTTCCCAATACTGTTCCACGGATAAAAGTCCTTTGATTGTTTTACCAATTATTTCGCACATCCATATTGAGACACCAGGACAAGATTCTATCCATAGTGCTATTTTGGAGGCATCGATAATACGAATGTCTTTCCAAGTATATTTTTGTTTGCTTTCATTTATCAGCTCTTCTATAGAGGTCCGATGATTCCAAATTTTTAATGTTGCAAAAATGAATGTAGTATCTTTGATATTTACACCTAGAGAATCAATAGATCGTTTTTCAATATCGCCACGGAATTTGCTAATAGCATCATTATTAGTCCCAAATTCCCAAACGGATTTTCCCGTTGGAAAAAAGTTCGTACTTTCATTTGATTCCAAAACACCATCATATCCCGTAAACTGAATACCCTTCTCAATGGGGAAATTAAAGTCACCTATTTTTTTTGATGTTGCTAAAATGAGACGAATCATCAATAAAGGCAAAACTTCTTGAGCTTTTCTAGGGTCGGCTCTTGCCCATTCATCAATCTCATTTGCACTTATTTGACCAATCATTCTTAACCTCACTCCTACCTGAAAATTTTTGAAACATAACGTTACAACTATAGTGCTAAAGAATATATTTCTAATTAACTCCTCAAGAATATTATAACAAGAATGCACAAAGCTATAAAGACGATCATTATTTTTTATCGTGATCATTCTTTGGAGATGTATTCCCATGATATTTATTCATAATAATATAACAAACGACTAAAATAAAAGTGTTAAATCAAAAATTTCTTCTAGAAATGTTTTTGCTTATCTCTCAAACCAATCATAAATCTCATCCCTAGTCTTCTCCGAATACAACTTCATCAAAGCCGGACGCATTGCCTGAAAAATTTCAATCAACTCTTTTCCTCCGAAAAGCGGCGAAAAAGCTTTTCCCGTCAGATTCAACGACAAAGTCGAAATGATCCTTGCCGTCTCAACCTCATCATCAAGAATATTCACTAACTTCCCAATCAAATATTCTTCCGAAAATTCGATTTTTCCTCTTCTCGCCAGATTGCTGATCGAATCCTCAACTAATCCAATAACCTTTTCTTCCTCACCATACTTAATTTCGCCGCTCATTTCAACATAATCCATCACTTCTTGATAGACAAATGCCAGCGCCTCTCCCTTTTCTTTCTCTGATAAGTTTTTCAACTTCTCAGATTTATCAATTTGCTGCGTAACGATCTTGCCAATATAGCGATCTAAAATACTTGGAGAAAAATCTGCAAAGCAATCATCAATAAATTCTTCCATTGGATAACCGACTTCATTCTCCCAGCCCGGATTTTTAAAATCGCCAGTGAAGAATTCTTCTTTGATCTGTTTCATCATATCCGGGTATTCCTTAACCAACTCCCCTTGTCCTGTGAGAGTCAGATAATCTGCGATATATTCCTCTATCTCCCCAAAGTAAAACCAGCCAACAGACCTTCCGCTGATCTTAGCCACTTTTTCGATCACATCAATCGGCGCTAAATTATATCCCTGAACATACGAACTGATCGTCGGCTTCTTCAATCCAAGCCGGCTGCCAAACTCTGTAAAAGAGATATTCATTTCATCTTTGATTTGCTTTAATCGTCTTCCGACTTTTTCTTTATTTGGTTGTAATAATCCAAACATTTCCGATCCCTCCTATATGATTTCATTTACAGCATATCACACGTATACTATTTCGTATATGTTTTTTCACAAAAACTATTGACACCGTATTTAAAACCGTATATGATGTAAATGTAGAGGTACCACTACATTTTTTTAAACAGATCGTATATCAAAACGTATATAAGAAAAGGAGAAAAATTATGCCAATCAAAATCAGTGATTTAACCTTACCAAAAGAAAAGTTAGAAAAAGAATATCAAGTCGTTAGCGTCTCACGGTGGCAGAAAGATGGAGAAATTTTAGGTTGGAGCTATGAGTGTGTTTTACCCAAGCTTCGTTTTGAAAAGATGACGGTGAAAATCGAAAGCGCTGAACCAGTTGTAACTTTGGATGAACTTGAGAAAAATGGAATCGCGACGGTTACTTTTAACAATATATCAATCAAACCTTGGGGACGTGCTAATGGACAATTTGTAAGCTATGGATTATCTGCTACAGCAGACTCGGCAGTTTTAGCGACAAAACAACAAACAGATACTCCGAGCAATCATACAAAAGATTTGCGCAACTAAATTTCCCTGATCGTTTGTTGGGTGGTTTCGGAATGGGCGGCTGGCCCCAGCCAAAGCCGTTCATTCCGAAAAAAACCGCACAACAAATGAACAGGCTAGCAGAGCTGCGCAGCAGTTCTGCTCCTTTACTTGATATATAGGACAATATCTGTCGAAAAAAAGTTGTTCTCGTTCATTGAAAACTGAATAATTTTGAACCATGTAAGGAGCGATGATGATTGTTAAAAGCTTACAATCAAAAAATCATTGAAACTCCTACGTATACAGAAATTTGGGAATATGAAAAGCCGATTGTTTACAAAATAGACGAAAAGAAAAACGATGAATATGAACATCAAATACCTGAATGGATTAAAAACTTAAATGAGCCGAATAAAACATATGATGAACTAACAGCGGAAAAACAATATGACAGCTTAAAAAGAAAACAAAAACACTACAAAAATATGCGCTTTGAAATTGCTCGCTTGATCGATATGAACTTCGATGACAACACAAAATTCCTCACACTCACCTTTAAAGAAAACATACAAGATATTGAAACCACGAATGATGAATTCAAAAAATTTATTAAACGACTAAACTACCAAACTTATAAAACGAAAAAATCCCAGATAAAGTATTTAGCAACGTGGGAAAAGCAGAAACGCGGTGCTATCCACTACCACATTATCTTATTCTCCTTCCCTTTCGTTCCTCATGATCGACTGATGGAGATTTGGGGACATGGACTGGTTTGGATTAATAAGATCGATGTGGATGCGGTAGAAAATCGTGGAAGATACATCAGTAAGTATTTTGACAAGGATTTGGACATCAAAGAGCACAAGAAAAAAGCCTTCTTCAAATCACAAAATCTCAAAATACCGCGTGAAACAAAAAGAATGACCGAACAAGCATACAACACAAACGGTCAAGATGTTCTGCATACAAAAAATTATATTCGACGATCACCAAAATTCTCAAAGGTACTTAATGAAAATGGTGACTTTGAACAGGTCGTCGAATTTGAAGAAAGCAACGTGAAATATACAAAAATAAAGAAAGGCAACACTTATGAGGTGAGTAAATGAGTATAGAGATTCCCTTTGAGCATGACGAAGTTTTAGTCAATGTCATCACTCAAAATGTCATCAAGGTTCTACAAGGATCTCCACAACAGAATACAAACAATCCATTGAAAGATCTACCCCCTTATCCTAATAGAAAACAAGTAAAGCAGGTTCTCCGGATTGGTGATGAACGATTAAATCATTGGATAAGCAGCGGGCTAAAGGTTATTCCATTTGGAAAAGAGATGCGTTTTGATCGTAGAGATATTCAAGCTTTTTTAGATCAATTAAAAATTTGAGCATTGCATATGTTTTGAAAGCTGTCTATGATAGCAAAGAAGAAAGGAGAAAAAATATTCCTTTGACATACTGGCGAAAGTCTAAAGGAGAAAATTATGATAAAAAAATATGTAAAGAAAAATGGCGATACAGCCTATATGTTTAAAGCGTACTTGGGTATTGATCCTCTCACTGGTAAAAGACTTTTCACAACTAGACGAGGGTTCAAAACATCAAATGAAGCAAAAACTGCTTTAGCTCGGCTGAAAGTTGATGTTAAGGACAATAAATATTCTCCAGAACAAAACTACACTTTCACTCAAATCAAAGATTTATGGCTTAGACAATATAAGGACACCGTAAAAGAAAGTACCTACCAAAGAGTAAAATTTATTTTTGATAAGAACATTTCCAAAAAATTTGGTGATAAACGAATTTCAAAATATACTGTACCCTATTGTCAAAACGTCATCAACGAATGGAAAGATCAGTTTGCGACTCACCGAGCATTGAAATCCTATACTTCAACAATATTCGATTTCGCATTGAAAATGAATGTCTTGAAAGACAATCCAATGACCCATGTATCTTTTTCGAAAGGAAAAAACAAACAGATCATAGAAAAGGAAGTTTATTTGGAGTCCGATGATTTAAAACGATTCCTTCAATGCTGTGAGAATGATCCCTTTCTGTTGACTCTTCCCTTTTTTAGATTATTAGCTTTTACAGGCTTGAGAAAAGGTGAAGCATTGGCACTTACTTGGAATGATGTGGATTTTAAGCATGGTCAGCTTACGGTGAATAAGACGGCGTCTTTCAACGAAAAAAATGAAGTAGTTGCTACCTCTCCAAAGACACCGAGTTCAAACCGAACAATTTCATTGGATCAGCGAACGATCGATGTTTTAAAAAAATGGCGTAAAGATCAAAGTGAATACTTATTGAGATACGGACATAATTCTTTGAAGCCAAGTCAATTAGTCTTCGCATCAAAAAACAATAGTTTCATTGCGTTGTCTCGATTCAACAATGTACTTCACAGAATCTGTAATGATAATGATTTTCCTCGACTTAAAGTTCATGGGTTCAGGCACACTCATTGTAGTTTACTCTTTGAGGCTGGTCTATCTGTCAAAGAAGTTCAGGATCGGTTAGGTCATTCGAATGTACAAACTACCTTAAATATCTACACCCATATAACCAAAAAGCAAAAAGACCTAGTCGCAGAAAAATTCTCGAACTACGTCAATTTCTAAGAGGTATTAGAAGTATGGTCAAAAGTATGGTCAAAAAACAAAAAAAGAGCTGAAACCCTTATAGGACAAGGATTCCAACTCAAAAGTGATTATTTTACAGTTACAGATGCGCCAACTTCTTCTAAAGCAGCTTTTAATGCTTCAGCTTCGTCTTTAGCGATGTTTTCTTTAACTGCTGCAGGAGCGCCATCAACTAATGCTTTTGCTTCTTTCAAGCCTAAGCCAGTTGCTTCACGAACTGCTTTGATAACTTTAACTTTTTGGTCACCAGCTGAAGTTAATTCAACAGTGAATTCTGTTTGCTCTTCAGCAGCTGCAGCACCAGCAGCAGCTACTGCTACAGGAGCAGCTGCAGATACGCCAAATTCTTCTTCGATAGCTTTAACTAAGTCGTTTAATTCTAAGATTGTCGCGCCTTTTAGCTCTTCGACAATGTTCTCAATGTTTAATGCCATTTTTATTTCCTCCATTTAATAAATGATTTTTATTTTCTTATTTAGGCAGCAATTAAGCAGCCCCTTCTTCTTTTTCGATTACTGCATTGACAGCGTAAGCCACGTTGCGGACTGGCGCTTGAAGTACAGATAAAAGCATAGATAAAAGACCTTCGCGGTTTGGTAATTTTGCCAAAGCGATAATTTCTTCCAAAGTAGATACTTTTCCTTCGATAATACCACCTTTGATTTCTAATGCTTTTGCATCTTTTGCAAATTCATCGATGATTTTCGCAGGTGCGACAACATCATCGTTACTGAATGCAACAGCAGTTGGGCCAGTGAATACTTCATCTAAACCTTCTAAACCTGCTGCTTGAGCTGCACGTGAAAGGATAGAGTTTTTGATAACTTTCATTTCAACGTTTGCATCGCGTAATTGTTTACGTAAACGAGTTACTTCATCTACAGTTAATCCACGGTAGTCAACGATAACTACTGATGCGGCTGCTTTGAATTTCTCAGTTACTTCTTCAACCAACGCTGCTTTTTTAGCAATGATTGCTTCACTCATTATAAATTTCACCTCCTGATTTTGATGGAAGGGTTACTTGTAAAACACAAAAAACCCTATGCCACCGCAGACATAGAGGGACTATTGATTATCTCAATAAACGTCCTCGGTAGGAATTATGACCATGGTCACCTACTGTCTTCGGTACAGTTAATATTTAACCTTAGTTACCTTACCATAGATAAGGTAACTAAGTCAACTATTTTTTAATTTAAATTAAAATGAAGTTTCGTCTACATGGATACCAGGGCCAAATGTTGTTGTAACCGTGATATTTTTCATGTATTGACCTTTTGCTGCAGCTGGTTTTGCTTTTAGCAATACGTCATGAATTGTTTTGAAGTTTTCAACTAATTTTGCATCATCAAATGATACTTTACCGATTGGAACATGGATATTTCCAACTTTATCTACACGGTATGTTACTTTACCAGCTTTTACTTCTTCAACTGCTTTTGTAACATCCATTGTTACCGTACCAGTTTTAGGGTTAGGCATTAAACCTTTTGGACCTAAAACGCGACCTAATTTACCAACTTCAGCCATCATGTCTGGCGTTGCTACAACAACGTCAAAGTCAAACCATCCGCCTAAGATTTTTTGAGCCAAGTCTGCTTCACCAACGTAGTCTGCGCCCGCTGCTTCTGCTTCTTTAGCTTTTTCACCTTTAGCAAATACTAAAACTGATTGTGTTTTCCCTGTTCCGTTTGGTAATACTACCGCACCACGGATTTGTTGATCCGCTTTTTTAGGGTCTACGTTTAAACGATAAGCAACTTCAACCGTTGCGTCAAATTTTGCAATATTTGTTTCTTTTGCTAATGCTACTGCCTCTTCTAATGAATAAGCTTTTGTTGCATCAACTTTTTTTAATGCTTCTTGCATTTTTTTGCTTTTTTTAGCCATTTTTGTGTTTCCTCCTTATGTGGTTATAACGGTAGAACCTCCCACGTATCCTATATTTTTCAATACAGTACCAATCTGAGAAGCTACTTCCTTAGGGTCGTAAAAATTATTCTACAGTGATCCCCATGCTTCGTGCAGTTCCTTCAACCATGCGCACTGCGGCTTCAACAGTCGCTGCGTTTAGGTCTTCCATTTTAAGTTCAGCAATTTCTTTTACTTGATCTGCTGTTACTTTAGCAACTTTTGTTTTGTTTGGTGTACTTGAACCTTTGTCAACATTTGCTGCTTTTTTAAGTAAAACAGCTGCTGGTGGTGTTTTTGTAACGAATGTGAATGAACGGTCTTCGTATACAGAAATAACAACCGGAATAATCAAACCTGCTTGATCTGCTGTACGTGCGTTGAATTCTTTTGTGAATCCCATAATGTTAACGCCCGCTTGACCTAATGCAGGACCTACTGGTGGAGCTGGTGTTGCTTTACCTGCAGGAATTTGCAATTTAACGATTTTTTCAACTTTTTTTGCCACGAGACATACCTCCTTGAGTCCGTGATGTGGTTAATTGGAGATCCAAATTTCTCCTCCCACTTTGTTACCATGTGCTTTCACTAAAACGCACACTCAAAACATTATAGCAAAATAAAAATAAATTTCAACTATTTTTTGCTAAAAAAACAAATATTTCCACCACATTTTTATGTTTGCTAAATTGCAATATCAAATGCATAAAAATTTCAGAAAAAGCCACTAGAATAAGAAATACTTAAAAAAGCACTGCTATCAAGGTTGCTAGCTTCT
>NZ_JAFBFD010000049.1 GCF_016909125.1 Enterococcus lemanii | reverse complement strand
GATAAGTCATCCTTGATTCAGTATAAAGGACTTTTTTGCGTCTGAATAGTAATAATAGCAATTTTTAGTGTGAAAAAATCTTTGCACCACTAGTGGGGGTAAGTATTGGAAAAAATTCAATTATTGGTGCAGGTAGTGTGGTCACCAAATCAATTCCCGACAATGTGATTGCCGCTGGGAATCCTTGTCGCGTCCTTCGAGAAATAACAGAGGCGGATAGAATAAATCTCACGCAATAACTTGTAACAGATAGCGTGATTCGCTTAAGTATGATGCCGAAAAAGCACAAAAATCAGGTCACATTTCTCCTTTGAAACGTAGCCTGATTTTTGACAATTTCGTTCTTTCAAAATACCTCACTATAAAGTGTAGTTTAGCTATTTCCCCAAAACCACATCCACCACAGCCCTCACCACTTCAAACGCTTGGTTAGAAGCAAGATCAACTGTCGCATCAAACGTGTCAGGTGCGTTTTGCCCAACATAATCCGAAACGCCTCGAATGTTTAAGACAGGAATATTATAAAACGCGGCAACCTGGGCAATCGCGCAACTCTCCATGTCTGATCCAAGTGCGGTTGGAAATCTTTTTTTGATTTTTTCGACCGCTTCGATATCACTCATAAAAGAGTCGGCTGTGACGATTGTACCAAAGGCAACGTTTAATCGCTTTTCTTGACTGATTTTTTCAACGAGTTTTAAATACGAAGAAGCAACAAAATAACGAGCCGGCATTTGTGGGACTTGACCAAAAGCATAGTCAAATCCAGTCGCATCTACGTCACTATAAACAAATTCTTGGCTACAAATGACACTTCCTAAAGCAAGCTCGCTTGAAAATGAACCGGTCGTGCCAGTATTAATGATTAAATCAGGTTTGATTTTTTCATTCAGCCAAGCAGCCGTCGCACTCGCGTTTGCCTTGCCAATACCAGAGGCGACGAGATAGAGTTGTTCGTTGACTTTTTCAATACTCGTTTTACCTTTTTGCCAAATTTGTTCACTTGCGTAATGCTTACGAAAAGGAGCGAGCTCTTCTGTCATGGCAGCGATGATTGCTATTTTCACGTTAATTCCCCCAAATATCTGCAATATCCGTGTTCACTTCTACTTTTGTTCCATCAAATTTTTCGTTCACGAATGCTTGAACTTCTGGGTCATGATAAAGTGCGCCCAATTTTATTAATTTTTCCTCACTTGCTCGATCGGCTTTCACTGCTAGTACATTAACGGTAGCTCTTAAAGCGGTGTCTGCTTCTTCATGGAAAATCGAATCTTGCAAAACATTCAACCCACCTTCTAATGCAATGGTATTGCCAATTAAGACAAGGTCTACATCGGGTAAAATCCGTGGACCGGTTAAATCATCAATTAAAGTAAATTGCAGCTTTTTAGGATTTTCAATCACATCATCTGGTGTACCAACGCCATCGTCAAAATCGGCTTTTAATTGAATGAGTCCCGCCGTTTCTAAAAGACGTAAGCCGCGTGTCGTGTTCGACGGATTATCCGCTAACGCAACGGTCACGCCTTCACTAATTTCTTCAATCGAGGCAAATTTATCCGAATAAATGCCCATTGGTTCAACATAAGTCGCAGCGATTGGCGCAAGTTGAATGACGTTGTCTGCGTTAAAACTTTCAAGATAACCAATCGATTGAAAGGCGTTCGCATCAACATCGCCATCTGCGGTTGCTTGATTCGTAATCGGACCACCCGTAATTTCTTTGACTTCAATTTCAAGTCCAGCTTCTTTTGCGGCTGAAGAACTGGCAATAAATTTCCAAATTTCCGCATCCGAACCCACCGAGGCCACGACTACCTTTTCATTTTCTACTACTTCTTTTTCTGAATCAGAATTCGCTTTTTGACCACACGCACTTAAAGCAACCACGCTTAGTGCTAACCATAAATATTTCACCTTATTTTTCATTTTTCCAGTCTCCTTTTTTCTTTCGTTAACCAGACGAAAGTTTATTTTACGACTTTTCGTTCAAAAGCATCTTCACTAATCCCTGCTTCTAAAACAAGTTTGCAATATTCTTTGGCGCCAAATAAAGAATGGTCGCGGTAATTACCACAACTTTCAATGCTGACACCTTGCACGTCTTCCCACACCGTTTCGTTAGCAATAATCGTTAACACTTCCGTTAAAGCTTTTGCAACGATGGCCGGTGGATAAACGCCCCACGTGATTAAATGAAAACCTGTCCGACAACCAAATGGAGAAATATCAATAATCCCGTCCAAGCGATCACGTAATAAATCGGCTAATAAATGCTCTAACGTATGAATCGCACCCGTTGGCATTTCTTTTTCATTTGGTTGTAAAAAACGCAAATCATAATTGGCAATCACATCACCCTTTGCCCCTTTTTCTTCTGCTATTAAGCGAACATAAGGTGCCTTCACCTTTGTATGATCCAGTGTAAAACTTTCAACTTCTGCCATTCTTTCTTCCTCCTTCAAATGATAAAAAATATAAAAAAACGCCCCTTTGCCGCGCGATTGCGACAAAGGGACGAAAATTTTCGTGGTACCACCCAATTTTATGTCACTAAAAAAAGTGACACCTCAACGGTTCATAAAAAACCTGGCCTTTTAACGCAGGCGTTGCGTTCTTTTAGCGTAAACCAAAAGAAAAACTCTGAGTTCATCTTCACAGATTCATTTGCTCCTCTTTTTCACCAAGCCGAGGTCTCTTTTAACAAAATCCAATGCTACTCTTCTCATCAACGTTTCCTATGAAATTACAGTCACTTTAGCGAAAATCAAAGCTTTTGTCAAGGGGAATGATTTGTTTTGCTTTAAATATGGTTTTCAAAATAGCCACGACTTGTTGCCTTTTCATACTGTCAAACGATTTTTAAACAGTTTAATCTTTATTTCATTGGAAGAGCGCACTCTCGTGAAAAATATTCAGTAAAATCACTCATGTCTTTTATTTTTTTCTAAATTTAATAATAACTGATAAATGGCTCCTAAAAGATTGGCTTCATTGCCAAAACGGCATTTTTCAATTGTGATTGGTGCAAAACTACTTGCTAGCATTTCAGATTGACTTCTTAAAAATTGGTATTGTTTTTTAATTTCTTCAATTAAAATTGGTTGGGCACTAATTCCACCGCCAATTACAACTTTTTCAATATCTAAGATGGCTTGTAAATTTAAAATAATATGTCCGATTTCTCGACAATAGGTTGAAAATAGAGCTTGTAACGCTTCATTTTTCCCCGTCAAAATTTCGGCAAAAACTTTTTTTCCATCATCTAGATCAGTTAACTTAAGAAGAAGTGCTGCTTTTTGAACAAAGGCTACCGCCGAAGCAGTAAAACCAATTAATTCTTCGGTCTGAGCACCTTGCGCCTGACGAGGCATAAAGCTTAATTCTCCTGCTTGGAAATGGCTCCCTTGTAAAATCTCACCATTGCCAACTAAACCACCACCGACACCCGTCCCCAAAACAATCGCAGCCCCATTTGGTATTCCTTTTAAGTTGCCTAGCCACATTTCAGAAAGAGCAGCGGCTTTTCCATCATTACAAACAGCACACGGGATGTCATACTTTTCTTCTACTAATTTTTTAAAAGAGAATTCATGTAAATACGGTAATGCTCCGCCGTTATACACCGTCCCGGTTTGAATATCGACGCGCCCAGGACAACTAATGCCCACACCTTTAATTTCCGTATTTAATTCTTCCACGAGTTCTTCAATTAATTGGGTCATAGCCAGAAGTGACGTCGGTGTTTTTACCTTTTTATGATTATAAATATTACCAGAATGATCGATTTGAGAGATTTTGACAAAACTGCCACCAATATCAATTGCTAAATATTTTTTCATTTCTTTTTCCTTCTTACTTATGTGATTTATCTAATTTTATGGTACATTGCTAATAGAACTTACTTTAGGGAGGTTACTTCAGATGGATATCTCAACTTTAGATGCTTTTTTATTTACACCGAATATTTTTGAGCAGGTACAATATCAAACAGGGGAGAGTTTCAACGATATTGATGAATTATATCAAATTAATAATTTTTTTGATAAAGATCGTGGTAAAATTCGTTTTCCTAAAAGTGCTTTCTTCAAAGAAAGTAATCTCTATTTAAGTAAACACAATCGCTTTGCCTCAATGGTTGAGCATCTTCATGATTTTATCGAGATTAATTATGTTTATGCCGGTGAGTGTGTTCAGTATGTCAACGGTAAAAAAGTTCATTTATCAACTGGTTCTTTTTTCGTACTTGATCGTGATGTGGCCCATGCGATTGAACCGCTTGGCGAAAAAGATATTTTAATCAATATTTTATTAAACGATCAAACTTTTTCTTCATTATTTTTATATCAACTTGAAAAAGATCAAAGCTTAATTGGAAAGTTCCTATCTGATGCCTTTAGCGAACAAGCAATACACGATAATTATATGGTATTTGACACCCAAAAAGCGCCTCAAATCCATACACAAGTGCAGCTAATGCTTTGTGAATACTGGTCAAACGAAGCCGAAACTGATAAATTTGTCGGCCAATACTTACAACTTATTTTATCTGAATTAATGCGAATTTATCGTGAAGTAACAAGCCAAAAAAATCAAAATACAAAATTAGACTCTATGACTGTTTTAGATTATATCGACAAACATTATTTAGAAATTACCTTGTCAGATTTAGAACAAGTTTTTAATTATAGTGGTAATTACATCAGCAATACTTTAAAAAAAGTGACCGGCAAAAACTTTCAAGAAACTGTCCTGGAAAAAAAATTGCTAGTTGCTGCTGACTTATTAAAAACTTCAGACCTCACCATTGATGAAATCGCTGAAGTTTCTGGTTTTAATTCCACTAGTTACTTCTACCGACAAATCAAGAAAAAATACCAACTCACGCCAAAAAAATTACGAAAGCAACTCTTAACAACTAAAAGCTTGGGATAGATGTACTATCCCAAGTTTTCCATTTAAGAAATGACCTTATCCGGTTGAACTCGTTCTTTTTTTCGGACAATATCAAAGAAAAAAATAGCTGTTAAAATTAAGAACCCAATTCCTGCAATTAAAATAGCAAAACTCGCATCTTTACGGCCAAATAAATTCATGATAAAAGCTATTAAATAAGGAGAAGCAAAAGATCCTAAATTCGAACCCACCATTCCTACCGAAATGGCTAGTGTTTGTGACCCCTCATGTGCAGAACTTAGTAATGCCCCAAAGATATATGGAATAAATAAGGACTGACAAAATCCCATTAAAATAACAGATAAACTAACCACGTAAATATTTGGAGCAAAGGCTAATAATAAGAAACTTAAAGTCGAAATGACCCCGCCAACTACTGGTGTAAATGTTTTAAATACTTTATAAATTTTACCGTACAACAAGCCGCTAATAAAACCCGCCAATGTCATTAACGATAGCGCTGTACCAAGTAAATTAGAATTGCTCATCCCAGCCTCACTGACTAGTGAACCAACTTTAGTGAAAACAATCATTGCTAAAGATAGCAAAGTAAATAATAACAATGTATAAAAAATTGTTGACATATTCATTCTTTGTTTTTCTTTTTGAGTATTTTGTGTTACTTGTTTTGTTTCTGGAACGACAAAATAAAACAACACCATGACTGGAATGGCTAAAAAGTAAACAGAAAACGCATATTGCCAATTAAAAACAGCTAAAATCCCTGCGATAAAAGTTGCTAAACTTGAGCCTAAGCTCTGCATCGCACTTTGGTAACCAATCAAATCTTGTTTTTCATCGCCTTCATAAAAATCATTAATCAAGCTAACCGCTAGTGAATTGTAACATCCTAAGCCTGCACCAAAAATAAAACGAGCAAAATAGATTGTCGTAAAATTAAGCGCAAAAACGGGAATGACTCCCCCAATTAACGTTAAAATCAAACCGATTAAAACTGTTTTTTTACTGCCTATTTTTGAAGAAATAAAACCACTTAACAAAACAAAAACCATCATAGTAAATGAAGGAATAGTCACTAACGATTCAACAGTAGTGGCACTAATATTAGGAAAAGCCGCTTGAATTTGTGGAATCGTCATCGAAATCGCATTGGCCGATGTTAATAACAAAGAAATTGATAATAGTGATAATTTAAATAAAAAACCTTTATTTTTCATCTTTATGCCTCATTTCCTAGTTGATAAGTAATTTCATACTGACCAGATCCAACAAAAACAAGTAATTCATCTTTTTGACAATGAACCGGTTTCGATAATTCTTGATGTACCTTAAATCTTGCAATACCTAAATCAACGATGCTTTCTCCGGTTTGTTCTCCAACATGTATTGGTTGCCAACTTGCTTCAATTTCTCTTTGAACAAGCATAAGATTAGAAACTTTTGGCAACACTATTTCGGCTTCCGTATTCGCTGGAACTTTTACGGCGAAAGTTAATTCATTATCTTTCACTGACCACGCACTTTCTAAGTCACCATATAACGTCTTAAAGCGTGTTGTTGCTTGTGTTAATTGTTGATTTAATTTCGGTGCAATAATAGATTGTTGGTAACCGGGTGTTTTTGGTTTGATTCCGCCAATGGTTTCGTACATCCAAGCGCCGATTGAACCATAAGCGTAGTGGTTAAAAGAGTTCATGCCCTCGTCCCAAAATGAGCCATCTGCTTTAATCCCATCCCAATGTTCCCAAACAGTGGTTGCTCCTTTTTCAACTTGATATAACCAAGAAGGCAAATCACGGTTAAATAATAAATGATATGCTAAATCAATTGCCCCGTTTTCAGCTAATACTTGACAAATGTATGGACTACCAACAAAGCCTGTGTCTAAATGCTTCTCTTTTAATTCAATCAATTCAATTAAACGTTGCACTAATTTGTCTTTTGCATCAATTGGATATAGGTGGAACAACAACACGATAATATGTGCGGTTTGAGTATCTGAAATCAATTGACCTGCTGGCGTGAAGAATCTTTCATGCATTTTTTCTTTTACATTATCGTGGACTTGTTGATACACTTTGTAGTCTTGGTGTTTTCCTAAAACCTTTGCTGTTTTTGCAACAATTTCAGCTGAATAAGCAAAATAACTCGTCGCAATTAAAGCCTCATCGGTTGCACCTGAAAAACTTCCTTCTTCTGCATCTAATGCCAACCAATCACCTAGTTGCATACCGGTATCCCAGATAAATTCTTCGGCCCCTTGCCCACAAATATAGTCCACCCATCGTTTCATCGTTTCATAATTCTCTTGTAAAATCGCTTTATCACCAAAACGTTGGTACATTTCCCACGGAATAATTGTTGCGGCATCGCCCCAAACTGCGGTAGTTTTTGAAGCGTTATTTGCAAATACCCCTTTTAAAACATCTGGTACAACAAACGGAACTTCCCCGCTTTCTAATTGGGCATCGCGTAAATCCTTTAACCATTTTCTAAAAAAATTGTACGTGTTCATGTTAAAGCTTGCCGTTGGGAAGAAAATTTGCGCATCTGCCGTCCAGCCTAAACGTTCATCTCGTTGTGGGCAGTCTGTTGGTACATCTAAGAAATTCCCCTTTTGGCCCCATAAAATATTGTGCTGTAGCTGATTCAGTAATGGGTCTGATGTTTCAAAATAACCTGTTTCTGGCATTGCCGAATGCAACACAATACCGACAAAATCTTCCTTTTTAATGGTCTCTGGAAAATTGATTAATTCGACATAGCGGAAACCATGAAAGGTAAAATTCGGCTCTAATGTATCGATTTCTCCCGTTAAAATAAATTGATCTTTTTGCTGTGCATCACGGATATTGTCACGATAAAAATTCCCATCTTTATCCAAAATCTCACCATGAACAAGGGTCACCATTTGCCCGGCTTCTCCTTGCACTCGACATTTGACCCAACCAACCATGTTTTGGCCTAAATCAAGAATCAGACGTCCCGCTGGATCTTTGAATAAAGCCACTGGCTGAATTTCTTCTTGCTTTTGAACGGGTTCATTTATTTGTGGAATTAACACCTCTTTTGTCATTGAAACGACTTGTAACGGGGCTAAAGTTTGGCTTTGGTGCGTTAAATCTTGTATTTCGCCATTATATAAGTCTGCTTTTAACCAGTGGTTAGAAAGTTCACTCCATGATCCATCACTGCCATAAATAGCTTGCTCGCCGTCTTCATACTCAATTTCAATTTGAGCAATGAAGGCATTAAAATTGCCATAAGTATCTTTTTTCTTTTCCCAACCTAAATAACCACTATACCAACCTTCCGCAACTGTGACTGTTAAGGTATTTTCAAACGCTAAAGCTTCGGTAATGTCATAAGTTTGATATTGTAATCGTCGATGATAATCGGTCCACCCAGGAGTAAAATAATCTGCCCCAATTTTTTCTTGATTCAAATAAGCGCTGTAAATTCCATAAGCACTCACATACAAACGGGCTTTTTTTACTGGTTTATCGACTGAAAAGTATTTTAATCCTGTAAAAGGTTTAAAAGATTGGTCTTTTTGATTGATCACCTGATTAGCTGTTGTCACCCATTGCCCTTTCCACTGGTCTGAATCTAGTAAGCCGGTTTCAAAAGTTGCTGTTTCACTCCAAACGCTTTCATTTCCAGCAAAGTCTTCTACTTTTACCCGTACAAAGTAAATGGTCTTCGCAACTAAATCCGGTCCTTGATACGCTAAATTGGTCGATTGTTGACTCCATTCATTTTGATGCCAAATGACTTGCTCAAATTGATCATCTAACGCTACTTGTAAATCATAACGTTTTTGTTTAGTGTTACGGATATCGCTTTCAATTAGCCATGTAAAAGTCAATTCTTTATCCGAAATCCCAATTGGTTGCTGCATGTGATTGATTAAAAGGCGCGTAATTTTCATATTCTTCCTCCTCAGTTGTTTGTTCTCCTTTATCTTACGAGGAAAATAAAACGGATACAATGCACTTTATCCGGATTATTATTGAACTATTTACAGATATTGAAAGCATCATAATTATTGCTTCGTTTTTATTTATCTTTTCATTTGACATCTTACTCTTTCCATGATAACCTTTTCATTGTTGATTGGTGTTATTACTTCGGGTAAGCAGGCAATCATACCTTAATTAAATGATACTGGATGTTATCACACTGTGAGCAGGACCTATTTACCACACAATGGAATGATTGTGTTTGTGAATGGCCTTTTTTTGTCTTTCTAGCGGTTATTTCTAGGTAAGGGGTTAAAATTTTATGATCATAAAACGCGTATTAAATAATAACACGGTCATTTCGACGAATAGTCAAGGAGTTGACGTGTTATTGATGGGAAAAGGAGTCGCCTTTGGTAAGAAAAAAGGCGAAGTGCTGGATATTGCTTTAGTTGAAAAGACGTTTTTACTAAAAGATAAAGGCACACAAAATAAATTTACCGAGCTTTTATTAAATGTGCCACTGGAGCATGTGCTCGTTGCTGAAAAAATTATTAACTTTGGGAAAATTAAATTGGGGAAAAATCTAAATGAAATTATTTATGTCAATTTAACAGACCATATCCATTCAGCAATTTTACGTTACCAAGAAGGAATTGTCTTAAAGAACCCTCTACGCTGGGATATCGCGCGCTTTTATAGTGATGAATATGCTGTTGGGGAAAAGGCAATAGACATTGTCAAAAAAGATTTAGGTGTCACATTTGAAATTGATGAAGCAGCTTTCATTGCTCTTCACTTTGTCAATGCACAACTAGAGCAAAAAGATAATTTGGCTTATGAGATTGCAGAAATCACCAAGGGAATTGAAGAGGTCATTAAAACTTATTATCGAACCGAATTTGATGAAGCTTCACTGGATTATTACCGCTTTATTACGCACGTCAAATTTTTTGCACAACGGTTATTAAAAGGCGAGCATTATGACGATGAGGACGATGAGTTGCTCACCATTTTAAAGAATAAATACCCTTCTGAATATGCTTGTGCACGCAAGATTGGTGAATACGTACAAGCCAATTACCAATACGAATTGCAGTCAACGGAATTACTTTATTTAACGGCGCATATTCGTCGCATTACCAAAAATTTATAACAAAACAAATAGGATTGTTATCCTTAACGGAGCATGACCTAAAGTTTGCCATTAAAGGAATCTTACTGGCAAGTTTTAGGTCTTTTATTTTTTTAATCAAGAAAATGGAGGAATCAAACATGGATTACAAAAAAACAGCCGAAGAAATTTTACAACAACTCGGTGGGGCTAAGAATGTTCAATCCGCTACCCACTGTGTGACGCGTTTACGCTTAAAAATAAAAGATGAATCACTGATTGATGATGAAGCAATGAAAGAGATTCCTGGCGTGATGGGCGTGATGCGTAAAGCTGGCCAGTATCAAATTATTATGGGAAATGACGTCAACAATTACTATCGAGCGTTTGTAAAGCTAGGTAATTTTGACCAGGTATCAGAGGAAAAAGAAACGCAAAAGAAAAATGTTTTGGCATTTATTGTTGATGTCATTTCTAGTTCGATGGCACCAGTTGTTCCAGCAATGTTAGCAGGTGGGATGATTAAAGTTTTGTTAATCGTGTTACCACTTATTCACTTGCTTAGCACCGAATCTCAAACGTATGCTGTCTTAACTTTTTTTGGGGATGCGCCTTTTTACTTTATCCCAATTATGTTAGCTTATACTGCGGCCCAAAAATTTGGTGTGACGCCAATGCTAGCGGTTTCCGTTGCCGGTATTATGTTGCATCCTGATTTTACTGCTCTAGTTGCCGATGGTTCACCACTTGCTTTTTTTGGTTTACCAGTTACTTTAGCTTCTTACGCTTCTTCTGTTATTCCGATTTTAATCATGGTTTGGTTAATGCAGTATATTGAAAACTTCTTCAATAAAATTATCCCAGCTGTTATGAAAACCTTTATGCAACCGTTACTTGTCTTACTTGTTTCTGGGCTCATTGCGTTAGTCGTTGTTGGTCCATTAGGTATTTTTGCTGGTGAAGGATTGTCGACCATCGTTGTTTGGACACAAACGAAAGCGGGTTGGTTAGCGCTTGGTTTACTCAGTGCCTTTATGCCTTTAATTGTCATGACTGGGATGCACTGGGCATTTGCACCACTCTTTTTAATTGCTTCCCCTGCCACACCAGACGTATTAATGTTACCTGCGATGCTAGCGGCTAACTTGGCGCAAGGGGCAGCTGCTTTAGCTGTTTCTTTCAAAGCAAAAAATCCTAATACCAAACAAATTGGTTTAGCTGCTGGGATTTCTGCTCTTGTAGCCGGAGTAACGGAGCCTGCTTTATATGGAATTACATTAAAATATAAAACCCCGTTATATGCAGCGATGATCGCAGGCGGAATTTCTGGAATTTACGTTGGGATTTCTGGTTTAGAGTCGTATGCCTTTGCGGTCCCATCACTGGTTGCTTTACCTCAATTTATTGGTAGCACCGGCAATAGCAATATCATTAATGCGATAATCGTAGCCTTTGCATCCATTATTTTAACATTTATTTTCACTTGGATTTTATGGAAAGAAGAGCCCGTAAAAACAAAAATAAATACTATTGGTGAAACAGATACCCAAGACACAACGTTGCCTTCAGGTAGTAGTGACCCTAAAAAAGTAAGTGCGCCACTTCAAGGAAAAATCGTGCCCTTAGATCAAGTGAACGATGCTGTTTTTTCGACAAAAATGATGGGTGAAGGCATTGCGATTTTACCCGAAAATGATTTAATCGTTGCGCCATTTGATGGAACGGTAACTGCCGTTTTCCCAACGAAACACGCAATTGGTTTAACAAGTGATAGTGGCATTGAAGTTTTAATTCATGTTGGTATTGATACCGTGGAATTAAATGGCCTTCACTTTGAAACGTTCGTTACTGCTGATCAAAAAATTAAGCAAGGCGAACCTTTACTAAAAGCGGACTTTGCTGCAATCAAAGCAGCCGGGTACGATACGGTCACACCGATTATTATTACGAATACGGATCAATATATTGAGGTCGTTGCAAAAGAAGACTTAGAACAAGCGGATTTTCAAGATGCTTTGATTTATGTAGTTTAAAAAGAGAGGAGCAAAAAAAACAGTGAGTCATTTTCCAAAAGATTTTTTATGGGGTGGCGCAACAGCTGCCAATCAATTAGAAGGGGCCTACAATGAAGATGGCAAAGGCTTAACCGGACAAGACGTGACACGCAAAGGATGGTTAGAGGCACCAACAGAAGAACCGACAGAAGACAATTTAAAATTAGTAGCGATTGATTTTTATCATCGCTACAAAGAAGACATTGCTCTATTTGCTGAGATGGGTTTTAAAGTCTTTCGGATGTCGATTGCTTGGGCACGAATTTTCCCAAATGGTGATGAAAAAGAACCCAATGAAGCGGGACTAGCTTTTTATGACAAGGTTTTTGATGAGTGTTTGAAATATGGCATTGAACCTTTAGTGACCCTTTCGCATTATGAGATGCCACTACATTTGACTCGGACTTACGATGGCTGGCGTAATCGTCAAGTAATTGGTTTTTTTGAACATTATGCGCGGACCGTTTTTAAACGTTACCAAGGAAAAGTCAAATATTGGTTAACTTTTAATGAAATTAATTCCATTAGCCACGTGCCTTTCTTAAGTGGAGGGATCAACACACCGAAAGAAGAATTGACAAAACAAGATATTTATCAAGCGATTCACCATGAGCTTGTCGCGAGTGCGCGTGCGGTACAAGCTTGTCACGAATTGTTACCAGACGCCAAAATTGGTTGCATGATTTTAGGGGTGCCCGTTTATCCGTTAACACCTAAACCAGAAGATGTCTTAAAATCCCTTGAAACGGAACGCGACAATTATTACTTCTCCGATATTCAAGTACGTGGTTACTACCCAAGTTACACGAAACGATTATTTGCAGAAAATAATATCCAGCTAGAGATTACGGAACAAGATTTAGCAGATTTAAGACACACGGTTGATTTCATTTCATTTAGTTATTATATGAGTATTTGTGAATCGGCCGACCCTAATGTAGCAGCGGGTGAAGGCAATATCATTGGAGGCGTACCAAATCCTTACTTAAAAGCGAGTGATTGGGGTTGGCAAATTGATCCAAAAGGTTTGCGTTATTATTTAAATACGTTATATGATCGCTACCAAAAACCGGTCTTTATCGTAGAAAATGGCTTAGGTGCTGTCGATAAACTCGTTGAACTCGAAGACGGAACAAAAACGGTCCTCGATGATTACCGAATTCAATACATGAACGATCATCTAGTTCAAGTGGAAGAAGCTTTAAAAGATGGGGTGGAAATCATGGGGTATACTTCATGGGGTTGTATTGATTTAGTCAGCTTTACGACTGCTGAAATTAAAAAACGTTATGGTATGATTTACGTTGATCGGCAACAAGACGGTTCAGGCACGTTGAACCGCTATAAGAAAAAAAGTTTTTATTGGTACCAACAAGTCATTGAAAGCAATGGCGGTTCATTGGAACGTTAAATTTTCAATTCAAATCCCCCTATCGCATCTGATAGAGGGATTTTTTTAGTATCGCTGACTAAACAACGTCGTCTCAAAAACTTCTGTTGTAAGCACAAACGGATTTTGTGCTAGCTCTAAAAATTTATCGCGACCGGCTGAGAAATACAAGCCGTCAATTTTCACGCCATTTGTTTGGACATATTGCAAAGCGGCTTCAAACTCTTCTTTTGCACCATTTAATTGAAGTGAAACATAATTGAGCATCGCTGCTTGATCAATTAAATAGTTTAATAACGATTGAAAATGTTGTTCATAATCTTCCGGCGTATCGGCAGGCTTACTATTCACAAAAGCTTGGGGAAATAGCTTGGGGTACTGTTGATTAAGCTTGGTATAGGCGGTGTTTTCAAATTGAAAAGAGAGACCCCCTTCGCCCATATCCATCCCCATCATCCGCATTGATGCCTGGTTTTGGTCTTGAAAAGTCGCTTTGTTTTTAACCGATAACCAATGAATGGTCGCTTCTTCTGTTGATAACCAACCCGATAGACCAAATTGTTCAAAGATTTGCGTCATACTTAATGGCTCTTTGAAAGTCAAAAATCCATAGACACTGCTACTTTGCGGTAATCCTGTTATTTTTTCGAGGTTTTTTTCTTGTAGTGTTTTCGCCATTTCCCTCATACTCTCACTTTCATAAGCAGCTAAAAACATAGGATAAGTACTTTGCGTAAAAGCAGGATTCATTTCACCAAGATGTTGGAAACCATTTCGCACAATTTGATAGCTATGCTCGAGCGATTGACTCGTCTCTTGGTATCGTTTTTGATATTGATAATGAATTTGATATTCAGCCGAACCGATTTCTTTTATTTGCCCACTTCGCAATTGAAAATCAGGGAAAAACAGCTCATCGTATAATAATTCATAAGTCATTAGATCAGGGATTTTACTTTCAGGCATTGTTGCTGTTGCATCAAAATAATAATATTCTTCCCATTTATGAAATCCCCAAATGCCAAGACCACCTAAAACAAACAAACTGACTAAAATAAAAAGAATCAAACGGAGGAGCTTATTACGTGTCTGATTTTTTATTTTTTTATAAAAAAGAGCGTCTTCTTTTATTGATTCTTGATCAGACAAAAAATCTGGCCAGTCTTCATCAAATAAATATTCTTGAAACCATTGATACTCTGCACATTTTTCTTCAAAAGCTTGTTGTTCTTCTGGTGTCGCTGTTTTATTTTTTATTCTTTCTGCTACTTCTTGCCAATTATTTTTCATCACTCAATACCTCCTTTAACTTTTTTCGCCCACGATATAAAATAGTCCGAACTTGCCCATTACTATAATTTAAATATTCTGCGATCACTTGAACCGGCCAGTCGATAAAATAAAACAAAATTAATACTTCTTGGTAAGGTGCTTTTAATTGTGCAATGGCTTGGTGCAATTGTTGCTGGCTTTCCTTTTGCAATAATTGTTCGCTTGGATTCGGCTTTTCATCGGATTGCTGGGAAGAAAACGGCACCCATCTCCACCGCCTCTTCTTTCTTTGTTGATCAATAAAATGATTTTTCACAACTCGAAACAACCAAAATTTAATTGCTGGAGGAGGATTTTCTTGGCATGACAATTGAAAAAAAGCATCACTGACTAAGCTTTCGGCTTCGCTCATTTGTTTCGTTAAGCTATAAGCATAAATCGTCAATTCTTTTGCATAATTTTCGTAAAGCTGTTCCAGTATTTTTCCTTGCACGCTTTTCTCCCCCTTTCACCCATTAAACGTTTCGAAAACAAAAATGTCACAAAAAAACTGAAGGATTTTTAATTTTCCCTCAGTTTTTTAGCACCTGTTTAAAAGACCTTTTCATAAACAAAGTCATCCATAATATAACCTTCGCCAATATCAATTTGGCAAGCTTCGATACGTTCAAATCCGCGTGCTTCATAGACGGCAATGGCTTGTTCATTGTATTTATTAACATTTAAACGTAACGTTTTACCACTCGCCGAGCTTTCGTACCACTGAAAAACTTGGCTGCCATAACCTTTACCGCGAACTTTTTTATGTAAGTATAGTTTACTAAGATAAATTTCATCGGGTTTATCCACATAAGCCGTGTACCCGACTGGTTGGTTATTGTCCATTAATAAAAAATAACGCATTCCTCGTGTTAAATCTTGTTCAATATTTTCTTTTGACTGAAAAGTGCGCAACATATACGCAACTTGATCTGCACCAATGATTTTAGTGTAGACTTCTGGCCAAATTTCTTGAATCACTTGATCAAGGATTTGGATTTCTTCGGGACTGGTCACTGGTTTGATTGCTATCAAAATATTCCTTCTTTCTATTCACTCTAACGAAGTGTAAGTTGATCGATTACAGCTTTTTCCTCCGCTGTAAAATCTAAATTCTCTAATGCTTTTAAATTGGCGTCTAATTGACTCACTTTTGATGCACCGATTAACACACTACTCACCACTTCTTGTTGTAAAATCCAAGCAATCGCCATTTCGGCTAAGCTCTGTCCGCGATTTTGTGCCAAATCATTGAGTTGTTTGACAAGAGCTAAAGTTTCTTCGACACGTTCCGCTGATAAAAATGGACTGTTTTGGCTAGCTGCCCGTGAATCTTGCGGAATGCCATTTAAATACCGATCGGTCAATAATCCTTGTGCCAGTGGTGAAAAAGTAATCGCACCAATTTGTTCTTGGGCCAATACCTCGTATAATTCTTCTTCAGGCGCACGTTCAAGCAAACTATACCGTTGTTGATGAATAATGAAAGGCGTCTTTTGCTCTTTTAAAATCGCTGTCATCTTACGTGTTTCTGCTGCTGAATAATTTGAAATGCCCACATATAAAGCTTTCCCTTGCTTCACTAATAAATCAAGAGCTTGCGCGGTTTCTTCCAGTGGTGTATTGGGATCTGGTCGGTGATGATAAAAAATATCGACATAGTCTAGCCCCATCCGCTTTAAGCTTTGATCACAACTAGCTACCAAACTTTTCTTTGAACCCCACTCACCATAAGGCCCCGGCCACATATAATAACCAGCTTTACTTGAGATAATCATTTCATCGCGATAAGAAGCGAGCTCTTCTTTTAAAATACGACCAAAATTCTTTTCTGCCGATCCTGCGGGAGGTCCATAATTGTTTGCTAAATCAAAATGCGTAATGCCACTATCAAAAGCTTTAAACAATAACGCTTTTTGATTAGCAATGGCATCCACATCACCAAAATTATGCCATAACCCCAGTGACAACACAGGTAACTTTAACCCTGAATGACCAACCTTACGATAAGGCATATTTTCATACCGAGATTCTTGTGCTTGATACAAATAAATAACCCCATTTCCTTTTCTTTTCAGTATACGCTTTCAGCCAATTGTTTTCTAGTGAATTAAAAAATTTAGCACTTTATTAGAAGAAAAGTTGATCAAATGCCATTTTGCCAAACGATTTATCGGTTTTAATTAGTATTTTATCACTAGTGGTGCAAAGATTTTTTCACACTAAAAATTGCTATTATTACTATCCAGACGCAAAAAAGTCCTTTATACTGAATCAAGGATGACTTATCCAAGACCAATAAAAAAGGACTAACGCATGGATAAGTATAACAAAAAAACAG
>NZ_JAFBFD010000048.1 GCF_016909125.1 Enterococcus lemanii | reverse complement strand
CCTGTGAGTACGTGTCTGTCAGAGACAACCTAATTGTACCATATGGGGAGGTTCCTTTTTTGTGTCTTTTTGAAAGACTGTTCTATCAAAGGTTTCAAGAGTCTAATAATTATGAAATTTGTTCAATTATTAATGAAAATTCAAAACAACCGAGTCAAAGCCAATTGCTACAAAAAAAACCTAAAAATGAATTATCTTTTTTAGCATTCAATCAGTCTTTAATGATTGGTGACCTTAAAACCATCCATGCCGAACTTGATAAAATTTTTGCAACAATTGTCGCGCAACACTATGATCCAGAAGAAGCACGCTATTTAGCTTTTTTCCTTTTTTCTGATATTGCTCGTCAATACCCTAATATTGCCGGAGAGATTTACGACGAGGCGATGCAAAAAGTTCGGCATAGCCTACGGTGATGGAGTTACATGCCTTGTTAGAAGAGATTTTGCAAAAAGTTCAAACCACCAATCGCGAAAAACCTTTTTCCCAAATGGTGCAAAAAATTGTCGATATTGTCCAAGAAGAATCGCAGCAAGATTTTAATTTAAGTCTCCTAGCGGAAGAATTGCATATTAACGTCGTTTATCTCGGACAATTATTTAAAAAAGAAACCCAAAGTAGTTTTTCACAATATTTAAATCAAATTCGTATTCGTAAAGCCCAACAATTGCTACTTCATACCGAAAAAAACATCGCTGAAATTGCTGAGGAAGTTGGCTATAACAATACGAATTATTTTTCAAAGATGTTCAAAAAGCTAAACGGTCTAATACCAAAAGAATTCCGAGAAAAGTATGAAGGCGATTATGCCGATTTGTTTGAAGAAAAAGAGCCACGCATTTGATTAGAAAATCAAATGCGTGGCTTTTTTTATTTTATAGTTGCTTAAAAGGCACTTTTAAATCAGTGAATTTTACTTCATCAATTGGGCGATTTTGGTCCATAAAGTGGGCAACTTCTTGTCGTTTTTCACTATTATTCGCAAAGAAAATCGCAATCGGATAGTTTTTTTCATCCACATAAGCCAGTGTAAATGCTCGTTCATCTAAGGAGCCGCGCACTAAGATTCGATCCCAAGTTAAGGTATGGCCTAAGTATTCAAAGGTTTGATCATATTCATCCGTCCAAAAATAAGGGCGAACTTGAAAAGCCTCACTTTTTTCAGCGATTAAATTATGAGCAATTGCTTTGCCATGCGCCCACGCGTGCTCCCAGTGTTCAACGTGAATCTGTTGTCCATGGTAAGGCCAAACGGTACAATCACCCGCAGCATAAACATCTGGTAAGGAAGTTTCACCAAACTCATTGACGACAATACCACGTTCTACTTTTAAATCAGGATGCGTTAAAGAGGTATTTGGGACAACGCCAATGCCAATGATGGCCATTTGACAAGGAATTTCTTTTCCACTAGCAGTTAAGGCCGCTTTCACTCGACCATTTTCATCTTGTTCAAAAGCTTGGACATCTTCACCCGTCAAGAACGTTACGCCATGGCTTTCATGCATTTTTCGGAAATAACTAGACGCCTCTTTGCCTAAAATCCGTCCTAAAGGATAATCAGCATGTTCAATCACTGTCACTTTTAGTCCAAGTTGTGCAAAGGTTGACGCCATTTCTAAACCAATAAAACCAGCACCGACAATGACTAACTCTTTGGCGTTTTTCCGCCATTCTTTCATTTTTTTAGCATGCGCGTAGTCACGTAAATAAAAAATCCCTTCAGCTTCTACCCCTGGGACCGTCAAGCGACGTAAGGTCGAACCAATCGCTATGACTAATTTATCGTAAGCAAGCAACGCACCTTGTTGTGTCCGAATCGTTTTATCAGCGGGGTTGATTTGCTCAATCGTTGTTTGTAGTTGCACTTGAATGTTTTTATCTGAATAATAGTCTGCCCTGGTAAAAATCGGGGGTGTCAAATCGGTTTGATCGAGCATCCAGTCTTTTGATAACGGTTTCAAATCATAAGGTAAGACTTCTTGGTTACTAATCAGAGTAATTTCACCATCATAACCTTTTTTTCTTAACTCTTTTACAACATTATAACCTGCAACAGAAGCACCAACGACGACAATTTTTTGTGCCATTTTTACCATCTCCTAATTATTTTTATGCAATGGATTGCGGTATGTAAATTAAGTATAGTCCTCTAAGGAGATAAAATCACGTTAGAAGGCTTTCGAAAACGCCGGATATATAAAAAAGTATATAAAAAGTACCGAAAATTTGAAATTAAATTAAATAATTCCTAAAATGAAAACAGGGACATTTCAAAAAGGAGTGATAAAAATGGCAAAAGAGAATCAAACCAAAGAAAAACAACTACTCATGACGTATTTTGCAGAAACGATTGATTCACCGCTTGTTTTAGCCGAAAAAATGGAACAAGTCGGAGAAGTCGAACAAGCTTTAACAACTTTAATGGATTTATGTGGTGACGATCCTGCGCGTGAAGGTTTACAAGAGACACCGTATCGTTTTGTCAAAGCATTTTTGGAATATACGCAAGGTTATCGAGAAGATCCGAAGCATCATTTGGATAAAGTTTTTGATGTGCCACACCAAGAATTGGTATTAGTGAAAGATATTGAATTTTATTCCATGTGTGAACACCATTTTGCGCCTTTTTTTGGTGTGGCTCAGGTTGGTTATATTCCTAACGAAAAAGTGACCGGCCTTTCTAAAATTGCTCGCATGGTGGAAGGTTATGCTCGTCGTTTTCAAGTGCAAGAACGCTTAACCACCCAAATTGCAGAAGCACTTGAAAGTGAGTTAGCACCACTAGGGACAATGGTTGTGATTGAAGCAAAACATTTGTGTATGTGTAGTCGTGGTGTTAAAAAAGCAAGTACTAAAACCGTAACTTCATCCGTGCATGGTGTTTTTGCCAAAGAAGCTAGCTCGCGGGCGGAGTTTTTAACCTTGATCAAAGACTAGAAAGAAGGGGAGTCAAATGACTAAAAGAGTCGCTTTCATTACGGGTAGTGCAAGTGGTTTAGGGCGTCAAATGGCTATTGCTTTAGCCAAAGAAGGTATCCATGTCGTGCTTAATTACGTCCATAGT
Organism: Enterococcus lemanii; assembly: GCF_016909125.1. Lineage (GTDB taxonomy): Bacteria > Bacillota > Bacilli > Lactobacillales > Enterococcaceae > Enterococcus_I > Enterococcus_I lemanii. Next base: position 17,258 of record NZ_JAFBFD010000048.1, on the reverse strand, counting down.
CAAGAAAAAGCGCAACAAACGGCGCAGTTAATTGAAGAAAAGTATGGTGTGCAAGTTTTGGTTTTACAAGGCGATGTCAGTCAAAAAGCAGCCGTCACTGAAATGATAGCTAAAATACGGGATGCTTTCGGCCGCTTAGATATTTTAGTCCATAACGCCGGCCCATTTATCAAAGAACAAAAGAAAGTGCAAGATTATCGTTTAGACGAGTGGCAAGCGATGGTTGATGGCAATCTAAATAGTTATTTTTATTTGCTACAAGAAACTTTGCCACTAATGGCGCAAAACAAATGGGGACGTGTGGTTGCGGTTGGTTTTAATCAAGTGAACACGACTCCTGCTTGGCAATACCGAGGGGCTTATGCAGCGGCCAAAAGTGGGGTTGCTTCGTTGACAAAAACAATTGCGTTAGAAGAGGCAGCTGCGGGAATTACCGCCAATGTCGTTTGTCCAGGTGATATTAAAGGTTCTTACAAAGAAATGACGATTGAAGAAGCAATAAAAAATACCACCCCTAAGCAGACACAACGGGTAGAAGTTGGGGACGATGTGGCTCGGGTCGTCGCTTTTTTATGCCAAGAAAATTCAACATTTATTAGTGGTTCGGTCATTGAAGTCGGTGGTGGGCAAGACATTTTAGCCAAACGCAACCGTGAATCTTCAAATTGAGTCGGCACAAAAGAAATGCCCATAGGAAAACAATCGGTGGTCAGTTATAATGAAGACAGGTCACATTTTAGGAGTGAATGAATGGAAAACTTGCTAGAAAGAACGAAAGCTTTAACTCAAATTGCGTCACCAACTGGTTTCACCAAAACAATTATTGAATATTTAACTGATGAACTGACGCAAATGGGTTATACGCCGACGCAAAACCGTAAAGGAAGTCTGATTGTAACGGTACCAGGAAAAAACGAACAACAACACCGCTTTGTAACGGCCCATATTGATACGTTGGGGGCGATGGTTCGAGCGATTAAACCAGATGGACGTTTAAAAATCGATTTGATTGGTGGTTTCACGTATAACGCGATTGAAGGTGAATATTGTACGATTCACACACAAAATGGCCGTAAAATTAGTGGCACCATTTTACTACATCAAACAAGTGTCCATGTTTACAAAGACGCGGGTACGGCGGAACGCAACCAAACCAACATGGAAATTCGTTTAGATGAAAAAACGACGAACGCGGAAGAAACAAAAGCACTAGGCATTGAAGTAGGCGACTTTATTAGTTTTGACCCGCGTACCGAAATTACAACCAGTGGTTATATTAAATCCCGTCATTTAGATGATAAAGTTAGTGCGGCGATTTTATTGGCCTTTTTAGAAAAAATCAAAAAAGAACAAAGCGAGCTGCCTTATACGACTTGTTTCTTATTTTCAAACAATGAGGAAATTGGCTATGGCGGCAACTCAAATATTGATGAACGAGTGGTTGAGTATTTGGCCGTTGATATGGGTGCGATGGGCGATGACCAACAAACCGATGAATATAGTGTCTCGATTTGTGTGAAAGATGGCTCTGGTCCGTATCATTTAGATTTACGCAATCATTTTGTATCTTTATGTCAAATCCACGAAATTCCTTACCAATTAGATATTTACCCTTACTATGGGAGCGATGCCTCAGCAGCCATGCGTGCAGGAGCAGATGTTAAACACGGTTTAATTGGTGCAGGAATTGAAGCAAGTCATGCTTACGAACGAACACATCGCGATTCAATTGAAGCGACCTATCGTTTAGTTGAGCAATACTTATTTAGCCCACTAGCATAAATAACCTAAAAAAACCCACGTCTTTCTTAAAAAAAGACGGGGGTTTTTTAATAGCTTGTTGTTTGAATTTGATTGTTTAATACCCACTGGTCAAATCGACAATATTTTTTTTCGGTTGCCCGGTTGCTAAAAAGCTTGTCAGATTCTCACGATAAATTGTCATGATGTGCTTTTGGAAATGGCGGATAAGCCCAGCGATATGCGGAGTAATCAAGACGTTTTCCAATGCCCAAAGCGGATGCTCACTTGGCAAAGGTTCTTCTTCAAAGACGTCAAGCCCAGCAAAACCGATTTGCCCACTTTTTAAAGCCGTCACTAAATCAGCCGTTTGGACACTCGGGCCGCGACCAACGTTAATAAAACTAGCACCGGGTTTGGTTTGCGCGAAGAAAGCCGCATTGTAAAAGTGTTTTGTGTCACGTGTTAGCGGCAGAATATTCACGATAATATCAAAGTTTGCTAACTGCTCCATGCTGTTCGTTTGTGCAAAAACTTGTTTAAAAGGCGTGAGTTGTCGCCCGCTACGGTTAACCCCATATACGTCGACCCCAAGATGAGTGATGACGTGGGCTAATTGCTGTCCAATTTGCCCTGTACCAAAAATCAACATTTTCTTGCCAGCTAACTCGTCGTAAGCAATCTCTGTGTGCCGTACCCACTGGTTTTGACTTTGTGCTCGAATACTCGTTTGAAGGCCACGGTAACGAGCCAGTAAAAACCCAATGACTGTTTCAGTAATCGCACTGGCATGAATGCCACTGACGTTTGTTAGCGTCACTTGGTTTTGTGCCAATTGCGTAAAATCAAACGCATCGACCCCGGCACTATTGGCTTGAATCCATTTGAGTGAATGATTTGGTGTTGCTAAAATCTCAGGCCCAAATTGTTTATTCCAACCGAGCATGACGGCAACCTTTTGATAGTCTGGTTGCGTGAGCGTGTGTTTGGAGCGAAATTGATAATCAGGTGCCATTTGTTGCAACTCTGCTAGATAAATGGGCTTTAGGTCGTGTTCATAATAGATAATTTTTTTCGTCATCAACGATAACCTCCTTGTCTATCTATCAGTCTAACAAATGTTGGCTTAAAATGATAATAAAGACGGTGATGACCCAAAGTCACAACCGCCTTTGTTTTTAAATTTTTTGTTAAACTTTTTGTACTTTTACTTCTAAGACACGGGTCAACCAAGGGAAGGTTGCTTTCATTTCTTCAAAAATTGATCCTTCCGTGAGAAAGAATCCTTGGCCAGTTACGTGAAAACCTGCACCAGGCCCAACCGTTCCTTCGACCTCCTTTGAACCTAGCGTGAGTTTTAATTGATTGTCTAACGCTAAACCTTCTTCAATACTATGCATCCCGGCAGCGGGAATATAAAGACAGTCTGTCCCTTGTTTTATATAAGAATTCCAAGTGTTTGTAACAGCGGTTGGTGTGGCGCCTAGTGTAATAATCGAGACAACCCCTTCATGTTGCAACACTTCTAAAAATTTATCTGGAAACATGATAAAAGCTCCTTTCTTTCGCCTTTTATTTTTTATTTCAAATTAAAAGGCCCACCTATTTTATTGTTTGTGAATAAAACGGCTTATTTTTACTTTACGCCACTTTTTTGAAAATAACTAGCGAACAAAAAGTTAAGTTATTTTAGTTTACTATAACTTAAGAATTGAAGTAGTCTTTCGTGCAATGTTTTATTTTTTTCGATTATAATAAAAGCCAATCTTGACTTGTGAAAAGAAGGAGGAAGGAAGTTTAAAAAAAGACGAAGACGCTACCTCACGCTAAGCTTACTAAGCATCGGTCTCTTTTTTTTCTCTATTTTAAAATACAAGAAAAAGCGACAGCCGTTCATAGCCAGTCGACTTTAGAGGCTCAATTACAAATCGAACAACCGAACTTTTGGGTTATTTCAGATAATCATTTTTTTGCGAAAACACTCTTTGAGGAAAGTGCTGTTTTTAAAGAATTTGAAGCCGGTGCAGTAGGCAAAGACTTACGTTATAGCCAAGACTTACTCGCAGCGTTAGTTGAAAAAGCATTGATCGAACAACCAACGGGCTTAATTTTGACGGGCGATTTAACTTTAAATGGTGAAAAAGAAAGTCTGGATCAAATGACGCAAACTCTCGCACCTTTAAAAAAAGTCGGTATTTTTGTTTTTGCAATTCCAGGCAACCATGATATTCATAATGGTTGGGCGCGTAAGTTTACCCAAGACCAACAATTAGTGGCTCACCAAATTAGTCCGTCTGATTTTAAAACAGCTTTTTCAGATGGTTACGAATTTAGCGTAAGTCAAGACGCGCACTCACTCAGCTATGCCGTTGATTTAGCTACCTATCGTCTTGTTTTTGTCGATAGCAATTTATATTCGGAGACTTTTTCCAAAGAAGCCCCAATCACGCAAGGTTGAGTGAAAGAAAAAACGTTGACTTGGCTCGAACAAGTACTGTCCCAAGCACGTGAAACAAATAAAATCCCTTTATTATTTTTACATCACAAGGTACTCGCGCATAACGAAAAGGTCCAACAAGGCTTTGTCTTAAACAATGCTTCAAACGTGTTAGATTTAGTCGCTACTTATCAAGTACCAGTGGCCTTTAGTGGTCATATTCATTTACAAGATATTACGAAAAGCCCAACCTTACCTAAATTTTACGAAATTACAACTTCTGCTTTTAGCATTGCTGAAAGTCATATTGCGCATGTCACGTTGCAACCCGATCAATTGAATTATGAAGTCGAAAATTTTGATCCTAGACCCTATTTTACTGCAGCGCAACGAAAAAAACCTGATCTAAACGATTACCCTAATTATTTAGTCCAACGTTATGAAGCCGTTGGTGCGAGTATGGCAGAAAACACTTTGTACCGGATTGGTATAAAAGATGAAGCGCTCATTCAATCAGCTAAAGAAATGGTGGGATCGGCCAATCTACGTTATTTTACGGGCCATAACTCTTTAACAACTGAAGAACAAGCAGCCATTCAAACAGACCCGGGTTACCAATTTTTACAAGAAACCTCCACGCGATTAGCTCGCCAAGTCGAACAGTCGTTAAATGACCCGAACACCCCAAATAATCAATCGCTAACGCTCGAATTACCATAAACAAGCAAAACCTAGCAGCCTATCTATTGCTAGGTTTTGTTTATTTTTAAGGTTTAAAAACTTGAGTCGCTGCGACCGCTTGTTTCCATCCGGCGTATAAGGCATGCCGTTTGGTTTCAGACATACTTGGTGTGAAGGTTTTACCGGTTTTAAAAATGGCTTGTAGCTCGGCCAAATCTTTCCAATAACCCACAGCCAGTCCGGCTAAAAAGGCAACTCCCCGAGCGGTCGTTTCTAAATCATCGGCGCGTTGAATCGGGGTGTCTAAAATATCGGCTTGAAATTGTAGTAAATAGTCATTTCGTGCAGCTCCACCGTCGACTTTTAAAAGAGGAATACGAATACCAGTATCGGCTTCCATTGTTTCGAAAATATCGCGAACTTGATAAGCAATCGCTTGTAAAGTAGCTTTTGCGATATCTTCTTTCGTGGTTTGTCGCGTTAAACCAAACATCGCGCCACGTGCTTCTTGATCCCAATAAGGTGCACCTAGCCCAACAAATGCTGGAACAAAATAGACTTCATCATGAGAAGTCGCTTGCTTGGCTAACGTTTCAGAGTCTTTGGAATCTTGAATCATTTGTAACCCATCACGTAACCATTGAATGGAAGACCCTGCGACAAAGATGCTCCCTTCTAACGCGTAGGTAATTTTTCCATCAAGTACATACGCAATCGTTGTGAGTAAATGGTGTTGGGAATAATGGGGAGTCTCGCCAGTATTCATGACAATAAAAGATCCTGTGCCATAAGTATTTTTAATCATCCCAGGCTCAAAAGCCATTTGGCCAAATAAAGCGGCCTGTTGATCCCCAGCTAAAGAAGCAATGGGAACTTCGCTGCCGAAAAAGTGATAACTTTTTGCATAACCATAAATTTCGGAATTTGAGGCTACGTTTGGTAACATCGCCGGTGGAATGTTAAGTAACGTTAAAATCTCTTCATCCCAGGTTAGTGTATTAATATTAAATAACATCGTCCGACTCGCATTCGTATAATCGGTCACATGGACACTGCCACCCGATAACTTCCAAACTAACCACGTATCGATGGTCCCAAAGAGTAAATCGCCTTGTTGCGCTTTTGCTTGTGCACCAGGTACTTGGTCTAAAATCCAACGCAATTTCGTCGCAGAAAAATAAGAATCAATAGTTAAGCCAGTTTTTTCTTGAAAAAAAGTAGCTAAATTTTGTGCTTTTAGTTGTTCGGCAATCGCAGCAGATTGGCGTGATTGCCAAACAATTGCTGGATAAACCGGTTGGCCGGTATGTTTATTCCAAACAACGGTTGTTTCTCGTTGATTGGCAATACCAATGGCGGCAATTTGCGCCGGTTTTAAATTACTCTGGATAAAAGCATCGGCAATGACCGATTGGACACTGTTCCAAATTTCATTGGGATTATGTTCGACCCAACCGTCATTTGGGAAAAATTGGGTAATTTCTTTTTGTGAATTGGCAATGGCTTCTCCCGCATGGTTATAAATAATCGCACGCGTACTCGTCGTGCCTTGATCAATAGCTAAAATATAAGTTTTTTCAGACATTTAAGTCACCTTCCTCAAAAAAAGCGAGTGTAGTAAATGGTTCGCATTGTTTTTAAATAAAAAAGAAAAAATCGATACAAAAGAAATCAGACTGGGTATCATCACAAAAGCATCATTATTAAGCGCTCCTGCTAAAAGAAAAGTTGGGAAAAGGGGTATAACGGCCTGTTTGACTAACGCAAAACGTTTGAAGGCGGTTTTTTTCCAGTTCAAAAAAACAACCGCTAACCCGAATAATCAACCGACTGCTAGTAAAAAAATAAGCGACAAACCAAATAAAAAAAGCCAACACGGACTCATTCGCGGTAGTTAATTTTTAACACATCAAGTAGGACCGATTCGAGTGGCATTTGGTGAATAAATTGTAAAAGAATAAAAAAGTAAAATAGCACCCAAAAGAACGAAAAGGGAGCGAAACGCTTTAAAAAAATGTTGGTGGTTTTTCACCAAGCATCTCTCCAAGCAGTTAGATACCTTTAGTATAACGAAATCTCCCGGTGTAAACTACTCTTTCTTTGCGTAATTTGTATCACTTCGCTGAATCAAGTACAATGAGTGCAAAGAAATAAAATTTAGGAGGCTATTTCATGCAAACCGTTCAAATTTATTTAGTTCGACATGGTGAAACCATTTTTAATGCAAAAGGCGTCGTTCAAGGTCAAAGTGACTCGCCTTTGACAAAAGCAGGCTGGCAAGGGGCGATTGAACTTGGCCAAAAGCTACGCACGTTACCTATTGATCAAGCTTATGTAAGTGATTTAAGGCGTGCACAAGAAACGTTACAACTGATGCTAGCCGAACATCAAACACCCGCACCCGTCCAAGTAAAACAAGCATTTCGTGAATATAACTTCGGCCTTTATGAAGGCGATCAAAATGCGCATTTTTGGGATCGAATGAGCCAGTTACACCAAACCGATGTTTTAGCAAATGCACAAACGGACTTTTTAGCTCGCTATGGTTATGTCTATCATGAACGCCATAACCCAATGGCTGAAAAATTAACGAGCTTTAAACAACGACTAGAAACTGGCTTATTAGAAGTGGCGAATGAAGCACTAGAAAAGCAACAAGAGCACTTGTTAATTGTGAGTCACGGGATTGTTGTACAAGGCCTGTTGCAATTGTTTATTCCTAATTATCAGCCAACAACTATTTTCCCTAATACATCGGTGACCAAATTTGCTTATGATGGTCAAAACTTTCAGCTCGATTATGTCGGTAAAACGGCACAAGAATTACCGTTTTAAGCCGTAAAAGGGAAGATTAGATGGAATAATCGAATAAATATTCATAAAGTTTGTGAAAATAAAACGAAAATTATATAATAGACAAGTAAGAAAAAAAAGGGTGTTGGAGGAGAAAAAATGGGGAAATATTTAGTGTTACAAACGGACTTTGGTCTAGGCGATGGTGCCGTAAGTGCCATGTATGGAGTCGCTCGAACGGTTAGCGACCAAATTGAGATTAGCGATTTAACGCATGAAATTCCACCGTATGATATTTGGGTAGCCTCTTATCGCTTATATCAAACCGTCCAATATTGGCCAAAAGGCACGGTTTTTGTTTCAGTTGTCGATCCAGGAGTAGGTAGTACCCGTCGAAGTATTGCCTGTAAAACCAATTCAGGACATTACATCATTACACCAGATAATGGGACATTGACGCACATTCAACATTATGATGGCATTGCTGAAATTCGCGAAATCGATGAAGTCAAAAGTCGCTTGCCACATTCCGAAGAGAGCCATACTTTCCATGGTCGGGATATTTATGCCTATAATGGTGCTCGTCTAGCTAGTCAAGAGATTACTTTTGAAGCACTTGGGCAAGTAACGGCGCTAGAAAGTATTGAAACTTTACCAATTGAAGAAGCGAAAGTTGAAAATAAACGCCTAACCGGTAGCATTGATGTACTCGATGTACGTTTTGGTTCTTTATGGACGAATATTCCATTAACCCATTTGCAAGCTGCTGGGATTACGCAAGGCGACTTACTCCAAGTTACGATTTACCACCAAAAGAAAAAAGTCTATCAAAACTTATTACAATTTGCGCGTTCATTTGCCGATGTGAACATCGGTGAACCACTTGTTTACGTGAACTCATTAGTCAATATCGGGGTAGCGGTCAATCAAGATTCTTTTTCTGATTTATATCATATTGGGACGGGCATTGATTGGCAGATTGAAATGCGTAAAGCGAAGAAAATTATTTTTGAGGAGGACGTATAAATGAAAAAAGAACTTTCAGTAAAAACGATTGTTGCGATTGGGATTGGTTCCGCCGTCTTTGTTATTTTAGGGCGTTTTGCAGTTATTCCAACGTTTGTTCCAAATACGAATTTAGAAACATCCTATCCCTTTTTAGCATTAATGTCAGTTGTTTATGGGCCAGTTGCCGGCGCTTTAATTGGCTTGATTGGCCATACATTAAAAGACTTTACCACTTATGGGAGTGCTTGGTGGAGTTGGATTATTTGTTCGGGCTTAATTGGCTTGATTTTTGGGTTCGCAGGCCGTAAAATTAACTTGAAACAAGGCATTTTTGGTAAAACGGAAATTTTGACGTTTAATCTTTACCAAATTGTCGGTAATGCCGTTGTTTGGGGCTTAGTTGCACCTGCTTTAGATATTATTATCTACAGTGAACCAGCGAAAAAAGTCTTTACACAAGGCATTGTCTCTGGTGTTTTAAATATGATTGCCGTAGGAATTATTGGTACGCTGTTAATGAAAGCTTACGCAGCAACCCAGATTAAACAAGGTAGTTTGAAAAAAGATTAACACAATAGATCGGTCGAGTAAAACACACTCGGCCTTTTGTTTTTGAAATGAATCAAAAAGGAGCAGGAAATGAAAAAACCAATCATTGAATTGAATCAATTTAGTTTTCAATATCATAGTCAAGCCGAACCCACTTTGAAAAATTTAAATTTGACGATTTATGAAGGAGAAAAAATCTTGGTGATTGGTCCTTCAGGAAGTGGCAAATCTACTTTTGCCCATTGCATGAATGGTTTGATTCCCAATCAATATGAAGGGGAAATCACAGGTGACTGCCGTATTTATGGGAAGTCAATCAAAGATCAGTCGCTATTTGATCTTTCTTTTCAAACCGGAACCGTATTGCAAGATACCGATGGGCAGTTTATTGGCTTAACCGTGGCAGAAGATATTGCTTTTTTACTAGAAAATGATGCCGTATCCTCTGAAAATATGAAAGAAGAAGTGACGAAATGGGCAGAACTCGTTGCCATTGCTGGCCATTTATCAAAACGTCCGCAAGAATTATCTGGGGGACAAAAACAACGTGCTTCAATGGCGGGGGTATTAATTAACGAAGCACCGATTTTATTATTTGATGAACCACTGGCGAATCTAGATCCAAACGCTGGTAAAGAAGCAGTCCATTTAATCGACAAAATTCACCAAGAAACCCAAACGACCATTTTGATGATTGAACATCGCTTAGAAGATGTCTTAGAGTGCGCCATCGATCGAATTCTAGTCTTCAATGAAGGAGAAATTGTTGCTGATGAAACGCCTGAAACATTACTTCGGCGGGATTTACTGCAGACAATTGGGATTCGCGAACCGCTATATGTCACTGCCTTAAAAGAAGCTGGCGTTGATCTAACACAAGTTTCAAATTTAGCGAACATTCATCAAGTAGCCGGGACGTCTTTAAATAAAGCAATGATGACTTGGCAAAAAAGTGTGTCCCTACCAACGGCACGTCCAAAAGAAAAAACGCCATTACTGACTTTAAAAGAATTAACCTATCGCTATAAAAAACAAGATCCACTTGTTTTAGACCACCTTTCGACAACCATTCATCGCGGTGAGATTATTTCAATCGTCGGGCAAAATGGAGCAGGTAAGTCCACCCTTTTTAAAGCCATTTGTGGTTTTATCCCTGCACAAGGGGACTTGATATGGGAAGGATCTAATTTAGCGAAAGCTTCTATTAAAGAACGAGCCGATAAAATTGGCTACGTATTGCAAAACCCGAACCAAATGATTTCTCAAAAGATGATCTTTGACGAAGTGGCACTAGGGCTACGATTGCGTGGTGTTTCAGAAGCTGAAATTAAAGAACGAGTGGCGCAAACTTTAACGATTTGTGGTTTGTATCCATTTCGTCACTGGCCGATAGCTGCCTTAAGCTATGGACAAAAAAAGCGTGTGACCATTGCGGCAATTCTAGTATTGGAACCAGAAATGATTATCTTGGATGAACCAACTGCTGGGCAAGATTACGCTCGTTACACAGAAATGATGCAATTTTTGGAAAAACTTAATCAAATGGGGAAAACGATTGTCATGATTACACACGATATGCACTTAATGCTTGAATACAGCCAGCGCACCCTCGTTATTAATCGAGGCCAACTCATTGCCGATCAAAGCCCACTTAAAGTGCTGACGACACCAGAATTAATTGCGGAAGCTTCTTTAAAGGAAACGAGTTTATTCACCTTTGCGAAGCAAATCGGTTTAAACGCTCCAGTAGCCTTTACCAAAACGTATTTAGCAGTTGAGAAGGCGAGGGGAAGACGATGAAAGAACACCAAACACTTGGTTACCATCCTGGCAAAACAAGTTTACATCAGTTAAATCCAACTTCGAAGTTACTTTTTTTACTACTCGTTTCAGTCGCTTGTATGACGACTTATGATACGCGCTTTTTATTTTTTATTAGCTTATTTTCGGTTGCTTTGTTTCCTTTTGCTAAAATTAAATGGCATCAAATTTCTTTTGTGATTAAATTTATTACTTTTTTTTCAGTCTTAAATTTAGTCGCCGTTTATTTATTTGAGCCAGAATACGGTGTCCAACTTTATAACAGCCGAACGGTCATTTTCACTGGGATTGGTCGTTTTACTTTGACCCAAGAGCAACTGTTTTATTTATTTAATTTAGTTTTGAAATACTTTTGTACGATTCCGTTAGCCCTTGTTTTTTTGTTGACAACGAATCCAAGTTCTTTTGCCTCAAGTTTAAATAAAATCGGTGTCAGCTATAAGATTAGTTACGCTGTCGCATTAGCCTTACGTTACATTCCAGACATTCAAGAGGAATTTTTTGCGATTTCACAAGCCCAACAAGCTCGTGGGTTTGAAATGTCTAAAAAAGGGAAGTTGACCCAAAGAATCAAAGGAACCGCTCAAATTATTGTGCCTTTGATTTTCTCCAGTTTAGATCGCATTGAAACCATTAGCACGGCGATGGAATTGCGTCGCTTTGGGCAAAAAAAAGAACGGACATGGTATGTTGAACAGCCTTTTAAGACACGTGATACCCTCTTAGTTTTGAGTGCGATTGGTTTGTTTTTGCTTAGTTTAATGCTCTTTAAAGTCAATGTAGGCCGTTTTTATAATCCATTTTAACTCAGACAAAAACCAATTTCTAAGGATGGAAATTGGTTTTTGCTTTTTCTCAAGCTTAATTCGTTGACGAAAATAAAAAGATGGTTTATGATTAATTCGAATTCGAGGTAATAAAAGAAAAATGAGTTGTAAAAAAAGCCCCTGAAAAAGCGGCCTTCATTCTGCCTTGTTAGTTCGAATTCGAAATAAAAAAACACATACTTAAGGGAGAGTAAATATATGTCAAAATTTTTAGAAGCTTTAAAAAACCGTCGTTCTATCTACGCTATTGGAGATAACGTTACTTTATCGAACCAAGAATTAACAGATTTAATTCAAACAGCGGTAAAAGAAAGTCCATCCGCATTTAACTCACAAAGTTCACGCGTAGTCATTTTATTGGACGATGCAAGCAAAAAATTCTGGAGCTTAACAGAAGCGGCACTAAAACCACTCACACCAGCAGATGCTTTTGAAAATACAAAACAAAAATTAGCGAGCTTTGCAGCAGGTAAAGGGACGATTTTATTCTTTGAAGATACGAACGTAGTCAAAGGATTACAAGAACAATTTGCCTTATACGCAGATAACTTTCCAATTTGGTCAGAACATTCAACAGGGATTGCGCAACATTCTGTTTGGGTAGCGTTAAACGAAGCCAACATTGGGGCAAGTTTACAACACTACAATCCAGTAGTTGACGAAGCGGTTGCAAAAACATGGGATATTCCTGCAAACTGGAAATTAACCGGACAAATGCCGTTTGGTTCGATTGAAGCGCCAGCAGCTGAAAAAGAGTACATGGCTGACAAAGATCGTTTCAAAGTTTTTAGCTAAGCATAAAAAACGAAATAAATGATTTATTGTATGTAGTATGTATTGAAAAAAAAAGAACCCCTAAGCGATTGAATGGATTAGAGGCTCTTTTTTAGCAAGAACAAATCTTAATTTCAAATTTTTAGTAATACTCACCATGACAATAATCCCAGGAGTTAAAAGTATCTGATAAATACATCATAATCTTATCAACATCTAGTCCTTTACGAATTAAAATAGGGGCCGGTGAGATTGAACGTTGTGTTCCTTGTTTTGGTACTAACTTCCCAGCGTTATCAACAAACGAAACCATCACACCTTGTTCATAGCGAGGCTCGATTGATTTATCTGGTTGGATGGAAGCGACGTACGCGTCTCCTTCAATAATCAAATCTGCTTCCTTTTAAATTTGAGAACCGATTCCTGTCACGAGCCCGCGATTTCCTTTGCCAGAAGGGTTTGCTGAACTTGCAAAGAGTAATTGTTTGTTATCTTGCCAAAGAGCATGTGCGATTTGTTCTCCTGGTACACCAAATTTTATGATAAAACAACTCGTTCCTCGAACATCTGTCATTAGTTCGTCTGATCCTTCTGTTGGAATATATTGCTTTCCAGTGTCTTTCCAAGGTAAAATGGTACCAAAAAGGACATCTTCCTCCCAACATTTCTGATAAATAGCGGCCATTTCCTCATTCATATCTGCCAGCTCAAACAGCTGTTCAAGCACCACACAGCACGACTCCGGGTTTGTTTCTTTTTCGATTTTTGGCTGAGAACTTTCTCTCCAATCCAATTTTATCTGTTACGGTAATAATATAGCCAACTTTAGTCGGACAAACGAGGACTTTTCCTTCTTTTTTAACAATGCAACGGCCGGGTCAGTCAAACGACCGGTCCATGTAATATATTTTTCTTGGTTCATACACAACAAATCCTCTCTTAGATAATATTTATCATTAAGCAAAACAATAATTTAAATATTCAGAAAATTCTGATTTAAAAAGTTGAATAGAATAATAGTACAAGCAGAAAAATAGTCAAGATTTTTGATTCATAAAAAATTCTTTTTTCTTCACGTGTTTCGCTAGTAGCGAGAACAAAATCAGCTTTATTATGCGTTTGTTTTTAGCAAGTAATGGGCATAACGTTTGAAGTTCAGCTTGTTTTTTTATTCAGTTGACCTTTTTGCAATCGTTTGTTGTGAAAATTATTCTGCAATCAGAGGCAACTTAAGAGCATTGCCTAACTTTGGCCTGGCCATACTAGACAAATAAAGAACCGCAATTCACTTTTACATTTGGTCTTTGTAGCTATTTGTACTAAGATGGAAGTAATCAAACGAGTAAAGGGGCGCTTACAATGAAAATCACGTATCATGGCCATTCAGTTTTAACAGTGGTGTTAGAAGACGGGAGCAAATTACTTTTTGATCCGTTTATTCAAGGCAATCCGTTGACGGATTTAGTTGTTGATGATGTACAAGCAGACTACATTTTAGTAACACACGGTCATAATGATCATATTGGTGATTTAATAAAAATTGCAAAAAATACTCAAGCGACAGTAGTTAGCATCGTTGAAATTTGTCAATGGGCCGAAAATCAAGGTGTTGAACACACACATGGTATGAATTTAGGCGGTAGTTTTCAATTCCCGTTTGGCAAAGTCACCTTTGTACCAGCTTTGCATAGTTCGAGCTACACACAAGGTAGACAGACAATTTATATGGGAGAAGCAGCGGGAATTATTTTAGAAGTTGCAGGTAAAATCATTTATCATGCTGGTGACACAGCGGAATTTAGTGATATGCAGTTAATTGGAGAAAATTATGCCATCGATGCTGCTTTTTTACCCATTGGAGATAATTTTACGATGGGACCAAGTGCAGCGGCTCGAGCGGCCAAAAGATTACAAGCAAAAATAGTAGTCCCAATTCATTACAATACGTTTCCTATTGTTCAGCAAGACCCGCAGGCGTTTGTTCAACTTATTCCTGGAGTTGGTCAAGTATTAGCGGTTGGTGAAACACTGGAATTAAATTGAAAAACGCGATGCCTGCTAATGGCGTCGCGTTTTTGTTCCACGTGAAACTTTTAAGAAAAAGGTAAAGGTACTTCAAAACGCTCATTTCCTTGATAAATGGCAAGTGTGTGGACACCAAATTCACGCAGGAGAGCGCTCATTTTTTCAAAAAGTAATTGATAATCTTCAGCAACATGAGCATCGGATCCTAAAGTGAAAAGTTTTCCACCTAAACTTTGATACAAAGGAATTGCGTAACGGTATAAATGTGCATTTTTATAGCGGCCAAAACTTTTAGCATTGACTTCAAAAGCTAATTCTCTTTCAATGGCCTTTTTAAAAATCGCAGTTAATTCTTTTTCAAAATGGCTAGCAAGTTCTTCTGCACTAAAATCAAAACGACGCAAACCATATTCAAAATGAGTTAAAATATCACCTACAGGAAAAGAAGCTAATACATGATCCATTTGATCGAAATACATTTTAGCGACCGCGAACTTATCCATTGTTAATACTTGGTCATCCATATAATCAAAGCGACCATTTTGATGAATACTAAGAAGTTTTAAGTCGTAGGGGTGTTTTTCTAAATAATCTAAAATTCGTTGCTCTTGTCCAGGAACCACACCTAATTCGATACCACGTAAAATTTTAGTTGGATAATTTTCATTGAGTTGCAGGATCTTTTGCGTGAGCATGTGATAGTCGGGAATATCGTCTTTAAAACCAGTCCCGGAATTTTCTAAATCAAAGTGATCGGTAGCGACAAAAAAATCAGGTTTATAAGCCAAATAGTTTTCAAATTGTTCTTCTGAGTCAAAAGATAAGAAAGTATGCAAATGTTGGTCATAGTAATTCATAGACGTCCTCCTTGTTTAGAACTATCATAAAGGGTTCGTTGGAGAAATACAAATTTTAAGTAATATTTTGATGTTTTTTATAGTGTGTGATTATGGCTAGATGAGTGTGTAATTGCTTAGGTAACAAAACATTAGAATGGTGAGGAGTTCAAGAAATAAAAAATGGCACAGTTTTTGCTTTTAACATAGATATCATAGTAAAGTAAGGAGTAGAAAACGTGTTGAAAAATAAATGGTTAAAGCTTGTAGGTGTGGCAGTCACGCTATTTGTTAGTTTTGTTACTTTAGGTTTGAGTTCGTTGGTTGAAGCATCTGATTTAGAACAATTGGATTTTGAAGAAAATATCTATCCTCGAGTGGACGGTAATCAAAGAGTTCATGCAGATCACTTAGTGTGGACGCCGGTCTCTACTGAAAATCCTTTAGGTGGCGCAGATGATTTCAATGCGATTTTGTTTGAACGTTTTGAAAATTTCAATGAAACAGGCGGGCCAGTTGCGACAGGACAAGTCAGTAACGTTAAAATCGTGACTTTCCAAGAAGGAACGTCACCAGGAGTGAATCAGTTCATCGATTATGTTATTCCTAGATTTAACGTTGCATTAATTGCTAGCCAAGAAATTAAAAATAACATTCATATTGAAAACGGCGATGTCATTACCCAAGAAAAATTAGAGGGAGTAACCATTGATCGAATACCTAATTCTGGTGCAGAACTCACTCGGAAAGAAAAAACAAGTCAATTTTTAGCGACAGCAAGAGAAGACTTGCAAGCTCTAAACCAAAAGTTGTGGGAGATGCCTGTAACAGGGGTGATTCGAGAAGAGCATTTTTGGTTAACGCTAGATATTGCAGAGGAAGTGAATATTTTTGAACTAGATTTGAATGAAAAAAACACACGATTTAGTTTGAATCTTAATGATATTTCTTCTTCTAAAACCATTATCATAAAGGTCAAAGGAAATCGATTGAATATTGATTCAACTTGGCTAAACGAGGCGATGTTAAACCATTCAAATACGAATCAAATTGGGAATCGGATTTTATGGGTGTTTGATCCAAGTAGTAAACTAGTTGACTTTGCATCGACGAATCTAATCGGTTCTGTTTTAGCACCGAACGCAAATATTAAATTTTCGGGCTATAGTGCGGTTAACGGCACTTTAATCGCTAACAGTTTAGATGGCAATAATACTTCCTCAGAATTGCATTATCTAGGGTGTTTTAAAGGCCAAATACCAGAAGTCCCAGAGGTTCCAGAAGTCCCCGAAGTTCCAGAAGCTCCAGAAGTCCCAGAAATCCCAGAGATTCCAGAAGCCCCGGAAGTCCCAGAGACACCAAAAAAACCATCAGCCCTAATCAAAGAAGAAATCAAAATAACTGGACGATTACCTCAAACGAATGGTGAAAATCAAAAACAAAAGCAAGAAAACAAATTGCCACAAACAGGTGAAAAGGAAATGTTACTTTCAAAAGGCACCACTTTCTTGGGATGGACTATCTTATTTCTAGTAGGAAGTTATTACATTAAATTGTGGAAGAAAAAACGAGAGTAGATTATTTTTTTAAGATTTCGATGTAAGGAAAATAGAAAACACCTTAAAGCCACTAATGTGTAAGATGATTAGTAGTTTTTTTGTGTATAAAATACCACTAATGGTGCGTAAATAAAATAAGAATATTCAGATAATTTACTTTTCAAAAAAATGTTAAAAACGAAGAGTGCTCGCGCAGAGGATGACCTTT
>NZ_JAFBFD010000047.1 GCF_016909125.1 Enterococcus lemanii | reverse complement strand
TCATCACTGATTTCGGCTTGTGGTTCGCTACGCTTGGCGGTAACTACCCGCGACTGGACTTGCACCAGCTAGATGAATGCCATGCCTGGCACACATGAGAAAAACCTTATCCACAGGAAACATTGTGGATAAGGTTTTTTGTTTGTTGTTTTGGTTTTCCACAGATAGCGGTTCATCATTTTGAAAGAATCACTTCTCCCAGATCAATTCTGCATGCTCTAACACCGGCTCCCACTTATTCCCTTGGTTAAATATCTTTATCGCATCAAAATCGGCATAATAAACGACATCAATTTCCTGTTCATCATCCAACGAAAAAATAAAATCCTTTTCATCGCGACTACCTTCGTTTTGAAAGAATTGTTTGGCGTGCGCCGTTGCAAAAGTTTTTGTATAATGTAAAAAGACTGCTTTTTTTTCTTGTCCATCTACTATAACGCTCATCGGTTCCGTTGCTGATATCGAAAAGTAATTATCCCCATAGTAATGGGCACTCAAATAACCATTCTCTTGTTTTTCAAT
This sequence comes from Enterococcus lemanii, assembly GCF_016909125.1. Taxonomy (GTDB): domain Bacteria; phylum Bacillota; class Bacilli; order Lactobacillales; family Enterococcaceae; genus Enterococcus_I; species Enterococcus_I lemanii. Next base: position 21,404 of record NZ_JAFBFD010000047.1, on the reverse strand, counting down.
TTTGATTAATGAATCAGAATAAGGAATCAATCGGTCAAAATAGAAAATAAAATAAAAAGTGCCAAATAAAATTAAACTTGTCAATAAAACCGAGATTCCAGCAATCATCCGATTTTTACTGCGCCATTTTTTGCTTAAACCTTGCATTAGTGGTGCTTTTTTTTCTATTGGAAAAGACAAATTTCTTTTCATCTGTGCAACCTCTTTTTGACACTTTGGACAATGTGTTAAATGCTCTTCAACCAGTGCTTCTGTTTCTTTACTAACCACATCATCAACATAGAGCGGTAATAAATCTTGAATAACATTACAACTAATCTCTTTCATTCTCAATTTCCTCCATATATTCTATTATTTGCTTTCTAGCTCTGTGATACGTTACCCTCGCCCAACTATCACCTTTCCCAAATAACTTACCAATTTGTAAAAACGATAATTCACCAAATACCCGTAAAGAGAATACTTCTTTATAAGGTTCCGACATCGTCCGAATGAATTGGTGGATTGTAAAAGCGTCTTCTTGCCTTGTTAAGCGTTCAGTTAAATCAACCCTTGTATGGTCGACCTCTTTTTCATTAGAAACAGCCAAATCACACAACCGTCGATGATTCTTTTTGTAATAAGAAAAATAAGTATTTTTAGCAATCGTAAATAGCCAAGCCCGAATATCTTTCTTACCATCAAAACGATGAATCGACTTCAGTGCCTTAAAAAAAGTTTCTTGTGCTATTTCTTCAGCAATACTTTCATTGTCGCATAAAGATCGAATATACAAATGTACCTCCCGAAAGTAAAAATCATACATTTCTTCGAAGTCCACGCTTTTTCACCCCCTTCACTCTATTAACTCCCCAGTTTCAATTTCGTTACAAATTTATTCGTTTTTTTAAGATAATAGTTAAAATTTAGATTCAATATTGTAAATGTCACTTGAAGACAGACGTTTTTCGACTTTTATTCTTAGGTACTTCAGTCTAACATTTGAAGGATTGGACTTGGTGAGCCTTTAGAGGAAAAAACACTTCGAAAATAGTTGAAAAACTCGGAATTTTTAAAAGAAGGGATTCAAAAAAAGAAAAATTACGACAAAACGGCTCAATTAAAAAAGGGCTTAAAACGCGATTTAATTAACGTTTAAAACCCTTTTCTATATTTAAAAGTGTCAAAGATAAAGTCATACGCCGCTTAGTAAATTGCGACTATTTTTTAGTTTGTTATTTTGTTTGTTACAGGGGTTACTTACAACACTATGAATGAAATTATTCGAAAAATCTCTCGTAAAAACTGTCTCAAATATTGACATTGATCCGAATGGTACTTGAACCCACTTTTAAACTAGGATATTCTTCCAATAACCAGTCTTCAATTTGAGTGGCAGATAGGTCTGGGTGCTCATTTAGCCACTGGACAATGACTTCTTCATGATTGCCAAGTTTCTTCTGCCTATTTTGCAAGGTAGCTGTCCATGCACACATCTCTTCATAATCCATCCCTAAATATTTTCTGATTGTATCTCTATCAACACCAACCTTCCTTTTAATTTGACTTATATTAAAACCTAAACGCTTTAACTTGTGGATTTCATGATATAAAGTCATTTTTGATTCGCTCACCTTTCTTCCTCCAATCCAGTTTATACTTGTAACTTAAATAGTATAACTGAATTGCCTAATTTTAAGATAGAAAGTGCAGAATCTTATTTAGCAATATTTGTTGTTTTTAGTTTAGCATTCACAGACGGAAAAAATAAGGGATTTTCTTCTTATACTATTTTATTAAAATTCTATCGTCCGGTAGATAAGACGTTGATTTAATACGGTTAAAAGCATATCGTCCGGTGAATCGTCCGGTAAAAATATTGAGTTTTATTGGAAATGATTACCGTCATTCGCTATTAGATAATATCTAGTAGCAGGTCCGCGCCCTTCCGAACCAATTATTCCGATTTTTTTCAGATTAGATACTAATTCAGATGTATAACTTTTTTGTAAATCTAATGCATCTTGGATCTCTTGACGACTAGCAAGTTTCCCATCACTAAGGTATTGAACAATCGAAACCATGTTGCTATTTAGTTCCATACTATTCAACTTATAATTCATATTATATAAGACAACGGTAAATAAGTTATGCGTTGCAATCAATTCTGGTTGACGCATAAAACCCTTATACAAAGAATAGATACGACGAATTCCAGAACCATAGTTTTCAATGTAGTTCATTTTGTCCAAAGCATTTATCAAAATAGGATTCCTCTTGGCATTTGCTCCATGTTTTATATCCTCAACTGTCAATCCATCTGGAAGAGAGCCTGGTGAAGAAACTGCTAACCTATCATCAAAAATTTCTATCTTAATATCTGAACTCATTGTATAGTCTCGATGAACAAAGGCATTCACTATTACTTCACGTATTGCATCAACCGGGTAAGAGTGATTTTCTATCCGCTTACCATTGTGTCCTAGAGTAATTTGAACCTTATTATTTAGATGAACATATTGAATTGCATCATCAATTTGTTTTGCTACAGAACCTGAAAACAGTTTTTTATCTCGAAAAGTAACTACATCTAATCCTTCATAAACGGCTGCTTTTGAAACAAATGGATTCTCATCACTAATTACTAGTGCAGCATTATTGAATTGATCTGTCTTTTTTTTCTTAAAATCCAAACCAATAATATCGAATTTTATTTCTTCTTTTATAAAAGCTTGTTCAGCATAATTAAAGGTTAAATCATTTCGTTCAATTTTTTCGCTATCAAAAGAATTAGCAATATGCCTATTCATCATTCTTTGTATTTCTGAATCGCTAGCACGCCTTTTCGAACTACCATTGCGAATATAAACACCTTTCCAATTCATTCCTTCTCCATCAGTATAATAATAAGGTTTATTGGTACCTGCACTTACAGAAATTTTAAAAGGTGTACAATTAGGATCAACCATGATTAAACCCGTAACTTCTGGCCTAAATGCTGTTGCCACCCAATTACTTAATAATTCCTCCCATTCTTTATATTGCTTACTCTTATTAGGAAATTCAACGGGTACTCCATCATCATTAGCACCTAAATAAATTGTTCCGCCTGTATCACTATTTAAAAAAGATACGATTTCTGCCTTTAAACTACTAGGTTTCTTCGGAACTGATTCCTTATACTCTATGTTATACCCTTCATTAAGTTCATTCAATTCCATCACTCCATATTTATGATTTATAGCTACGGCGCACTCGATTAAATTTTAATATCACTATCTAATAAAGATTCTACCACTATTAAAAAGAACTGCAATTCTACAACTGAGAAACGTTAAAAAATCTACATAATAATTACTATCCCCTTCTCCATATTACGAGTTAAATAAATCTATTGATAAACATCATCCGACTTTCTATTTAAATTTAAAATCCTGTGATTAAAAACTTATCCACAACAAATTCTGTGGATAAGTTTTTTTGTTTTCTCCTCTTTAGTTTTCCACAGGTACAATTTACAACCCACCGTAATAAATCTGACCTTCTTTACCGGTTTCAATAATTTTAACGGTTTGTTTTGTTTTTAAATAAATACTTTTATAACGGACAACTTCGCCTTCTTTCCAAAGGATGATCCGTTTATTTGTATTATCTTCGGCAACTTCCGGCGTGCCTGAGAAATCCGTGACTTCGAATACTTTGTCTTGTTCTATAAAAGTATTCAAACTCATTCCTTCTTCCTCAAGTGCTGCACTCGAGATTAATGATTCTTTGGTTACTTCTGAAGTCGCCGAATTCGTTGCACTCGCTTCTAGTACTTCGCTTGAAAAAGTCGAACGATTTTCAGAAGTAACAACTTGTTTTTCGTTACAAGCAGCCAGAGATAATGTTACTGTTGCAAGTATTAGAAATATATATTTTTTCATTTTTTCTTTCCTCTCTTTTTTTACTTCATAAAAAAAGGCACCTTCCAAATTGGAAGATGCCTTGATATTCTGCATATAAACGAATTAACGTTTAGAGATGTGACTCGTACTTATTACAAGTACTTCTATCAATAGAAATCCAATTATATCAACATTACAAACATCTAAAAAACAGTTTGATATGGATAAAATAGGATTAATATTGATATTACTTGAACCAATTTGAACCAAAGATGAATGGTAGTTGAATACAATTTTCTTACTAGTTTATCAATCTTTTTTAGAGTTATTCCTCCCCTCTTATTTATTTGAGACCGTATTGATGGCTGGATAGCTGTCTAATAGGGGTTTCAAGGCCAGAATTAGCTAAGCTACTAGATTCTCGAATAATTGTATAAGCCGGTCACACCTACTTAAATGTGATTGAGAAGGTCAAATATAGGGTCAAAAAATACTCGTCAGTATGTCAGATAGATAAATCCAATTTTACGCCAAAAGCAGATCCTTTTCTCTTAAAATAGTAAGAGCCATCGAAGATTTATGTTTCACTTCGCACGGCTTTTACTTTAATTTTCCAATTTATCAAAAGGACATTTTACGTCTTTTTATCTTTTACCGAGATAGATGACAGTTGCTACTTAATCTAGCAAATTCGCTACACGACTTTTTATATCATCTCTAATTTCTCTGAATTTATTAATGATTTCTTCTTCTGTTCCAGTTGCTTTGGCTGGATCTTCCAAATCCCAATGAACATGCTTAATCCCTTTTGGAATTACTGGACATTTATCTTTGGCATCGCCACATAGCGTAATAATTAGGTCTGCTTGATTAAAATAATCCATATCGATCAAATCAGATGTTTGCGTAGAGATATCTATCCCTTCCTCAGCCATTACTTGAACGGCTCTGGGATTTAACCCATGTTGTTCAATGCCGGCGCTTTTAATTTCAAATTCATCTGTTGGCAAAATCGCTTTCCCATAGCCTTCTGCAATTTGACTACGACAAGAATTGCCTGTACATAAAAAGTAAATTTTTCTCATTATTATTTCCTCCGATATCAGACAATTCTGATGGATTTTGAATGAACCAATTTTTTTGTGCGATTAGATATTTTAACTAACAGTAACATGACTGGCACTTCAACTAAGATGCCAACTGCCGGCGCTTATGTAAAAATATAGATAATCATCTATGTTTTGTCAAATGCTTCTGTCTTTCAGTTCAAATTAATTAGTTTATTATTTGCATTCGATTCAATCTAATTTGAAAATCACTACTTATATAGATGCATCCATACAATCTATATAACTCCTCACATATTCAAATTAAAATTTGATTATTCTATTAATCTATGATACACTACATTCAAATATCCATTAGAATAAAGGAGGAGCTGTATGAAAAACGAAATTTGTGAAATCTCATGTGTTCATGAAGATAAAGTTTTACTAGGAAAAGAAAAGTTACAAACTGAGGATATTTCGAGCTTAAAAAGTGTCTTCAAAATTTTAGCTGATGAGAATCGCTTAAAAATTATCTACGCCCTAAGTTATGAGGATGAATTATGTGTATGTGATATCGCAGCAACTATCGAGGCAACCGTGGCAACAACCTCACACCATTTATTATCATTGAAAAAAAATGGAATTGTTGTGAGTCGGAAAGTAGGGAAATTGGTTTATTACTCTATCAAGAATGATAAATTTGTCCAACTACTAAATTCCAAACTGTATTTAGAAGATGAGGTGCTAGTATGAGTGAAAAAAAACAAGTCTATCGGGTTGAAGGATTGAGCTGTACGAATTGTGCGGCAAAATTCGAAAAAAATGTTTCTCAAATACCAAAAGTTACCGATGCAAAAGTAAATTTCGGTGCCGGAAAAATCTCTATCGAAGGCGAAGCGACTATTGCGGAAATTGAAGCTGCAGGAGCTTTTGAGAATCTTAAAGTTCAGTCCGAACATGATACAGAACCTCGCATTGAAACAAAAGAGCCTTTTGTGAAAAGAAACTGGAACCTATTGGTTTCACTGTTTTTAATTATTTTGGCATTAGGATCTCAAGTAGTTAACGGTGAAGATGCGCTATTAACAGAAGGATTATTTATACTAGCGATTATTATCGGCGGATTTAGTTTGTTTAAAGAAGGATTTTCAGACCTATTAAAATTGAATTTCTCAATGGAATCTCTTATGACAATTGCAATCATTGGTGCTGCAATTATTGGCGAGTGGACTGAGGGCTCAATCGTTGTTATCTTATTTGCAATTAGCGAAGCTTTAGAACGGTTTTCAATGGATAAAGCAAGACAATCAATACGTTCCCTAATGGATATTGCTCCGAAAGAAGCATTAATTAGAAGAAATAATGTTGAACAAATGATTAATGTTTCAAAAATCGAAGTAGGCGATATTATGATCATTAAGCCTGGACAAAAAATTGCTATGGATGGTCAAGTCATTAAAGGCCATTCCTCAGTAAATCAGGCTGCGATTACCGGTGAATCTGTCCCTATTGAAAAAAATATTAATGATGATATCTTTGCAGGAACGATTAATGAAGAAGGTGCACTTGAAGTCAAAGTTACAAAGCATGTGAACGACACGACAATTGCCAAAATTATTCACCTAGTTGAAGAAGCACAAGGTGAACGAGCACCTGCTCAAGCATTTGTCGATAAATTTGCGAAATATTATACACCCACCATTATGGTGATTGCCGCATTAATCGTCATCGTTCCCCCATTATTTTTTAACGGAGATTGGAATACTTGGTTGTATCAAGGGCTCTCTTTATTAGTTGTTGGCTGTCCTTGTTCTTTAGTAATCTCAACACCTGTGTCTATCGTTTCAGCAATTGGAAACTCTGCTAAAAATGGTGTTTTGGTAAAAGGCGGTATTTATCTTGAAGAAATTGGTGGCCTCAAGGCGATTGCCTTTGACAAAACAGGAACATTGACTAAAGGAACACCAACGGTAACAGATTTCACTACAGTTGATTCAAAAGACGAAGAGAAATATTTCTCAATTATTACAGCATTAGAATCATATTCTCAACACCCTCTCGCGTCAGCAATCTTAAAAGAAGCTGATAATAGAGCGATTTCTTATAAATCAGTAGTTGTTGACGAGTTTACTTCAATTACTGGAAAAGGAATACAAGGAAACATTGAGGGGATTACCTATCTTGTAGGGAGTCCAAAGCTTTTTGAATCTATCTTAACAGATAACTCAAAGATTATTGAAAATTACCAAAGACTTCAGCAACAAGGAAAAACAGCAATGCTCTTAGGAACAGATAAACAAATTTTAGCAGTCATTGCAGTAGCTGATGAGTTAAGAGAATCAAGTAAAGCAGTCATTGAAAAATTACATGATTTAGGAATCGAGCATACGATAATGCTGACTGGTGATAATGCTACAACTGCTCAGTCAATCGGAAAACAAACAGGTGTAACTGAAATAAAAGGCGATTTGATGCCTCAAGATAAATTAGATTATATTAAATCACTTAAGGAAACCTATGGAAAAGTCGCCATGGTTGGTGATGGTATTAATGACGCACCAGCATTAGCTGCCTCAACAGTCGGTATCGCAATGGGTGGCGCTGGAACAGATACAGCTTTAGAAACAGCTGATGTAGCTTTAATGGGTGATGACTTACAGAAACTTCCCTTTATAGTTAAATTAAGTCGACAAACATTGAGAATCATTAAGCAAAATATTACCTTCTCATTGGGAATCAAACTATTAGCATTATTACTTGTAGTTCCAGGCTGGTTAACGTTATGGATTGCTATCTTAGCTGATATGGGAGCAACTATATTAGTTACCTTGAACGGCTTACGACTGATGAAAGTTAAATCTAAATAGACAAGTAGTAGCATAAAAAGAGGAAAGACTAGCGACGGCAGCGCCGTATAAGCTAGTCTTTCCTCTTTTTAATGCTGTTGCAGGACGGCGTAGCCGGACTGCATGGGCAAGCCCCTCTTTCTAACAGGGGGCTAACAAAGAACAGGAAACTGTGACAACTACCCATTTGGGAGTGTCCTAGCAGTGTTTTCTTTGTCACATGCTTATCAATCTTGTCACCTTATTTTGATTGCGGATACGCTGCATTTAACAGGCGTTCTTTCTCGATTTCCATTGCGAATGGAAGATAGAGGTATTGTTGTTCTAATAGGTATAGATTATCTTCTGTGTATTGATAGGAGGCTGTTTCTTTTGAATAGACTAATGGGGCGATTCGAACATCGCCGGTCAATTGATTGATCGAGTATAGAAGAATGACTTTTTCACCTAGTTCCTTGGGCAAATGTTTCCCAAAATAGGAATAGGATTCTTGATTTGCTAAATAGACGAGTAAGCGATCCACACTAAAGTTGGAAAAGGTAAAGGGCAGAATGTGCAGAATGTGATTTTGATTATCATGGTGTAAATAGAGTTGAGCTTCTTTACCAAATTTAGTTGAACCAAGGTAAAGCTGCTTTTTCTCATCGATACATTGATAAGTAAATTGGTCTTGTTCCGTTGGTGGAATGAGGTTTATAATAAAAAATTCAATCATCCGATCCATTTCTTTTTCACTAACAAGACCGGCTTGTTTCAGTTCGTCTACTATTAGCCCTTCAATCTTAGGATCAAGCTTACCTGCCTTCTTTTGAAGCATTTCTAAAATGTATTGGTTTTCTTGAGTACCATACAAAAGATATTCGTTGGTGACATGGCCTATTTCTGCAATTTGGTGAAGGGTTTCGGTTTTTGGAAGGTTAATCCCACGTTCCCAGTTATTGACTGTACTTCGTGGTAAATCACCAATTAGTTTGCCAAATTTCTCCATACTCAACTTTAACTCTTGACGAATCTGCCGAATTCGATTGCCCACTGCTTGCTTGTCTATCTCCATGAAAACTCCTCCTCATGATAAGTTCTTAAATTCAGTATACGCTTGTACTTAAAAAAAGTCAAAATGTATTGACTTAAAATAAATACAGGCGTACAATCGATTTGTACTTAAAATAAGTCTGATGGTTCTTTGACAATTTAATAGCAGAAGGAGGTTTTTCTATGAACCAAGTCAATCAACATGATCTCGGGGAAGCCATTCGAGTTTCTCGAGAAGAAAGGGGGTGGACCCAGCGATATTTAGCAGAAAAAGTGGGGATTTCGAGGTCGTTACTATCAAAGGTAGAAAAAGGAACGAGACGATTAAGTGCAGAAAAACTGAATCTTGTATTGGATAGTTTGCAAGAAGAGATTGTTCCAGTTAATCGTGTTTTGATTGATTATCTAACCATTCACTTTTTCTCGAATCAACATTTAAAGTTGATTGAAGAGATTATTGGCATGCCTATTGAACGCTTTGAGGAACTGGATTATGCGCCAAAGGGCTATATTGGGCAATATGTTTGGAATCAAGTAATCACGATTCGGTATTCCATTGACGATACGGTAAAAGGAACCGTAATGGAGTTTTCAGGTCAAGGCTGTAAACATCTTGCCATGCGTTTGAAGACCGCAAAATCAAACTGGCAAGAGTTCTTCCGTAAGGTATTAGATTATCAGGGAAACTTTACACGGATTGATTTTACTTTAGATGATTTTGTGGGGAGTCTCAGCATTCCAGAACTGAAGCGTAAGGTAACACTAGGCCATGTGTGGACCACTTTTCAAGTGAGTGAATCTCATGGCGGTACGGATATCATAAACAATGAATCAAATGGTGAGACCTTGTATTTAGGCTCAAAGAAGAGTCAGTGTCGCTTTTGCTTTTATCAGAAGGATTATGAACAACGAAAGCGACGAGGAATTTCTTTAGAAGAAGCAGAAGTAAAAAATCGCTTTGAACTACGGTATCGAAAAGAGAAAGCGCAAAGCTTGGCAAAGATTATTTCAAAAACCCATGATTTAACCAAACTATTCTTTGAGTTACTTAATGGGGCAATTTGTTTTTATGACCGTGCTCCAAATGATCCAGGTGCAAAAGTCGATGCCAAATGGGCAGCCTTTATTGGCAATCATGGCGCAATCACCATTTCTTTAGAAACGATTCCTCAAAGCTTTGAGAAAAGTATGAATTGGTTAATTCACAGCGTTTCTCCCACCCTCGCATTTATTCAAGAGGTAGATAATCATTTTGATTCAAATTTAATTAACGAGATTATTAGCTGTGGGGAACTTAGTTCAAGGCAGCAAAAAATATTAGAAAATTTGATTGCTGAGCCTGATTATTATCAGGAAGAAGTAGAATTTTATATCCAGTGTCTTCAAAATATGAAGACAGAAAAAATACACAAAAAAAGCAAAGCACAGCTTACACATTAAAATGTATAAACGTACTCCGCCCTAGACAAGTTGAGTATAGCACATTTCCTTGTGTCAGCCAAAAAACATTTTTGGAAAGGAAATAAACTATGAAAAATACAATAACTACTTATGAATTGCCCTATCTACTTACTAGAGAACAAGCTTCTCAGTTTTTAGGGATTGATCCAAAATCTTTTGATAAATTCGTTCGCGCAAACGATGAGTTAGAGCGTTTTATGATAGGAAGACAAGAGCGATACACTGTCACTTCCCTCATCAATTTTATTAAGACGCACTCTATCTAGTTAAAATATCGTAGGGTGGTTGATTAGATGCTTTTAGCCATGTAGAATGGCGGTGTATTCAACTAGCATTTATCAACCATCTTTCAGTGAAAGGATTTGTTATAAATGCCTAGTATAATTAAACGTGGTAACTCATATAGAGCTCAGATCTCACTTTACAACCATGGTCAACATAAGAAATTGACAAAATCATTTAGCTCTAAAAAGGAAGCAACTCGTTGGGCTTTGGAAAATGAATTGGAGAAGGGAAATGGAAAACAATTAGCAGAGCGTACAACAACATTTGCTGACTTCTTTGAAAACTGGATTCATATCATAAAGAAAAACGATGTAAAAGAAACGACTTTTCAAAATTATCAAAGGACTTCTCAAGTGGTGAAGAAATTATTTGGCGATATACAGTTAAAGGATTTGAACGATATTGTAGTACAACGAAAAATAGATAAGTATGCAGAAACTCATTATCGTAAAACCACTCATGAAGTACTATTGAAAATCAAAACGGCATTACGTGATGCTTATGCTCGTGGCTATCTTGCTACCGATTTTGCAAATTTAGTCAAAACACGAGGGAAAGTTTTAGATAAGAGAAACCGTGCACTTTCTATTACCGAATTAAAGAAACTTCGTACTTATGTCATTAATCATCGAGAAAATGAGTTTAACATTCTTGTACTCCTTGCCTTAGAAACTGGCATGAGACGCGGAGAGCTTTTAGGTATACGTCCCGAAGACCTCTTTGAATATGGTATCCATGTCAGACGTTCCCTTAGTCCAACTTCTGAAGATACCTCGTTAAAAACAAAAAATTCAAGACGAGATATTTCCATTAATCAAGAAGTCTACGATATTCTAAAATCTGTCCCGATTAAAGATAATGGATATTTTTTTGATCCTGACGGCTTTCAACAATCTGCTAAGCTCGCCAGATTACTGAAAAAACTAGATATTCCAAAAACTACCTTCCACGGCCTAAGAGATACTCATGCTTCTTTTCTATTTTCACAAGATATTGATATTGCCTATGTATCAAAACGCTTAGGTCATATCAATATTCAAACAACGCAGAACTATTATCTTGAATTGATGCCAGAAAAAAAGCACCAGCAAGATGCTGATGCTTTAAACCTCTTAAATTCTTTGTCAAATTTATAATTTGAACCAACTTGAACCAAAAAATTCTTGTAAACGTTGATACAATAAGGAATTGATTAACGTTTTGAGAATTGTGAAGCTTTACGAGCTTTTTTAAGACCTGGTTTTTTACGTTCAACCATACGAGCGTCACGTGTAAGAAGACCAGCTTGTTTTAAAGCTGCACGGAAATCAGGATCTACAGTTAACAATGCGCGAGCGATACCATGACGGATAGCACCTGATTGTCCTGCATAACCACCACCGTTAACGTTAACCATAACGTCATATGCGCCTCTTGTTTCAGTTACGCCAAATGGTTGGTTGATAACTTCACGTAGGTCAGCATGTGGGATATAGACTTCAATGTCTTTTTTATTGATAGTAATTTTTCCAGTTCCTGGTACTAAACGTACGCGAGCAACTGCATTTTTACGACGGCCAGTGCCGATATATTGTGCTTGTGCCAATGAAATTCCCTCCTATTAAATTAAGTTTGTGATGTCTAATACTTCTGGTTGTTGTGCTGCATGTGGATGAGTTCCTTCAGCATAAACGTGTAGTTTCATGCCTTGCGCACGACCTAAAGTATTTTTAGGTAACATCCCTTTAACAGAAGTTTCGATTAAACGACGAGCATTTTTCTCACGTAACTCACCAGCTGAAACAGATTTTAATCCACCTGTGTAGCCTGAGTGACGGTAGTACATTTTATCACTTGCTTTATTACCTGTTAATTTAACTTTTTCTGCATTAATTACGATTACAAAGTCACCTGTATCCACATGAGGAGTGAATGTTGGTTTATTTTTTCCACGTAGGATTGATGCCACGACTGCTGAAAGACGACCCATAGGAACATCTGTTGCGTCGACTACATACCATTTACGTTCTACTTCGCCAGCTTTGGCCATATATGTTGTACGCACTATTTTTTCCTCCAATTCAATTTCGAATGTTTGACAATCACTTGAGTTTCCGGGGCTCTCATGGGGCAAACAATACCATTTAATATAATACCTAGATTTTTCAAGTCTGTCAATCTTTTTCCTTTAAAAAACAGAAAAAAGAAGACCATTCCTCGAATTGTCTTCTTTTTGTTACATTCAGTTGTTTACTCAGGATTTGATGCGTAATCGATTTCGATTTGCAAGGTGCCTATTTTATAATCAACGTCGGTAATATCGATGTTTGGTGCATAGCCTAATTTGGCTTGAATCATCCAAATTTTCTTTTCGACATCGGTATGGAAGCTCGTGAAAATATCTTGGGTACTATCATCGCCTTCTTCTCCAGCAACTTCAATCCCTTTGTTGTAAAGGGCTGCTAAATAACGATAACCATCCACTAGAGTAGCCATCCGTTCTGGAATCGTTCGTTCATACGTCCCAATTTCATCTTTAATACCGGTATGGTCAATAAATTCTTGTAATGTAGAGTAAGGTGCACCGTCTAATGTAATTAAACGTTCTGAAACAACATCTAATTGTTCATTAATTTCATCCATCCATTCATCCATTAATGGGTGTAAGGTTAAAAATTCTGGTCCGCGCATGTACCAGTGGGTTTGGTGGATGACCACTGAAAATTGACTTAAATCGGCCACAAGTTGATTTAAAATTCCTTTTGTTTTCGCATATTTCATTTTTTGTTCCCTCACTTTCTCTTACTCTTATAAGCATAATACGATTTTAAAGAAATGTACACCGAAAGTATCTAATTGAGAATCTTTTTCACGTTTAGGCAATCATCTTTTCATCTTTTTTGCGTATTTTACTAAAAAGACTGAAGGAGAATGTTTGATGTTTATTTTTTATTTTGGTTGTTGTTTTGGCTCATTTTTTACCGTAGTGGCCAGTCGTTTGCCACTGCGCGAAGATTTTATTTTCTCCCGTTCTTGCTGCCATCATTGTCAAAAAAAGCTAGCTTTTTACGAATTAGTCCCTCTTTTTTCTATTTTAAGTCAAAAGTTTCGGTGCCGATCGTGCCAGAAAAAAATCCCTACTTTTTATTTCATTGTTGAATTGGTTTATGGTGGTTTATTTTATTTAGCCATTCATCAGCTTACTTTAGCTGATCAACTAATTTTCGGCCTCTGGGTTACCATGGCTTATTTACTTGCTTTAACTGATTATTTTTATCTCATTGTCGAACCACGAATTTTATATCCATTCACTTTTCTTTTATGGTTGGTCGCTTTTTATTTCCAAAGACCTTTTTACTATTCAACCTTTATCTTACTACTAATTTTTGCGCTGAGTGTCTATTTTTTCTTTTACAATTATTTTGGCTTTGGCGATTGTCTCCTACTGCTTGCTTGGGGGCCATGGTTATCTTTGAGAGCCCTCGCTTTTTTACTGGCCAGTGCAAGCATATCTGCTTTATTACTCATTATTCTTAAAGCACTTTTGAAAAAAGAGGTGCCAAAACAACTTCCTTTTGTGCCTTTTTTAAGTTTCGGTCTTGTTTTAGTTTTATTATTTTTTTAAAATCATGCAAAAAAAGCTGATGAGATTTTCTCATCAGCTTTTTTTGCATGATTTACTTTTATTACATACGTACAGCAAAGCTTGGTGCGTAATAGCTTACTGAACCAACTTTTACTGACTCACCTGGTTGTGGTGCATGAATGTATTGACCGCCACCTAAAGCAATCGCTACGTGGTGTGTTCCTCCTGGTGAACCCCAGAAGTATAAATCGCCTGCTTGAGCTTCTCCAACAGAGATTCTTGTACCGGCACTTTCTTGTGGAACTGTCCATCCACCAATTTCGCGACCAGTTGCTTGACGATAAACATAGCTTGTAAAGCCAGAACAGTCAAATGTATCTGGTCCTTTCGCTCCCCAAACATATGGTTTGCCAATATGTTTATAAGCTTCTGCAATCACAGCGGAGCTATTACCAGACGGTGCCGGTGCAGGCGTTGGTGCAGGTGTGCTTACTTCTGGTGCGCTTGGTGTTACAACGTTTGGTGTTGTTGGTGTTGAATTACTTGTGCTATTATTTACAACATCATTTGAACTATTATTTGTTGTGTTACTTGTTGAGTTACTTGTTGTATTATTTGTTGTTCCTTGAATAGAAGTTTGTGTTTGAGTTTGTGTTTGAGCTTGCGCTTGTGCAGCGGCTTGGGCTGCGGCCGCTTGAGCAGCTGCGGCTAAGCGTTCTTCTTCTGCAATACGTGCACGTTCTGCTTCTGCAGCGGCTTTTTGCTCTTGAAGTGTTTCTTTTTCACTTTCTTTTGAAGATTGTTGAATTGCTAAATCAGCTTTTAAAACAGCTAATTCTGCTTGACTACTAACAAGTTCACCTTTTTGTGCTTCTAGAGCCACTTGGTTTTCTTGAATTTCAGCCATTTTTGCTTCGTTTTCTGCTGTTTTATCTTCAACTGCTTGTTTATCAAGTTTTTGTTGTGTCACTAAGTCATTGTTTGCATTCACAATCGTTGACATTGCTTGAACACGACCAATCGCATCTGTTAATGAGTCTGCATTTAAAACAGCATCGATTAAAGTGGTTTGGCTACCATTCACTTGTACGTCACGTGCTTGGTTACGAATAGCTTCCTCGCGGCGTTCGATACGAACTTCTAAATCTGCAATTTCTTGCTTTAATTGTTCTGTTTCTTCATTTAATTTTACTTGTTTTGCTAGTAAAGCTTGTGCTTGCGTATTGATTCCCGCAATTTCACCTTCTAATGAGCTAATTTTTGTTTGTAAACTAGTTTGTTGTGACTTTAATTCGTTAATTTCTTTATTCTTTTGTTCAATCTTTTGATCAAAGTTATCCGCTAAAGCAATGCTTGGAGCACTTACTGCAGTGAAAACTAATGAACACGCTAGTAGTGACGACACGATACGCTTCTTCAAATTTGATTCCTCCGACTTGGTTACTTATTTTATATGATTCTTAATAGAGTTTAAAATTTCTTAAATTAATTTTAACGACAAGCTGATTGTAACATAGCCTCATGACATTCAGATAAAAGAATTGTTACAAATATGTTTCAAATTAACACCGTTTTCTTACTGATTATATGACGGTTGAATTTTTATCTCTTTTTTTGTAAAAACGCTTCCTTTCGCTTTATACCAAGGCATAAATACGACTCTATTGCTAATTTCTTCCGTTTGAAAGCGTCGAACAAAGTGGTCTTAAATTAAGTAACCAATGTTTTTATGGCGGTCATTTTTCGTTATTTTATCGATCTTCAATCAGCGTATCGATCGCTAATTTTGTGAACATTAAGCGAATTAAACCGTCTTGTTCAAATTGAGTTTCATATAAAATCCCTAGTTGTCCGTCTTTTAATTTCGTCATTGAAGAGTAGATAAAAGACCCTGACGCAATTTCTTTTGCAATTGGCCATGTTTTTCCTTCATCTAGGCTGATCCGTAACAAGCCATTTTCTCTTTCCGTTGTTGAATTGGGGCCTAAGAATAATAAGGCATTTCTATCATCGGACAATGCCGTCGAATCTTTCAATAGACTAAACTGGCAGACTGGATTTACCAGTTCCGGAACAAACGTTAATTCTTGCCAAGTTATACCACCGTCTGTACTTTCTGACTTTGCTACACAACCTTTTCCAAAATGGTTACGCATATAAACCACTAGCGTCCCATCATTTTTTTCAAACAATTGAGATTCGGTCAGCTCATAACGCTTCAATTCTTGTCCTAAACTCTCGGCTGAAATCGCTTTTAATTCAAAAGAACGTTGGTCATTTGGCGACGCGCCACGTTGCCACGTTGCTCCGTGATCATCACTATAAATCACACTACAAGAAAAAAAGCCAGCGCGGTTCATAAAATAAATCGGGAAAAGTAACCGTCCTTTTTGAGGCCCTTTGGTTAATTGAATCCCTATTCCCGGTCCAGCCCCAATAAAACTCATCCATTCCTCTTTGACTTGCTTGTTTATATCAATCGCTTTTGACCAAGTCGCACCTTCGTCATCACTATAAATGAATTGCAAGTAACTAGTCGGTGTTTCATACAAGAACCAGTCTTTTGTTTCATCAAACTTATCATAAATCGAACCGAGCTTTTTACCTGATTTAAACACTTGGCCATCACCGTTCACGGTATAGTCGGTTAAAGTTTCTGCTTCTTTGGTGTAAACTTTACCATCTTCTGCCAAAATATACGGATACAAGTGGCGATTATACAAAATTTTGCGTCCTTTTTCGTCAAAACCACGCCCAGCCCAACTACTAAAAGCACCGACACCACCAGGAGTATGACAGTATAACGACCAAATACGCTCTGTTACTTGGTCTTGTAACAAAGCACAATCAATCGCAGCCGGTCCGTGTAAGCCTAGATTACCGAAATATTCGATGGTCGTCTGATAATCGCCCCATGTTTTTCCGTTATCAAAACTCCGTCGAATAACATTTTTAATTTCGTTTGGATTGTCTCGTTGACTGACTAAACGTGCATCTCCCGCAGCAATTAGCGTGCCTCTTTTCGTTTGAATCAAAGCCGGGATACGAAAAGCTTGAGAATTTCCTTCTCCAGGTGAAAATAACGCGATTGGTTGGAATTCTTCTACTAACAATTTATTCGCTCCTTTAATTTATAAAAAAATAAAACTACCCATTTAGTGTATCAAATCCACACTAAATAGATAGTTCTTCTTTAGTTTTTCCAATAAATTTTTTTCAAGGGATAAAAACCAATGATTAAAAAAAGCATGTTTAATAACAGTGATGGCCCAAGTAAGCGTGTAATAAAATAGGTCGGGTCCACCGTAATCAAGTTAAACAGTAATTGGATCACAACAATTACAACTTCAAAAACGGTCAAGAGAATCACAAATCCAAAAAATAAATTAAAATAATTCTCGTATAACGTTCCATGAAGCAAATAAACAAGCCAAATGACTAGTGGAAAAGCGACTGCATAAATACCTAATAAACCAATAAAATAAAGATCAAAGAGACTACCTATCACGAGCGCTACTAGTATTAAGTAATATTTCGGTAAATACCGCGCCGCAAAAAGCATCGTTAATAACGTTAAATGCGCACGCCAAATATATTGATCTTGACTAGCCGCCAATAAAAATCGCGTAATTTGACCATCGATTAACATCAGCAAGAAAAAGAGAAAGGGTGAAAAGAGTTTTTGCTTCGTCATCTTCATTCTTCAACATCCCCTACCGTACGCTTAATCACCGTTACGACTGATAAATCAGACATCTGTGCATAAGGCTTAACATAGACTTGACGCGTTAGGCCAAATCGATCGGTTGTTTCGGCTAAAGTGACTCCCACTGGCAAGTCAGCTGGTGAGTTGCCCCCTAAACCGGAAGTCTGAACAACCGCATTTTCTTCAACGAAAGCGCCTGTTAATTGTTCAACGACTAATACTTTCTTTTCGGTATCATACTGTTTAATAATACCAAATGTTTCGCCCTTTTTCCCTGAAATGCGTACGGGGAACTGATTACTGTTTTGATTGCTTGACGTTAGTAGTTCAACTTTAGAAGACGCAACGTTTGCTTCAATCACGCGCCCAACTAAACCTTTATTGGATAAAACCGCCATATTCACTTCGACACCATCACGTGTACCTCGATCAATAATTAGCATATCTTGCCAAGTATCTGGCGAGCGTGAAATAACATTACTTGTAATTTTTTCGTAATTAGTTAAAGTCGCTTGTAAGTCAAGTTCTTCTTGTAAAGCCGCAATTTCTCTTTCTTGGTTTAAATTTTGTTGGACAATGGCGTCGTATTGATCAATTTTTGCTTTTAAAATTGCATTTTCTTCGTACGTCACAAATAAATTTTCAATCGCATAAGCGCCATTTGTAACCCAACGAATAGGTAGCGCAATCATTCGATCAACAATTGCCACTGTATCGTTAACAACGGTCTGCGTAAAACTTGTTTTTTGTGCGACTGAGCGTCGGGCAATACTAACACTTAAAATAGTCACAACAAGAATTGTTAGAATTAATGTAATTATTATATTTTTATTTGGATTAAATTTTTTCACCAAAGGCACCTCAAATGTTAGACTGATAGGTTAAATTGTACCACTAAATGATTAGAAACAAAAGAAAAGACCAGACTCTTAAGCTTTTTTTGAAGAGTTTTTTCAAAAAAAGAAAGGCTCGTCTTTTCGATTAATCTTTTGATTGAATGACCGCAACCATTCCCGTGGAAAAAGAGAGTTTTGCTTCAGAAGTTAGAAACTCATTACTCGCAAAAGCCATCGGGTAGGCGACCGTATGATTCGCTAACGTATATTTACTATTTTCTAAAGTTAAATTAGAAACGGCCGTTAAACAACAATAAGCTAAATATTTCATTTCCGAAATAGCTAAAATCCTATGGGTCCCTGGTAAAAAAAACTGAATCGTATTTTGTTTATCACGCAACGTTATTTGAGAACTATGCACACGAAATCGGTCTTCTAAAACTAACCATAAATTAGCTAAAAAATGATCGATACGTCCACCTGTTGCTCCAATTAATTCAATCTCAGCTTCAGGATAATGTTTTAAAACAACCGACACAGCTAATTGCGTATCAGTATCATCTTTTTCAGACGGAGCAGTCAATGTTTCTTTGGCATAATTAAAAACATTTATTTTTTCTTCAGGAGTTAAGGAATCAAAATCCCCTACCGCTAGATCTAGTGGTAAGCCCGCTTCTAGCAAATAAAGACTCCCACGGTCGATGCCGACATAGTAATCATAACTTTTATTTAATTTTGGCCAATATTCTTTTTGACCACCGCTAACTAATAAGATTTTCATCCATTCAACGCTTCTTTTAAAAGTGCCATTGCTTTAGCGGGATCTTCAGAACCATAAATATAACTCCCTGCAACAAAAACATTAGCGCCGGCTTCTTTACAAAGTTTCGCGGTTTCCGGCACAACACCACCATCAACTTGAATATCATAGTGATAGCCATGTTCTTTTTTTAATTTCGCAAGCTCTTCAATTTTTCCTAACGTTTCTGTAATAAAGCTTTGGCCGCCGAAACCAGGATTGACAGTCATCACTAAGACTTGATCAACCATACTTAAGACATGCTTAATCGCACATACGGGGGTCCCAGGATTTAAAACAACTTCGGCTTTTACATTTTTTTCTTTAATTAATTGGATGGTGCGGTGAACATGAGGGTCTGCTTCGACATGAACACCAATAATATCTGCACCTGCTTCAATAAATTCATGAATATAACGATCGGGTTGAGCAATCATTAAATGCACATCTAATGGCAATTTCGTATGCGGACGTAAAGCTTTCACCACATTTGGTCCAAAGGTAATATTAGGAACAAACTGACCATCCATTACATCAATATGAATATAATCGGCACCAAGTTTTTCTACTAATTCAACGTCTTTTTGCAAGTTAGCAAAATCTGCACTTAAAATGGAAGGGGCTAATTTCATTTGATTCATCTCCTATTTTTTCTTTCGATACATTGGTTTGCGGTTTTCTATTTCTGTTAAAAACTGTAAATAATTTTCATACCTTGTTAACGCAATTTCTTTTCTTTCGACGGCTTCTTTCACTGCACAGTTCGGTTCATTGACGTGCATACATTCTCTAAAGCGACAATGATTAGCAACTTGAACAAATTCAGGAAATTGTTTTGGTAGTTCTCTCGCTTCAATCTCTAAAAAATCAATCGAACTAAACCCTGGCGTATCTGCCACTAGACCACCTGCAATTGATAACAATTCGACATGCCTCGTTGTATGTCGCCCACGACCCAATGCTTCTGAAATTTCTCCAGTTTCTAAAGCCAATTCAGGTACAATTCGATTCAAAAGCGTTGATTTTCCCGCGCCAGATTGTCCCATAAAAACTGTAATTTTTTGATCAAAATACGCTTCAATTTCTCTCAATGAAAGGCCATCTTTCGTTCCTACAATCACAGGATACCCAATTGATTCATAAATTTCTTTTATTTCTAAAATCATTTCTGTCTTTTCCAGTAAATCTTTTTTTGTCAAATAAATAATTGGGTGAATCGCTTCGTATTCTAATGTGACTAAAAAGCGGTCCAACAAATTATAAGAAAAATTTGGTTCAACTAAACTACTAACGATAACACCTTGATCAACATTCGCTACTGCTGGACGAACCAATTGATTTGTTCGTGGTAAAATTTCTAATAAATACCCATCTGTTATACTCGTACTTTCAAAAATCGTCTGGTCGCCAACTAATGGCGTAATTTTTCGCTTACGAAAATTACCACGCGCTCGTGTTTGATAAACTTTCCCTTCAGATTCAATGTAGTAAAAACCACTTAAAGCTTTGACGATTCTTCCTTCCAATATAAAATTCACCTCTTATAAGGACGTATTTTATTCTATTGTACCATAATTATCACTTAGAATTCGGCTGGATTCCGTGTGTTTTTACCTTTTTAGGCAAAAAAGATAAGGCAAACTTAGCTATACTAAGTTTGCCTTATCTTTTCAATATCGGGAAGACAGGATTCGAACCTGCGACCCCTTGGTCCCAAACCAAGTGCTCTACCAAGCTGAGCTACTTCCCGCAATTTAAATGTAAAAAAAAAGAAAATAACGCGCCCGAGAGGAGTCGAACCCCTAACCTTCTGATCCGTAGTCAGACACTCTATCCAATTGAGCTACGGGCGCAATATTTAATTAATGCCGAGGGCCGGAATCGAACCGGCACGGTGATCACTCACCGCAGGATTTTAAGTCCTGTGCGTCTGCCAGTTCCGCCACCCCGGCTTAAGAA
>NZ_JAFBFD010000046.1 GCF_016909125.1 Enterococcus lemanii | reverse complement strand
AAAAGCCAAAATTAAATAACAAAAAAAGAAGAACCTGAGTCCTTCTTAATTATACGGATATTGCTAAACAACACTATTTGACAAAGAGCCTAAAATTCGAGGGTTCTTTTTCTAATCTAATCTAAGACACTCGTTAATGGCTGATTCACTTCATAATGCCCCATTAGAGATTCCACGATTTCACCATCCACTAAAAATTGAACCGCTTTGATTTGCTCTAAATCGAGTAAGCTTTTGACCATTTGATTGATTAAAAAATACTCTTGCAAAGAACTACCCGCTAACCCTTGTTGTTTCAAATCAACGTAAGCCGTTTCTTCCAAGAGGTTCACTTGATTTAGCCCAACAGAGGCAGGTATCCCCGAAGTTGCTTCTGTCGTGTTTTGTGGCCCTTTTAATAACTCTTGGACAACAAATTCCGCCAGATTTGCTGTCTCTTTTGGAACGAGCCTTGTTTCTGTTAAATAATAATTATCTGCTTCTTGACCAAATTCAATGTACTTTTGATTTGGAAAATACAAAGTGACGGTTTGTTGCACAGGCAAATCAGAAGAAGACTCACTGGTCGCGCCTGTGCTACTTGCGATTGTTGATTGACTTGAAGTTTGCGTTTTAGAAAAAGATGTACTAGAAGAGGAACTTTGGGACGGTAACGTACACGAGCAGCCAGAAACTACAAATAAAACACTTACAAGAGCCCACCAAAATTTTTTACTCATACGATTCACTCCTTCAAAAAAAGCACCAGTGTTTATTCTATTTTCATCCTTTTAGACAAAAAAAGCAAACGAAAGCCTTTTCACGCCTCGCAAAAAAACACGTACTTTCTCTTTAAAGTGATTTATTTGACTTCGATATTTTATATAATCAGGCCAGCCTTTGAACGATAGAATACGGAAATCGGTGCACTTTTATCAATATTGGAGACTTCTAATGTATAAAACACAAATTCACCCGCAACTTATTTTTGCAGATTTTGATCAATTTATTGGTTTAAAAACAACCCTTGAAAATCGTTGGATTAAAAAAGTGGCTCGTATTCCTTGCGCAGAGCTAGAAGTGAAATAGGCTAAATAAAAAAGGCAATGTTGTACAACCTTTACGAATCGCTTTTGGTGCCTTACTAATTCAAAAATAATATGACTTTAGCGCTGAAGAAACCATTATGTAAATTTAAGAAAATTCTTGTTTGCAATCCTTGTATTTGACGAAATCACACTATTTGTTAATCAATACTTGTCACTCATTCTTTTTTTAATAAATTGTTTCATATTTTTTTGTTAAATAAAGGTTTGTATGCACCTATTGTTGATTCATCTACTCGAGCGAACCGAAGAGAATCATTGGCGCCGGAGCCGTGTCAAAAGATTCGATGTGAATTACGGAAGCTTGGTGCTTTAGCAACTAGCTTTCCGTTTGAAGCTCGAAAGCTGAGAGACTACGGGCTCGAAGCGGTCTCACGGCCACCCAAGCCAATGAATTCTCGTAGGTGAGCGGCGCTTACAAAATTCGAAAATTTGTCACGTTATGAATATTGACATTGATCCAAATTATTCAGTAGCTATTCTTTAGACCAACAATTTTTTCATCAAAAACCAATCGTTCAGCCAGACTTGACCAAATTAAAAAAACTTCTCAAGCTTTTAAACTTGAGAAGTTTTTAAGTTTAGTCTATCAATTGATCGACTAACGCTTCTAGTTCATTTAAGCGATTTTCAAAAACTTGCATCGCTTCTCTTAAGTAAGTTGCTTGCGTCATGTCCACACCAGCTTTTTTCATCACTTCGATTGGGTAATCACTACTACCTGATTTTAAGTAGGTTAAGTAGTTATCTAAAGACCCTGGTTCTTGCGCCAAAATCTTATCTGCTAAGGCCGATGCAGCTGAAAAACCAGTTGAATACTGATACACATAATAGTTGTAGTAAAAATGTGGAATGCGGGCCCATTCTAATGAAATTTCTTCATCAATTGTTAAAGCCGGTCCATAATATTTTTGATTCAAAGCACCATAATGCTCACTTAGAAACTCACTCGTTAAAGGCGTGCCTTTTGCTTCTTCTTCGTGCATAAAGTGCTCAAATTCCGCAAATTGCGTTTGACGGAAAACCGTTCCTTTAAAGCCATCTAAATAGTGATTTAAAATATAGGCCCGGACTTTTGGATCACTTTCTGTTTTTAATAAGTATTCGGTTAACAAGTTTTCGTTTGTTGTTGAAGCAATTTCAGCTAAGAAGATTGAATAATCACCATAAACATAAGGTTGGTTATTGCGAGTAAAATAGCTATGCACACTATGCCCCATCTCGTGAACGAGCGTAAACAATTGGTCAAGCGTATCGTGCCAGTTCATTAAAATATACGGATTGGTATCATACGCGCCTGAAGAATATGCCCCACTGCGTTTCCCTTTATTTTCGACCACATCAATCCAACGATCATTAAAAGCTGCTTCTACTACCGCTAAATATTCTGGACCCATCGGTTGGAGGGCTTCTTTGGCTTTGGCAACGGACTCTTCATAAGTGTAACGAATTGGCGCCTCACCTAGTAGCGGGGTGTATAAGTCATAAGTATGGAGTTCTTCCACTTGTAAAAGACGTTTTCTTAAAGCCATGTAGCGATGAAGCAGTGGTAAGTTTTCATTAACAACTTGAACCAACTGATCATAAACAGCTTCCGGAATATGATTATTGCTTAAGGCCGCTGCTCGAGCCGAGTCGTATTGACGAATTTTAGCATTGAAGTTATGACTTTTCACATTCGTACTAAGAGTCGTCGCAAACGTATTTCGGAATTGGCGATAAACTTGATAAATGCCTTTAAAAGCCTCTTCACGCACACGACGATTCGTGCTTTCGAGTAATTGACCATACAATCCATGCGACAATTGTACTTTTTCACCTTCTTCCCCTTCAATGACAGGGAATTCCAAATCGGCATTATTTAAAACAGAAAAAGTCGTGCTCGGACCGCGGAAAATTTCGCCAGCTCCAGCTAGTAATGCTTCTTGTTCTTCTGGCAGAACATGGGCACGATTGGCAATAATTTGCTCAACGTAGTGGCGATAAAGTGATAGTTTTGGTTCCTCCGCTAGGTAGCCTAAAATTTCTTCATCACTTAACGTTAATAGTTCTGGTTCAAACCAAGACATCGCCTCACTTACTTGGGCAAGTAATGTACCACAACGCGCATATAAAGCTTGGTAAGTCGCATTGGCTGTGTCTTGATCATTTTTTAAATGACTATAGACATATAATTTTTCTAATTGCTGGGAAACCGTTAAAATGAACTCTAACGCCTTTAAAAAAGCGGCCGCCCCTTGATGGAGTGTGCCTTTTAAAGCAAGTAATTCAGGAATCAACGTCTGCACTTCTTTGAAACTTTCCTCAAAAGCAGCTTCTGTTGTAAAAATTGTGGTTAAATCCCATGTAAGTGCAACAGGGACTTCTTCTCTCATAGGTAATTGCTTCATTTCTGACATAAAAAAATAACCTCCTTTTTTAATTAGTTTATCACAATTCCTCCTTTTTTGACCTTTTTTAAAAGAAAATTATTTTTTGTAAGGATGCACACTCTGCATAGACTTCAGTTAAAATTTTTTCCAGTGGAATAAAAGGATACGACCAAGACTTTACAAATGGGTTAACGATTTCTTTCCAGGCGACAAATGACTCTGTTTGGCAATAAGCATAACGTAAATACAGTAATTCTTCTTCAAAAAAGAAAAAATAACGACTATTTCGATAACACCATTCTGGTAAATAAAGCAGATGCCCACCGAGTTCATAGATTTTTGTTTGTAATTTTAAGATCGTTGGGTTTTGGTAATAAAGCTTTTTGGTTAGAACTTGTTTAAAATGGCTAATTTGCCAAGGCAATACACGTTTTTTTGCTAGGACAGGAGTAGCGAGGACTTCTCTAACGGAATACTTACAAAGATCAAACCGTTGAATTTCATAATAAACCGGGTACGCAAAATGCCAAGCGATTTGGTGATACAACAAGATCGCCTCGCTTTTCACATCCATCCCCCAAAATTGAATGCCATCCTTTGAATGATAGAAACAACAAGCTTTCACTAACTGACTAAATGCACCTTTTGGTAATAATGCTTGGCCTAGTAGCCACCAAGGAACATAGTCATGCTTTTGATAATTCATTGTTCGTTCTAAAAAACGTTCAAGCGGTAGTGGTGAACACTGAAATTCAAACGCGATTTGCCCCCAGCGTACATCGGGCCGCTGTTTTAATTCTGGCAAATAGGCTTCTAGCTCGCCGTTTTTTGTCCATTCGGCGAGTAGAAACTTGCCTGCCAAGTGTTCAACCGTTTCGCCTTCGCTAAAGGCAGCGCAAGTTGTTAAATGGCGATGAGCAAAATGGGCCCGTTTGACTGAACCTTTTTTCAAGAGCACTTCTTTCTGACAGCTCGGGCAAAAGTATTGCTCTTTTTCTTTTTTAAAACAAGCACTTGCTAATTTTCTTTCACCTAATTTTGTTTGCGCAATTAACATCCGCTCCTCCCCCTTTCTCTACTAAATTCGCAAAACTTGCTGGAATCTTTGAAGGAATTCTTTTTTTAGAACAAACAAAAAAAGCCACAGATAAAAATATCTGTGACTCTTTAATTTAAGCTAAGAAATAATGTTTGGTTGTCTCTAATGCGTCTTCACTCATAATAATTTTCCCGTGCTCAAGTAAAACGTCTTCTGTAACCGGGCTTAAACGGGCAAACTCTGAAATCAAAGCAACCTTATTCTTAATTTCACTTTCTAATTCCTCTTTAGAAAAAGCAACACTTAAAAAGTAATGATCATTAATTAAGTAAAGATTGTTCTTCACTTCAGGTAAAGATAACGCACTCGCCAAGTAGATGACTGCTTCAAAATTTAACAATTCAAAAACATAGGCTCTTGGAAGTTCTTTGATTTTCTTCGTAATTTTTTTAGATTCTGGTTTCACTTCTTCTTTTGGCTCTTGAACATTATTGACACTCTCAATTTCTTCAAGAAGTTCCTCCAGTTTCAACTCTTCTTCATCCATTAGGTCTTCATCGAACTCCGAAAATCGATGTTCGTCTAAATGTTGTGCAAGAAAGTCAAAGGGATTGCCTTCTTCATCACCAATATTCTTACTAATGTACAACTCTAGCCCCCCATCCTTGGGCAACACTTGAAAAGTAACCGCTTCACTCCCGCGGAACTCACCTTCTACGTCTACTTCTTCTAATACGCTATAAAAGAAATCTTCAATCTCTTGTCGATCCGTTAATAAATTAAAAAAGTTAAAACCTCGAGCAGATAAATCTTCTGGCTTAAGCAAAACTCGGATCGTATTTTCATTAATATGTTCCATTTCCATCGTTCATTCCACCTCACTTTCAAATGACTCTATTTTATTGTAGCGAAAGAAAATTAAAAGTAAAGAAAAAACGCTGATTTCGCGAAATCCTCTTCATTTTTTTCTAAGATTTGAAATAAAAACTTAACACACGAAAAAACTGAAACAAAATTTGCTTCAGTTTTTGTGCTTAATTATTATAATCCTGACATCAATTGCGCTTGACGTAATTCGTATTGACGAATGTCTCTTGGTAAGAAACGACGAATTTCATCTTCATTAAAACCAACTTGAAGTCGCTTTTCATCGACCATAATTGGGCGACGTAACAACCCCGGATTTTCTTGAACCAGTTTTAATAATTCTTGAAGCGGAAGATCATCTAAGTCCATGTTCAATTTTTGAAAAACTTTCGAGCGGGTTGAGATAATTTCTTCTGTACCATCTTCTGTCATTTGTAAGACAGACTTCAACTCGTCTAATCCTAAAGGTTCAGAAAAAATATTACGTTCAGTGAAAGGAATTTCGTGCTCAATTAACCAGGCACGAGCTTTGCGGCATGACGTACAGCTTGGGGAAGTATATAGTGTCAACAACGTGCATCACTCCTTTTCTTATTCAAAAAACAAAAGAACAGCCAATCAATATGTTTCATTGATGTATCTATTATAGCGTACATCATGAGAAATTACTAGGCTTCTTTCAAAAATACTTTTAACGAGTTAACAAAGTAAAAACGCCTCTTTATTTCTCTTTCCTTATTTTACTTCACCATTTTCTAATCATATCCTCATTAAAACAGCATGAATAACTGTTATAGTCGCGCCCGCTTAGAAAAACAACTTTTCAGTTTAAACGGTCACCGGTTCGTGGAATTGCGCATCATATAATTTACGATAAGGCCCATTATTTGCCATTAAGGCTTCATGGGTGCCTTGTTCTAAAATACCTTGCTCACTCATGACAATAATTCGTGTCGCGTGTTTAATCGTTGCTAAACGATGGGCAATAATTAAGGTCGTTCGCCCTTTTGCTAGTGAATTTAATGATTCTTGAATGACCGTTTCTGTTTCAGTATCTAACGCAGAAGTTGCTTCGTCTAAAATCAAGATCGGTGGATTTTTTAAAAACATTCGGGCAATCGCCACTCGTTGTTTTTGCCCACCGGAAAGTTTCACGCCACGTTCGCCAACAATTGTCTCCAAACCTTGGGGCATTTGACGAACCACTGCTTCTAAGTGTGCTAATTTGACCGCTTGGATAATTTCAGCTTCCGTTGCATCGAGTTTTCCATAAGCAATATTTTCACGTAACGTTCCTGGGAATAAAAAGACATCTTGTTGCACCGTTCCAATTTGATGGCGCAAGGAAGCCAAGGTCATTTCTTTAATATCAATCCCATCAACGGTAATTGTCCCTTCTGTCGCTTCATAAAAACGTGGCAATAAATTACATAACGTCGTTTTACCAGAACCACTTTGACCGACAAAAGCGACCGTTTCACCGGCTTGAATCGTTAAAGAAATATCTTGTAAAACTTTCGTATGATCTGCATAAGCAAAAGAGACATTTTGATAAGCAATATCACCTTTTAAATGTTGGACCATTTTGGCATTCGGACGATCCACAATGGTTGGTTTTTTATCAAGTTCTTCCGTTAGTCGTTTGAACCCTGCAATCCCTTTAGGGTAACTTTCGATCATATTATTTACTTTTTCTATCGGACGAACAAAAACATTCGCTAATAAAATAAAACCAACAAATTGCCCATAAGTCAATTCCCCCTTAATGGTATAGTACGCACCAAAAATTAAGGCAAACAAATTAATTAAGCGAATCATAAAATAGTTATAAGAAGAACTTAGCGCCATCACTTTATAAAAGACAATCTTAGACTGGCGATACAATTCACTCAGACGAAAGAAGCGTTTTTTTTCATAAGCCTCATTGGCAAATGATTGCGTCACTCGAATGCCACTTACCGCTGCTTCCACTCCCGCGTTAAACTCTCCTAAATTTTCATAAATATCCGTGTTAACCGTCGTCATTTTCTTATTAAAAAAGACCAAAGCAAACGTAATTAACGGAATTAAAGCAAAGGTTGCCAGCGCCAATTGTACGTGCATTTGTAACATCAAAATAAAAGCACCTAATAACGTCATAATCGTAATAAAGACATCTTCTGGGCCATGATGGGCAACTTCTGAAATCTCAAATAAATCCGTCGTCAAGCGACTCATCAACTTGCCCGTTTTTTGATTATCATAATATTCAAACGGTTGTTCTTGCAAATGTTGAAACAATTCATTTCGCATATCGGTTTCAATATTCACACCTAATTTATGACCATAGTAAACAACAATATACTGTAAAAGAGTATTGATGATATAAAACAATAATAACCCCAAACTCGCTAGTAAAACATAACGAAAATTGTTTTGAGGCATGATTTTATCAATCACTTGATTCACCGCAATCGGAAAAGCAAGCTCTAGAACACCCGCCAAAATTGCACAACAAAAATCAAGTAAGAAAAGACCGCGATACGGCCGGTAATAACGAAAAAACCTTGCTAACAAATAAAAAAACCTCCCTTATCATTCTCAAAACATTATAACAGACTTTTAGCTAAAATTTGAAAATTTCTAGCGATGTCTTTTTGAAGAGCGATTGGGTAAGTGGCGACACTTGTAATTGAAAAAAATCGATTTAAGCCTTGATAGTACATATTTTTTCCTATCTATCTCAAGTGCTTACAATGTTATCACAAGAAAATTGCCCTAACTCTTTAATTCACTGTAGCTGCTTGACTTCCTCTACATTTAGATTAAAATAATCTTATTAAGAAGGGAGATATTGAAAGTGAATAAAATCAATTGTTCTTTTAATCGACAAAACAATAACAGTGCTGTATGGTGAAGTATGATTCCATAGATTTAACAAAATTCATAGCAAGTATATTTGTTGTAGCGATTCATACCCATCCATTAATTTTAATTAACGAAACCGCAAACTATAATTTAATAGTCATTGCACGATTTGCTGTTCCATTCTTTTTTATAACCTCAAGTTTCTTTTTGTTTAAAAAATTAGAGAACTCTGCACAACCTCAATCTGATTTAAAAAAATATTTATCAAGGATAGGAAGTTTATATCTAAGTTGGTTTGTTATCTCTCTACCTTTCACTATTTATAATCGTTTTATTTCTCCAGATGACAATATGCTCACCAATTTATTTACGTTTATAAGAGATACACTATTCAGCTCTAGCTTTAGTGGGTCATGGTATTTAGTTGCTATGGTCTATTCGATTGTATTAGTTTATTTCTTATCTAAAAAGGTATCTAATATTTGGCTTATACTACTAGGTTTATTATTTTATATTGGTAGTGTTTTAGCAAGCTCTTATTATGGATTGATAGAAAACACTGTAGTTGAGTCTTTTATTTTAGATTATGAATTTTTATTTAGCTCTTGGTTCAATGGTTTTCCCGCATCATTAATTTATATAGTTATAGGTAAAATTATTGCTGAAAAGGAGCTAAAAATACGAAAAATGACAAACTTACTCCATATCTTTACAGTTATAGGATTGGTGCTAATGATAATTGAAATGAATATTCTTCGGCACTTTCAAATCGTAAGGGCCAACGACGCGTTTATAAGTTTGATTCCCTTTTCAATATTTTTATTTATTAGTATACTAAAAACTAAAATTGAAATAAAGAATGCTATAATCTATAGAAATTTAAGTACAATAGTATATTTTTCACACTTTAATTTTTTATTTACTTATCTTGTTTTCAGTAAGGTATTTAATATTGAAATCGTTGGATTGACTAGGTTTTTCTTGGTTCTAACTAGTTCTCTTATTCTAGCAGCTCTTATTATTAAATTTGAAAAAAATAAAAAATTAAAATTATTAAAGATGTTGTATTAATGGTAAGTTG
Organism: Enterococcus lemanii; assembly: GCF_016909125.1. GTDB lineage: Bacteria > Bacillota > Bacilli > Lactobacillales > Enterococcaceae > Enterococcus_I > Enterococcus_I lemanii. The sequence goes on along the minus strand of NZ_JAFBFD010000046.1, from coordinate 12,798 downwards.
TTGCAAGTATATATGTGTATTAATAAAGCAACTTAAAGCTAGTTTTTCAACAGGCAATGTTAATAATTTCAAACTTGATTCAAAATAATATTGTAATTGAGTGATCAAAAAGAGAGATACACGAATAAAGGCACGACTTCGCTAATTAGGATACTAATCCAATCAGTGGAGCTGTGCCTTTACTTATTTAAATGCTGAGTACATTCGGTTTGACCTCAATATTTTATATAACAAGTACACGGATTTTAATGTATAACCCACAAATTTATACGCAACTTATAAAGCATATACGACACAATTTTCTCAATAAAGATTTTCATATTCGTTGAAAACATAAACTCTTTTCGATTACCCATTAGAGGTCAATATTTCTCTCGATTAAATTATTGAATAATTCAAGTATAGTTGGAGCTTATTGTATTATGATCGTTATTCACTACCTATACTTAATATCGCTCGAATATCTTCTTCAGTTAGTTGCTGCAATTGTTCGGCGTTTCCTTGGATTACTTTTTGGAACAATTCGCGTTTTTCTTGTTGAAGCGAATCCATTTTCTCTTCAATGGTTCCTTCTGCAATCATCCGCCAAACTTCAACGACTTTCTTTTGTCCCATCCGATGCGCACGACCGGCTGCTTGTTCTTCCACTGCCGGATTCCACCACAAATCATATAAAATAACCGTGTCGGCACCTGTTAAATTTAAGCCAGTGCCCCCTGCTTTTAACGAGATTAAAAAGACTTCTTTTTCACCTTGGTTAAACGCATCGACCATTTCGATTCGTTCTTTTGGTGGCGTGCTACCTCTTAAATAAAACGTCTCTAGCCCCATTTGTTTTAAAGCTTCTTCTAAAATACTCAACATGCCAGTAAATTGTGAAAAGAGTAAAATACGGCGCTTGTTTTGGATGGCCGTTTCAATTAAATCTTTGACTTGTTCGAGTTTACCAGAAGAGCCTTCATAATCTTCCAAGAACAAATGTGGATCGCAACAAATTTGGCGCAGACGGGTTAAGCCTGCTAAAATTGAAATGCGGCTTTTACGAAACGTGGCTTGATCCATGCCAGATACTTCTTCGCGCATTTGCTTTAAGTATGCTAAATACACTTTCTTTTGTTCATCGGTCAACCCACTATAGTAATTGCGTTCAATTTTTTCAGGTAAATCTTTCAGCACACTTGCTTTATCCCGGCGTAAAACAAACGGCTGGACCATTTTAGCCACCTCTTCTACTGATAATTCGCGAAACTTGGTTCGATTCGGGAAAAAGCCGGGCATAATTAATTGGAACAAGCCCCATAACTCTTCTAAATTATTTTCAATGGGTGTACCACTTAGAGCAAATCGACGAGGAATTGCTAAGGATTGGATTGCTTGTGCCGTTTTCGTCGTATTATTTTTGACCATTTGTGCTTCATCTAAAATCAAATAGCCGAAAAATAAATCCTGATAATGTTCAACATCTTGTCGGAAACTCGTATAAGAAGTAATGAAAACATCGACATCTTCGGCTAACAATGCTTCTCGTTCTTCTTTATCACCATGGATGACGCGGACACTTAAAGCTGGCGCAAAACGCTTGATTTCTTGTTGCCAGTTGTAAGTTAAACTGGCTGGCGCAATCACTAACGCCCGCAATTTTTGTTTTTGTTCTTTTTCTGAGAGCAAATAAGTAATCATCTGCAAGGTTTTGCCTAGTCCCATTTCATCAGCTAAAATCCCCCCAAATTGATACTCACTCAACATTTTCAGCCAACGAAAGCCCGATACTTGGTACTGTCGTAATTCGGCATTCAAACTACTAGGTAAAGAAACGTCAAAATGATCAGGGTTTAGTAAATGATCCGTCAATTGGTTGAAGTTTTGTGTAAATGTTGCTTGGTTCCCTAATTGTTGTTGCAATTGCAATCCTTGGTGTAATGGAACAACAAAATTTGTTGCCTCTTGTTTAAAGGCATCGCGCAATTGTTGCAGCGCACGACTTGCTTCAATAAAGCGTTCTTCCGTCAACGCAAGGATTTTTCCATCAGCCAGTGTATGGAACGCTTCTTGCTTTAACAAACTTTGTAAAACGGCCTCAATTTCGTTAGAATCAATGCCGGAAATATCAAAAGAAACATTTAACCACGAGTCTTCTTGCGCCACTTCAAGAACGGGCGTAATTTCTTTATCTAACACGTACAATTCACGCAATTTTTTCCCAATTTGAACTTTGCCCAATTGACGAAAAAGCGGAATTTCTTTCGTAAAGAACAAAAAGAGTGCTTGCCCCTGCGGTATTTTCTTCTGCCAACCGGTTAGTGTTTTTTCAAAATTTAACTGTTCTAATAAATGAGCCATCCGTTTTTCGTAATGATAATCACGCAAGACTTCCGGGACATTTTCTGGAATTTTTTCAAAAGCTGGATTACTCGAATAAACCACTTCGCCATATTCAAAATCAACGCGCACATCAATCTTGCCTTGTTTACGGCGCAAATAGTATACCCCTTGCAACTTTTCTTCGCTAATTGCTTGATACACTTGCTCATCAATCGTGACTTGTGCAATCTTGCGTAATAAGGGCAAGACTTGGCGGAACAATACCGATAGCTCATTTTTAGGGTAATAAATAACCGGTTCTTCTAGTCGTTTTAATAACTGTTCCGTCGTCAAGTAAATTTCTAAAGCTTCAGGCGTCAATTGATAGATTTCATTTTGAAAAAACGCCCAGCGATACGTCTGAAAAACTTGTTGAAAATTTTGTTCTAACGTTAAAACATACGCCTCTCCTGCAGGTTTTAACGTAAAATGCATTGGGCTTACTTGATCAACAAAATGCAATTGATTCGTTTTATACGCTCTACCTTGAAAGACAAACGGTACTTGTTGAAGTTGTTCCAAGATTTCCTGACTTTGTTGAATCGGTAAAAGTAAGTATTTTCGATCCAGTTGGCCATTCACAACAACCCCGGTTTGACCTAGCAACTGCGCTGTTTGAGCCAAGGCCAGAAGTTGGTCGAGCAGCTTTTTTTCTTCAAAAGAAAAAGCTTGTGGATGCAAATAATAATTGCTTTGTTTAATCCCGCTAAAGACTTTTTGATCTTGATAGGTTTGTAAAAACTTATAAATGTTTTTAACTAAATATTTTCTTTCACCTTTTTGACCAACTCTAAGGTTTAATGCCAACAAATCCAGTTCGCTTCGATAAGGATTTGTGGCAATACTTTCTAGTTGGATGCTGATTTCAAGTGGCAGCAAGGTGGCTTGTGAGACTTCTTCTTGCAAACGATAAAATCCTTTGGAAAACATCTCAGAAGAAGAAAAATTCGATAGCGTTACTGGCGTTGTCGCTTGAATTTGACGTTGTAAGCCTTTTTGTCTTAAATACAACTCAACCGCTACCGTATGCTTGCAATAATGATGTTCCTCCCAGTAAGGGCACTGACAATAATCTTCTTCTTTCGCCGTAGCATCCAAATCAACGCGATACAACTCACTACCTAAGACTTCTGCTCGCCAAACTTGATTTTCATTATCTGGAACGGCAGACAACACGCGGCCCGCCTTTAAGTAATCACGCCCTTTTTCAACGACTCGCTCTGGAATACTCCATTTCATCGCTCAGCCCACCTTTCACCTAACTTTAATTTGGTTTTACTTTGCCCATAGCCATTTGTTTCGACCATCAATTGTTGATGGATACGTTCTTTTAACTCACGCACATGGGAAATAATCCCAATCAAACGGCCTTCTTGTTCAATCATTTCTAGTGCTTCAATCGCCATTTCTAATGACTCTTCGTCTAAAGACCCAAAACCTTCATCGATAAATAACGCCTCAATCGCAATGCCACCTGCTTGTTGTTGAATGACATCTGCTAAAGACAGCGCTAAAGCCAAAGCTGCAATAAAGCTCTCCCCGCCAGATAAGGTCTGCGCACGACGGATCGCCCCTGCATTGTCATCATAAATATTAATTTCAAGACCAGTTGAACGACGGTAGCTCCCTTTTTCCGTCGCAATTAAAAACTGATAGCGACCACGGGTTAGACGAGTAAGACGCTGATTCGCAACTTCTAGTACATCATTCAAATACGTTTGTAAAATATACCGTTCAAAACTTAATCGCTGCAAATTATCGCCTCGAATCGTTTGACTCAACTGTTCAAGTTCAGCCAACTCACAAAAAGCCGCTTGGGTTTGATCATACAACGCTTGGACTTGTTGGACCAAGGTTGCATTGTGTTGCCACTGCTCATTTAATTGTAAGACGTGCTTTTGTTGTGCAACAAAAGCACTTTTTGCCTGCTCAAATAATGTTTTTAAATGGGTGAGATCGGGCATTTCTTGGTCTTTTAAGCCTTCTTCTTGCGCTAAACGCGTCGTTAAAAACTGTTCACGTTCGCGATAAGCTTGGACTTGTTGTTCAAGCGCCATTATTTGATCGAACGAATTTTGTTCTTCTTGCAAGCTTGCTTCAGTCGTTCCCGCTGGATATTGACGCAATAATTGTTGCAAGGTTAATTTTTGCTCAGCGAATAATTGTTCACTTGCTAGCAGTTGACGAGCCAGACCGGCTTTTCTTTCCAACAAAACGACTGCTTCTTTTTCCAAACGTTGGCCTTCTGCTTGATCAGCGTCTAACCACTGTGTGACATTGGCAAGTTCATCTACGATTTGCGCAAAAGTTACTTCAATCTGCTCACTTGATGTTTGACCAAATTGCTTTTGTAGATGCAAGACACGCGCTTCTTGCTGAATTAAGTGCGTTTTGAGGTCTTCTTTTTTTAGTTGCATCGCTTCTAAGTCTTGATTGAATTGGCTAGATTGTTCTTGAATTTGGACGAGTTTTTCTTTAGCCAACGCCACTTTTTCTTGGTTTTCTTGCCAAACAGCTTGGCGTTTCGTATAAGCTTGTCTGAATGTCGGTTCGGTTAAAGGAAGTAACCCTTGGAGTTGCTGACTTAGTTGTTCTTGACTCTCCTTTTGCTGTTGCTCATTTTGAAGTAAAAGGGCTTTTTTGGCTTCTAAGACTTTCAAATCTTCTTTGACGACTTGCCACTGCTCTTGTTTTTTTTGCCATGCTTTACGCGCGGTTTCGACTTTTTTTTCGGTGATTGTTACTTTTTCGTGCTGTTCACCAGTTGTTTGATTGGCTAAAAGCGGATGATCGGTTGAACCGCAAACAAGGCACGGCTCCCCAGGAATTAGTAGTTGTTGCCATTTTTCAATTTGTAATTTTGCAAACTCACTTTGCAACTGAAGAAAAATCGCTTCTTTTTCAGCCACTTGCGTTTCAAGTTCGTCAGACTTACGAGTCAACCCGCGCGTTTCTTCAGCTATTTCAGCGATAGTTAACGCCATTTGTTCACTGGCTTGTTGATTTTCTTCATACCGAAGCAAGAGCGCTTCGATTTGCGCGAGAGAAACCGCTTCTTCTGCCAATCCTTCTTGTTCGATCAGCGCTTCATGCCAAGATTTTTCTTGTGCAGCGAGCATTTTTTGTTGCCCCGTCAGCTCTGTTATCGCTTGCTCAATCGTTGCTACTGCGCCTTGAAGTGTTCCTTGTTCAGCCACAGCCTCTTTCATTTCGGCAACAAGTGGCAGCAGACGTGCAAGTTCTTGTTTTTTTACGGACAACACTTGAAGACGTTCTTCCTTTTCAACACGAATTTCTCTTTGATCAGACCATGCTTGACGTGTTTTTTGCAAGTCTTCTAACTGCTGTTTTAGCGCCTCGCTTTGACTCTCTTGTTCTACTACAGCCTGACGTGTTTTTGCTAATTGTTGTAAAAAAGGAGTATCTTTTTCTAATTGACGGAGAAATTGCAAGCGTCTTTCTTGCGCAGCTATTTCCTTTGTTTTGGTTTTTAAAAGAGCAAATTCTTGTTGCAACGCTTCATAGGCGATGAGTTGATTCGCTAATTGTTCTGCTTTGTAATAAGTTTTTTCTGCTTCATCGCGGGCTTTTTCTAACAAAAATTGTTCTGCTTCTTGTGTTTGAAGATTCGCCTTTAACCCGTCTTGCGCTTTGTCCCACTGCAAAAGTTGTTCGGCAGTTGTCACCGCTACTTCTTTTTCATCTGGCCATTTAAAACTTTCACCAAGCAATTCAATTTTCTTTTCTTGGTCTTTTAAATTTTGTTGTTGTTGCTTTTGTTGCTCATTTAACCACTCTGTCAGGCGTTGATAAAGATCTGTCCCAAAAACATTGCGTAATAACTTTTCTTTTTCACTCGATGGCGCAATTAAAAAGTTTCGAAATTCCCCTTGAGGGAGTAAAATGATTTGGAAAAACTGTTTTGCATCTAACTGTAGTAACTCTTGAATAAAAGCTTCCACTTCTTGACGCTTCGTAAATTGTCTTTGTTCACGCATTTGATAGTCAAATACGGTTAACGTCACTTTACTCGCTTGTTCCGTTGTTCCAGTCCCTCTTTTTTTACTCAGCGTTTGTTCTGGTGAACGTGCCACCTCGTAAAAGAAACCCTGATGTTCAAATAAAAAAGTGACTTTTGTTTGCTCATCTGGCGAAGCAAAAACAGAGCGCATTTCTTTCCCATTTCGTTGTTGCCCGGTTGTTTCACCAAATAAGGCATAAGACATACTATCAAAAATCGTCGTCTTACCCGCCCCTGTTTTCCCACTAATTAAAAACAAGCCACTACCTTCAAACTCCGAAAAATCAATCGTCTCATGAACAAAGGGCCCAAAATTTTGTAAAATTAATTTTCTTGGTTGCACAAAACCGCCCTCTTTTCTATCTCATTTGCGGCAATCAAGCCCTTTTCTAGCCAGCTCTTTTGTTTGGTCGTTAACGCGTCCCCGGTTATCTCTGTAAAAAAAGTTTGCGCTAATTTTTCCGGTGATTTTTGTTGACTTCTGGTCGGCCTCGTCGTTGGCAGACTCGCTTGACCACTCACACGCTCGACACCTAAAATATACGGGTAGATATTGCGTAATTGATTCATCATATTTGGAATAACCGCTCGATCCGTCAAAGTAAAATGCCAAAAATCAGACCGATTCAACGCCTGATAAAATTTTGGATCCGTTAATTCAGCAAAACACGCCTCTAGACTTCGAATCTCTTGCATAACAGGCAATGGTTGAAAGATACTTTCAGACTTTTCCGTATCCACTAACCAGACTCCTTTTACATCATTCATCTCAGAAAGCGAATATTTTAATAGCGATCCACTGTAGCGCACTTTTTCTTCTTTTAACGCATTTTTTGAATGCAAATGCCCTAAAGCAACATAGTCAAACGGAGCAAACAAATCCTTTGGTACACTATCTAATCCCCCGACTGCAAGCGTGGTTTCAGAATCCGTCCGCGAACTACCCGCTACAAAGAAGTGCGTCACGAGCACTTGCTTTTTAGCCGGATCAAACGCTTGTTGCATTTCCTCCAGTACACGCGCGACAGCCGCTCGAATCGTGGTTAATTCTTCATCAAAGTACAAACGCGCTTCAATCGGTTCGAAATAAGGCAATAAGAAAAATTGAACATCCGAAAGCTCAACCGGCACAAGCGCTTGAGCCATTGTCGTATGTAAATGAAACTGATTTTGTGAAAACCATGGACTCCCCGTCGCCAAACGCGGACCCGAATCATGATTACCTGAAATCGCCAGTAACGGAATGTTTGATTCTAAATTCATTTCATAAAAACAACGGTTTAGTAACTCGACTGCCTCCACTGCCGGGACCGAACGATCGTACAAATCTCCAGCAACCACAATCGCATCGACTTGCTCTTTTTGGGCAATTGCTAAGATTTCTTTTAAAGCCGCTTCTTGATTCTTCAGTAAATCATAGCCATGAAGTTTCTTACCAATATGCCAATCTGCCGTATGTAAAAAACGCATTTTTTACCTCCTCAAAAAATCTTCTTCTTTTCATTATACCACTAAGTTTTCTAGATAAAAAATAACCATTCCATATTCCAACCATTTCTTTTGGCAAAACACTTAATTTTCTTAAGGAAATACAAACTTTATTAATTTTTTTGAGCAGTTTCGCTAACCTTAAACGTTGTATAAAATAACAATGAGTGACGAGTATCCATTAACAACTCGGGTGATTTTGTCAAATGAATGATTGCAAACAAAAATTTTCTTGAGTTTGCATAACAGTTTTTTCATCACTGACGCCATATTAGGTTTGAATTAATAGGTACCAAAAGTCATTCGTAAGAGTTTATTTTTTAATACACAAGTTGATCAAAATCTATAAAAGTAAGTTGCAGGTAAATTTGAAGTTTATACATTAGACACTATTTAAATTTTCTCTTTCTTATCACGAGCATATTGATCAATTAAACAATCAAACAAGAAGTATCAATCAAATTCCCTTTTGCAAAAAAGTCGTATAACTCTACCTAAAAAAGGTAAGTTATACGACTTTTTATTTATTGATTTAATTTTAATTTTCTAACCATTAAACCGAGCAAACTCAAAATAATTACACCAGCACCTACAATAGCTAAGAAGTTTTTCTTTTCACCTGTTTTCGGTAATACTTTTTTATTGCCTTGAGGGTGATTTGAATCGTTTTTATTATTTAATCCCCCATTTGTTTTTGAAGAGTCGGTCGTGTTATTTGTTGATGGTTTACTTGTCGATTCACTTGTGTCAATTGTGGTTGAACCATTCGTTGATTCGCTTGTGTCAATTGTGGTTGAACCATTCGTTGATTCGCTTGTACCGCTAGTTGATGAATCACTTGTTGAACCTGGTATTTCTTCATCTGGTAAATTTTTCACGCCCCAAATCACTTCATTATTTGAGCCTAATGCACTAAATGTCAAAACGTCTTTTCTATTTTTAGACTCGTCTTTTTGAATATAAAATTGCCCTTCGTATTCAACATCCGAGGTATTAAGCTGGATAAGACCAATATTTTTTTGATTATCATACGTGTAACTCCATGTTCCTGATAAAGCGCCTGACACTTTACCATCAGCGGTTAAAGTAATCGAATCTTTAGGAATCGGAAGGCCACTTGTATTCGTACCGTGATTAACAAATTCGTAATTTCCTAAAAGTAACTCCTTCTCTTTTGGCAGAGCCTTTTCAGATTTTTCCACATATTCAAAAGGTGTTGCTACTGGCCAACCGTCTTTTCCTCGGAGCATCTCATGGACTCTCACTTCATGGTATTCCGTGCCAGAATTAAACCTTGTATGATAAACTAAAAACCAGTTACCTTTTTCATCAATAAAAGCAGAATTATGCCCCGGTGACATATACGCAGATTCTAGACAGTCAAATTCATAATTCCCCATAACTTTTATTCCGTATTGATCATTAATTGGTTCTGTCGTATATCGGTCATATTCTGGCGTATTTCCTTTTGCATCTACATATTTTCCATCTGGTGTTTTAGAACGAAACAGTCGCATATTATAACCGCCTTCTCTAGTCAACCCACCGTACGTTATAAACAAATAATAATAATCTGTTACTTGATCATAAACAATATACGGTGCTTCTCCAGATTGGTGGTATCCTCCCAATAAATGCGTACCAAAATAACGATCAACTATATTTCCTTCTGCGTTTACACTATCCACACCAGGATAAATAGGTTTTCCAGTTTGTGCGTTTAATTCCAAAATAAAAATACCGCCCGACCAAGAACCGTAAGTCATGTACATTTTCCCATCATTACCAAAGAAAATATTCGGATCAATGGCGTTTGGTGCATAATCACTAAAATAAGCATCGCCATTTGGCCAATTCCACTTCGGATTAAAACCATCTATCGTACCGTCTTCAATTAATTCATAAACATTGGTATTTTTATAATTGGTATTTCTAGTACTACCATCCGTTGAGTCTTTCTGGGTAAAACCAGAGTAAATTAAAGTATCCACTACTTCATAAGGACCCTCAACCGATTTAGAAACAGCAAAACTAATCACTGAACGGCGCCACGTGGATGAAGAGCTAAAGTAGTACATAAACGCTCCTTTTTCCCCATTCTCCCACTGAAAATCAGCATTCCAAATGACATCCGCTGCCCATATCGAATAACCGCCATTTGCAGTATCTGCATCGTTATACCCAGCCCATTGAAAAGGTTTATTTAAATTACCAGTTAGATCCCCAAGTATTGAAGAAGGATTATCATATTCTTGATTAAACAACGGCGTCCAATTTAACAAATCATCTGACTTCGCTTGCGCTAAATGAGAACCAAAAATATAATATTGACCTTCATGATAAAAAACAGATGGATCGTGCACCGACACCCGATTAACATTTGCGTTAACTATTTTAGCATTACCAAACAAAAACATTAATAGAATACCAAAACAAAAAACTTTAACCTTCATTTTCATATCGCTCATAGCAGCTACTACCTCCCTTTCAATATAAGTAATGATAACGTTTACAGTTTAAGAAGTCAATATTAATATATATAATTCTATATAAATACAATAGGTTAAATAATATTAACAAATACATTAACACCCTTTGTATTTTACTTAATGAATCATCCAATTCATACTATATACACTTAACTATTATTTAATAGAGGATTATTAATTATAAATGGAGCAATATTCCTATCAAATCATTTTCATACTAAAAAACCCCTTCGTAAAATACACGAAGAGGTTGCTACACTTATTAAATCTCATATTTAAATTCTGGATTAACGGCATAATCCAACTGATCAAAAGCGCCTTGAATCCGTGTTTCAACAATTTGAAGACTTTCTGCATTGATTTTTTTTATATCTGAAATATCAATGGGTTCTCCAAAAGCCAAGACAACTTTTTTACGCTTAAACAAATCTTTTAAAGTTAATGGTCCTTGGTACACACAAGGAACAATGCGGACTTTGGCCATTTTAGCAATCATCGCCATTCCACCTTTTAAATCTTTGGAATGTCTCGTCCCACTAGGAAACATAATTAACGACAAATCCGTGTCTTTTAAAATCTTCACCGGTGTCTTGATAGCACTTGGTCCAGGATTTTTACGGTTAACGGGAAAAGCATTGGAATGTTTTAAAATATAACGCAAAAGCGCATTTTTAAATAATTCCTCTTTCGCCATAAAAGCAAATTGCTTTGGTCTGGCAGCAACTGCCATATACAACGGATCCCACCAAGTTCGGTGCGGTGCCACTAAAATATAATTTTCATCTTTGGGCAATGCTTCTTTATTTTGAATTTCAAATGAGCCGTTAACGATAAACAAAACACCACGCACTAAGACGCGCATAAAACGATAAAACATGCTTTTTCTCCTTTTTGTATAAATCATTTTCATTTGTATATTATTGCTTGAAACTATCATTTATCTTATCATAATTTGTCACGCTTTTAAATTGGTAAATGCCAATTGATCAAACACCAGAAGAATCGTCTAAACGAATTTGACGCTGCTTCAAATTTTCGTGAAAAACCCTCGCTTCTGGATTTCTTCTTCACTTTTTATTTGCTACAATGAGACTAGCGAATTTTGAAAAGGAGTTTTTACCTTGCAATTAAATGAACATGAAAGAATTGACCAATTATACGCCCAAGGTATTCAAATTATTCAAAGTGCCAACGTCTTTTCTTTTTCTTTAGATGCGGTCTTGCTCGCAAATTTTCCGAACATCCCTAAAAAAGGAACCATCGTTGATCTTTGTGCAGGTAATGGGGCAGTCGGTCTTTTTATCAGCAAAAAAACCAAAGCCCATATTTACCAAGTCGAACTACAAGAAAAACTAGCCGACATGGCCAAACGGAGCATTGCCTTAAACCATTTGACTGAACAAATGACCGTCTACCAAATGGATTTAAAAGACAGCCACAAGCAACTAGCACCTGACTCTGTTGACCTGCTTGTTTGCAATCCACCTTATTTTGAGAATATCCCGACTGGCGTCAAAAATCCTAATCCACATTTAGCGATTGCCCGCCATGAAATTCATACAAACTTGGAGGAAGTCTTAGCCACTTCTAGTCGCTTACTCAAAATGAATGGTCGTTTTGCGATGGTCCATCGACCCGATCGTTTTTTAGAAATTTTAGAAAAAATGCAAAAACACCGCCTGGCACCTAAACGCGTACAATTTGTTTATCCAAAAGAAGGCAAAGAAGCGAACATTTTATTAATTGAAGGCATTAAAGATGGCAAAACAACTGGCTTTAAAGTCTTGCCACCCCTTACGACGTATGATCAAACAGGCGAATATACACCAGCTGTCCACGAGATGCTTTATGGCCGATAAAAAAGCCTACTTCTACGTTTTAAAATGCCTTGACGGTACTTTTTATGCCGGGTACACCGTCGATTTAACTCGACGACTCGCTGAACACAACCAAGGCATCGGCGCCAAATATACCCGACCAAAAATGCGCCGCCCCTTAAAAATGATTCATAGCGAAACCTTTGCCACAAAAAGTGAGGCGATGCAGGCCGAAGCGGCGTTTAAAAAACTCAATCGCAAACAAAAAGAACAATACCTCCGAATAGGGTAGAGGGGAATTTAATTCCGCCCCTCCCATTGCACCGTACGTACGGGTCTCGTATACGGCGCTACATTTGTATTATTCACGACTTTCTTAGATAATATTCTAGGGGATTGACTAAACCCGGTCGGTCCCCTTTTCTATGTGCAAGTATGTTTGGATTCAAAATGAAATTTACAACACTCATTCCACATTGTCTGTACCATCCTAATCGGGTATTGGCTACTTTAAAGAGTTCTTCATGTTTGAAATTGAACCTCTGTACTTTATTTAACTGTTGAAGGTTCTTATAGATTCGTATGGGCTTTTTCCATTGCTTCACAATAATCACTCTTATTT
>NZ_JAFBFD010000045.1 GCF_016909125.1 Enterococcus lemanii | reverse complement strand
ACTTAATTATAAGGGAAACAGATGCTTTTTTGTTATATAAAGAAAAAGGGTGTTCTTACCAATTTCTTAGTAACAACACCAAATATTATAGACCCTTTTTTTGTTAATCAAATTAAAAACTGACAATTTTTGTGCCATGGACTTCATTTACTTGCAACGCGTCCGCAACTAGCTGCGCGTTGGCATGGTTTACGCCACCACCTGGTAAAATAATGATCCGGCCATTTGCATAAGCGATGAGTTCTTTTAAGTGTTCAAAATTGTCTTCGATTGGTGTTCCTGCGACGCCCCCGTGTGTTAAAATCCGGTCAACGACATTTTCAACGAGCCAGTCAATCGCTTTGAATTGGTTTTCTTTTGACATAGCGTCAAAAGCCATATGGAAAGTAATTTCTAACCCCACCGCACGATCAATTAAAACATCCAATGCTTCTTCATCTAACCAACCATCTTCGTTTAAACATCCAATTACGACGCCATCTGTTCCATATTTTTTGGCTTCAATTAAATCGGTCTCCATGATTTTTAATTCATAGTCGTTGTAGACGAAGTTGCCACTGCGCGGGCGAATAATCGTCATGACGGTAACATTGTTTTCGTGGGCGTATTGGACAGTCGTTTCAATGACGCCAGCGCTAGGTGTCGTCCCTCCGACCGTCAAGTTGTCACATAACTCAATTCGTTTGACGCCTTGTTCAATCGCTTTTGGAATATCAGTAAAATTTTCTGCACAAAACTCTTTTAACATGTTATGAGCTCCTTTAAAACTTAATATAGTAGCATTTTAACATAAAAATATGATAAAGTATTGAGGGAATCGAAAGGAGCCGATTATGTTAAAAAAAATTGACCAGGCCGCGTTATTTTTAGAAAAAAATCAACAAGTTTTTCGTTGTCCTTTTTGTCACGAAGCGATGAAAGCAAAGGATAAAACGCTTTTTTGTTCAAATCGCCATCGTTTTGACTTATCTAAAAAAGGGACACTTTATTTCTTAAAACAACATGTTAAAACGGAATACGACCAAAAGATGTTTCAACATCGCCGAGCCTTGATTCTAAATGGCATGTATGATCCTTTAATTGCTTTACTAGCTGAAAAATGCCAAGGGGAACGAGTTTTAGATGTTGGTTGTGGGGAGGGGAGTTTTCTGCACTTGTTAGAACAACAAGCAACACTACTTCCGAGCGTGGGATTTGATCTGTCAAAAGAAGGGGTATATTTAGCTTCAGATTATAATCAAAAACATTTTTTCTGTGTGGCTGATTTAACTAATTTACCGTTTAATAAGGGGACTTTTTCCACGATTTTAAATATCTTTTCGCCTTCAAATTATCAAGAGTTTGCTCGAGTAAGTCAATCCAACGGACAAGTTATTAAAGTCGTGCCTAGAAGCGGTTATTTAAAAGAATTGCGCCAAGCTTTTTTTCCTGAGGATTTAGCGAAACAACATTATTCAAACGAAGCCGTGATTGCAAAATTTCAAGAGACTTTTCCGAAAATGGAAAGAAAAATTGTGACGTATACGTTTGAAATTCCTGAAAATTGCCAACATTCTTTGTTAGAAATGTCGCCCTTGGAATGGAGTGTGACAAAAGAAAGAAAAGAATTTTTGCAAAAAAACCTACTTTCGCGAATCACGATTGATTTAGAAGTACTGATTGGTCGTTTTTCAGCCGATAATATGAAGAATATGTGAAGAAACTTAGCAAAACAACTTGCAATCTTAACATTAGAATGGTATATTGGTAACAAGTTATTTTTCATTGGTTTTTATCAGCATCCTGTTCTGATAAAAGTTAGTGAAAAACACTTCACTAACGTAACGACTTGCCGTGCTAGACACCGAGTTGATACGTTTTTTTTTTGAACAAATGTAAATTTACAGAAAAAACGAGGAAGCAACGATGAATCATATTGCATTATTTGAACCCCAAATTCCTGCCAATACAGGGAACATTGCTCGAACCTGTGCGGCGACGAATACGCCTTTACATTTAATTGAACCTTTGGGTTTTTTAACGGATGATAAACATTTAAAACGAGCAGGTTTAGACTATTGGCACGACGTTGAAATTATCTATCATAAAAATTTAGCAGAATTTTTAACTTATGTAGGCAATCGTCCGCTCCATTTAATTACTAAGTTTGCTAAACGTTCTTATGACGAAGTAAATTATGCTGATTCTCAAGATCATTTTTTTATTTTTGGAAAAGAAACAACGGGATTGCCAGAAGAATTTATGCGTGAAAATGCAGAAAAATGTTTGCGAATTCCAATGAACGATGAACATGTTCGCTCATTAAATTTATCCAATACGGCGTGCATGATTGTTTACGAAGCGCTTCGTCAGCAAGGATTTCCTAATTTAGAATTAACCCACCATTACGAACACCATAAACTTGATGAATAAACTTTAGAAAGGGCGCTAGACATGTCAGAAAGACACTTCATTGTTGGCAAAGTAGCCGCTATTTTTTTTCAAAATAATAGTAATTTTTTTAAAGTCGTTTTAGTCAAGGTCGTGGAGACAAACATTGAATCCTTAGATGATGAAATGGTCATCACAGGAAGCATGGGTGATCTCCAGGAAGAAGAAGTGTATCGTTTTTTTGGTGAAATTGTTCAACATCCAAAATACGGAAAACAATTAAAAGTTGAAACGTACCAAAAAGAACAACCGACGTCTGAAGAAGGCCTGATTCAATTTTTGTCGAGCGATAAATTTCCTGGAATTGGGCGAAAAACAGCTGAAAAAATTGTCGAAGCTTTTGGGGAACAAGCTGTCGATAAAATTTTAGAAGACCCAAGCTTATTAGAAACGATTCCGCAACTAAATGAAAAAAAGCGCGCAATTTTACTTGAAACGCTCCGGTTAAATTATGGAATGGATCAAGTCATTATTGGCTTGAACCGTTATGGATTTAGCAGTTATTTTTCGTTTTTAATTTATCAAGCATACAAGAATGACGCACTTACTTTGATTGAAGCAAACCCTTATCGACTTGTGGAAGAAATTGAAGGGATTGGGTTTAAAAAAGCCGATCAAATTGCTGAAGAATTAGGCGTTGAAGCACACGCCCCTGAACGAATTCGTGCCGCGGTCTTGTATCAAATTTTCCAACAAGCTTTGCAGACTGGTAATACGTATTCTCCGGCGCAGATGTTACTAGAAAGTACGATTGATTTGCTGGAAAGCAGTCGTAGTGTAGAAATTCACCCGGAACAAGTCGCGGAAGTTATTATCGCGTTAACTGAATCAGGAGCGATTCAACAAGAAGAGACACGCTTATATGAAAATAGCTTGTATTTTTCCGAAGTTGGGATTGCTAGTCAATTAGCAAAACAAATGGCACAAAAAAATACCAAGAAAATTTCACTAAAAAAATTAGAGAAAAAGCTTGCAGAAATTGAAAAAAAACTAGGGATTACTTATGGCCCATCGCAAAAACAAGCGATCTTTGCGGCGGTTACGTCTCCTGTTTTTGTTTTAACGGGTGGTCCTGGAACGGGAAAGACAACGGTTGTAAACGGAATTGTTCATCTGTTTGCCGCAATCAATGAGATTGATCTTGAAAACAAAAATAATGGCGAATCAACTTTTCCGATACTTCTAGCTGCCCCAACTGGTCGAGCTGCGAAACGTATGAATGAAACGACTGGCTTGCCTAGTGGGACCATCCATCGTTTGTTAGGCTTAAATAGCGAAGAAAAACCTGATGAGATGGTTGGGAATGAGTTGACCGGTAAACTCCTGATTGTCGATGAGATGTCAATGGTTGATACTTGGTTAGCCAATACATTATTAAAAGCGATTCCTGAAGGGATGCAACTTGTTTTTGTTGGCGATAAAGACCAATTGCCTTCGGTTGGTCCCGGACAAGTTTTACACGATTTGTTAGAAACAAAAGGCGTTTTGCAGCAAGAATTAACCGAAATTTACCGCCAAGGCGATGGCTCAAGTATTATTTCTCTTGCCCATGAAATTAAACGAGGCCAACTGCCTGAAAATTTCATTCAAAATCAAAAAGATCGCTCGTACTTTGCTTGTAATGCGCAACAAATTGAGCCTTTGATTGCGCAAATTGTGACAAAAGCCAAAGAAAAAGGCTTTACGCCACAAGATATTCAAGTATTAGCACCGATGTATCGAGGCCCAGCTGGAATCGATGCTTTAAATAAAATGATGCAAGAAATTTTTAATCCAAAAACGGATGTTCGTCAAAAAGAAGTCAAGTGGAATGATACCGTCTACCGAATTGGTGATAAAGTCTTACAATTACAAAACGTGCCAGAAAAAAATGTTTTTAATGGGGATATGGGGCAAATCGTAGGTATCATTTATGCGAAAGATTCTGAAGAAAAGATGGATGAGTTAATTATTCGCTTTGATTTAACGGAAGTGAGTTATCTTCGTAGTGAATGGCAACAAATTACTTTGGCGTATTGTTGTTCGATTCATAAAGCCCAAGGTAGTGAATTTAAAATGGTTATCTTGCCGATGGTCCATCAGTATGGGCGGATGCTACAAAGAAACTTACTTTATACGGCCATTACGCGGAGTAAAGAAATCTTAATTTTATTAGGTGAACCCTCTGCTTATCAAAGATGCGTAAAAGAAGAATCGCATGTCCGTTTGACCACTTTAAAAGAACGCTTATTAGAAACAATGCAAGAAGAAAAGGTAGAGTCAGAAACGGTTGCTTCTACACCAATAAAAAGCAGTCAGCCTGTCAAAGAAACGCGTAATCAAGTATCGCAAGAAACTTATTTAACAAACGAATTGATTCAAAGTCAAACGATTCATCCGATGGTTGGCATGGGTGATTTGACACCTTATGATTTTTTGCCTACTGAGGTCTCATAAAAATAATAACAAGCAAAAAAAGACGATTCTCTAAAAAGGACCGTCTTTTTTGCTTACTGTTTTAAGACCATAGTTTTTGTTTTGCCGGTGTAATGACATAATCAAAAGCATTCGGTAAGATGACTTCACCATCTACTTGGCCGAATTGGGCAGTAGTTGAAATGATACGTAATTTGGTTGTGTTAATCTGAATAAAAGATTTTGCTTTGTCATGTTTTTTGAAAGGGAGTAAAAAAAGCAAACCTAAAACTTTTAGGAGCGAATGACGTTCAACTAAAATAAAATCGAAATTGACAACCGAGCTATTTGCGGTAGGGGCAATAGCAACACCGCCACCAAAGTAAGGGTGTGTTGTTGTTGTACATAAAAAAGCTTTCTTAAAATTATATTCTTTTCCATTGGCTTCAATTAAAACAGGAAAGCCTTTTTGTTGGAATAAAATTTTAAGCGCACTTACGATATAAACAAAGGCGCCTAGTTTATATTTACTTAGTTTTTGTTTGCTTGCAGTTGTATTTGCTTGATGAACAATTGCTCCATCAATACCGATTCCTAGATTATTTAATATGATTCCTTTTTTGTCAGAAGCTTGTTCATGATAAGCGAGGATATTGATATTTTTTGGTTCTTGGGCTTTAATTATTTGCCAAAAAGCTTTAACAGGTTCGCGAGAAATACCAAAGCCACGTGCAAAGTCATTGCCCGAACCAGCTGGAATAAAAGCTACTGGAATTTCTTTATTTAATAAGTGCAACGCTTCCACGACTTGGTGTAAAGTGCCGTCACCGCCAATAACGATTAATAAGTGGAAAAAGGGCTCTGACAAGTTTTCTTTTTTTCCCCAGGGAGTTAAATATTGATCGACTAACTCGTTCAGGTATTCAATTTCATGATTCGCATATTCTGTATAGTAAGTGGAAAAAAAGTATTGGTTGTTTTTAAGTAACTGAATAATTTTATCGGCGACAATCGTTCCTTTTCCACCGCCAGAAGCAGGATTGATTAATAAATGATAATGGAATTTCAAAAGAACCCCCCTCGTTATTTCATAATCTATGCTTAAGATTATAACACGAAACGTTTCAAAAGGAGAAATAAACAAAAAAATAGAATCCGATGAGGTTTTGTTGCTGGTCTAGTATATTGTTACCTAGACTGGTTACGCTAGAAGGTTCTTATGTCCACTTCGTCATGGCGTTTGTTCATCGGATTCCTATTCAGTTAGTAAGGAGTACCTCAAATTCCCACATCCTTCTTTGGTATATTTCAGAGTTCACAACAATTCTTTTCTTGTAGCACCTACATCGGCTACGCTACTGGGAATTCCTATGTCTCCTTACACTTATAATATAACATATTTTTAAAATTTTGCAATCGTTTTCAATAAGTGGGTATTTCGCTTTAATAATTTCTTAATGCTTTAGAAAATCAACGCTTTTTCTTTTGATTGACAAGCAAGGGAAATAACCATACAATATAACCTGTTGTAAAAATACGCGGTTCATCAACCATCCCGCATTAACAAAACTTGGAGAAAGAAGGAAGAAAATGAGTATTAAAGAGAAGAACAGTATTAAGACGTTGGTAGCTAATGCCATCATCATGGGGCTTTACATCGTGTTAAGTTTAATTTTACCCTTTTCATCAGGTGCGATTCAATTTCGGTTATCAGAAAGCTTGAATCACCTAGTCGTATTTAATCGAAAACTATTATGGGGCGTTTTTGGCGGTGTCATTATTTATAATTTATTATTTGGGTTTGGCCCGCTGGATGTGATTTTTGGTGGTGGTCAAACATTGCTAGCACTCTTATTAACGGCCTCTCTTCAAAATATAATACCAAGTGTCAAAAAAAGACTAGTCTTGAATATTGCCTTTTTCACTTTCAGCATGTTTTTAATCGCCATCATGTTAAGCCTAACCGCAGATTTACCGTTTTGGCCAACTTATGCGACGACCGCGCTTAGTGAATTCATTATTTTAACGATTTCAGCGCCGGTCATGTATTGGATAAATCAGACTGTTCGCTTTGACCAGCAAGTTTAAAGTTAGTTATTAATAATAGGCAAAAACCACCAAACCTAGATTTTATCTCAGGTTTGGTGGTTTTTGCTTGCTAAGGAATTTTTGTATTGGAAAATAAAAAAGTTAGCTTATTGAATGATTCAAAGCTTTAGATAAGTCACTCGTTTGAAAAAAGCGCGTGATATTTCTTGTTTTAGTCTTTGATTTTTGCAATCACTTTACGAACTTTTGAAATTGACTCTTGGGCTTGATCTTGATTTCTAAACATTAAGATAACAAATAACGAATCCATAATACTTAATTGGGAGATACGAGAGGCGAGTGCTTCAGAGCGAAATTCGGTTTCTTCTGAGACAGAAATAAACGTAACATCCCCAAGTTTAGCTAAAGGCGAACTAATTTGGCTAGTAATAACAATCGTTTTAGCTCCAATTTTTTTGGCCGTTTCTGCAATCATAATCGTTTCTTTTGAACGACCAGTGTGAGAAATAAAAATCGCGCAGTCGTCAGGGGTTAAAAGGGACGCTTCCATGAGTTGGAGGTGATAATCCGAACTGTGATAGACAGGAATGGGTGAGCGCAAGAACTTATGATATGTGTCGGTTGCAACAATTTCAGATCCTCCAACACCGAATAAAAACAAACGATTCGATGCGTCGATTAAATCAACGGCTTCGATTAATTTTTCTTCTTGCAATAATTTTCTTGTATCAGTTAAAGAGCTGATATTTGAGTCAAATACTTTTTGTGCCATCGTTAATTCGGTATCGTCTTTTTGGATGTTTTCGTGGAAAGAAATTGCTGATAAGTCATTTTCTTGCATCAACATCGCCATCTTGAAATCTTTAAATCCGTTGTAACCAATCTTTTTTGTAAATTGAAAGATGGTTGAGTCGGCAACTTCTAATTCAGAAGCAATGTCACTAATGGAGCTGTGACTGACTTTTTTTGGGTTTTCTAAAATATAGTCTGCAATTGCTTGTTCTTTTTGACTTAAGTTCTTATACATAGTCTTAATGATTAATCGAATAGAAGATGTCATTATTAAGTCCTCCTCTCTCTTTCTAATTTATGAAAATCACTTACTTTAAAAATAACTCTTTTTTCGAAAAAAAGCAACAAAAAACTTTTTTAATAAAAGTGTTTACAAAAAAAAGTTTTTTTGTATAATAGAGTTATAAAGATTGGAGGCGCTAACATGGAAGTCGCAGTTGTTGGTTTAGGGAAAATGGGATTGAACTTAGCATTTAACCTAAAAGATAATGGGCACCAGGTCAAAGGAAATGATTTATCGGTAGAAGCAATGGATCAGGCAAGAAAAAAAGATATCGAAGTTTTTCAAGAACTTTCGGATTTACTGTCTTCATTTCAAAAACGAAAAATTGTATGGTTGATGCTCCCAGCAGGAGAGATTACAGAAAATGTGTTGCAACAAATGTTACCTCAATTAAATGCAGACGATATTGTTATTGAAGGAGGCAATTCAAACTACAAAGATTCTATTAGAAGAGCAGCCAAATTCGCAGAAAATGGTATCCATTATCTTGACTGTGGCACTTCCGGTGGCGTATCTGGTGCAAGAAACAATGCTTGTTTAATGGTTGGTGGAAAAAAAGAGGCCTTTCAGTCCGTCGAAGCCATCTTTAAAGAAGTTGCTATTGAAAACGGATATATTTATGCGGGTACCTCAGGTAGTGGCCATTTCTTAAAAATGGTGCATAACGGCATTGAATATGGAATGATGCAAGCCATGGGCGAAGGGTTCCAAATTGTCGCTGAAAGTGATTTTCAGTTTGATTTAGCGGAAGTTGCGAAAGTATGGAATCACGGATCAGTCATTCGAAGTTGGTTAATGGAAATTGCGCAAGAACAATTTGAACAAAGTCCGAAACTTGTAGAGTACAAGGGAGAAGTTGCAGCCTCCGGGGAAGCGAAGTGGACGGTTGAAACAGCGTTAGAAATGGGTATAGCAGTACCGACCATTGCTTTAAGTTTATTTGCTCGAAATATTTCGCAAGAAGAAGAAAATTTTTCTGCTAAAGTTGTTTCAGCTTTACGTAACGGGTTTGGTGGTCACGAAATGGTCATGAAAGAATGAGGGGAGTAATCCATGTCAAAATATAAAATTGCTATTGTAAATTCAAGTAGTTTTGGTCAAGTTTTCCCGACACATATTCAAAGACTTGAAAAAATTGGCCCGGTTAAGCACTTTACGGTCGCCGGTGATATTGCTGGGAAAGAATTGGCAGCGCTTTTAGAAGGGTACAATATTATTATTGCAAGTGTAACGCCATTTTTTGAAGAAGATTTTTTTGAGCACAAAGATGAGCTGCTACTGATTACTAGACATGGGATTGGTTACAATAATATCAATCTAGTAGCAGCAAAAGCTCATCAGACGCTAGTCACGATTATTCCAGCCGTAGTTGAAAGAGAAGCCGTTGCTGAAAATAATGTGACGAATTTACTTGCTCTTTTGCGCATGACAACTTTGGCTAATGAACGGGTCCGTCAAAATCGTTGGGAAGATCGCGCAGACTTTGTGGGTCGTACGTTATTCAATAAGACAGTTGGCGTGATTGGTATCGGTAATACGGGAGGTTGTGTTGCTGAAATTGTTCGTAACGGTTTTCGCTGTGAAGTACTCGCGTATGATCCTTATAAGTCAGATTTAGAAATTAAACAACACGGCGCTGAGAAAGTAACGTTAGAAACGTTGTTAGCAAATGCTGATATTATTTGTTTGTGCGCGAATTTGACGAGTGAGAATTATCATATGATTTCGACTGAGGAAATTACCCAAATGAAAGATCACGTTTATCTTTCCAATAGTGCTAGAGGCGCGTTAGTTAGTGAAGAAGCAATGATAGCTGGGTTGAAAAGTGGCAAAATTGCAGGCTATGCAACCGATGTGTTGGAAGAAGAACCAGGTAGAAGTGATCATCCCTATCTTGATTTTGCCAATGTCATTATGACTCCTCATACGTCGGCTTACACGATGGAATGTTTGGAAGAAATGGGTGAAAAGTGTGTCCGAGATGTAGAGGCAGTTGTAGAAGGGAGGGTACCAGAACGCTGTGTTCAATGTAGTAGCAGTTTTGTTGGAGAGAAAGGAGCTTGAGTAATGTTAACAGACCTAAAAGTTAAAGTTGGTCCACAATTTTATCGGTATCATGTAGGTGCTTTTTCCTTTGTATCAGATGTACTGCAAGAATACCATGCAAAAAACATCTTGATTGTTCATGGAACGATTTCATGGGAAAAAGCAGAACCGCGATTGCTTTTTTTAGCTGAAAAGAAATACCAATTTTTTTACCATCAATACACTGGTGAGTGTAGCTATTATGGAGCAGATATTATTAAAACATTGGTAAAAAAAGAAAAAATTGACTTTATTATCGGGGTAGGTGGTGGAAAACTCACTGATTTAGTTGGGTACGCAGCCCATCTAGCAAACGTGCATTTTGGTGTCATACCGACTTTAGCAAGTAATTGTGCACCATGGACACCACTGTCTGTTATGTATAAAGAAAATGGTGAAGCAGAAGGGAAAACAGAACATTTTTTACGCCAAGCAGCTTTTTTTATAACGGATCCTGAGTTAGTCATTGATTCACCAATAGAGTATTTCATCGCTGGTTTAGCAGATACACTCGCCAAGTGGTATGAATCAGAAGCAATTTTAGCACAAGAACATCTAGTAAATGAACCTTTTTTGCAAATGGCTAAAAGCACAGCTAAATTATGCCAAACTGCGATTATGGAAGATTCTGTTCAGGCGATTGCGGACATGAAAGCTAAAAAAGCTAGCGATGTATTTATTCATTTATCAGAAATTGTGTTTGCCGTCGCTGGTTTAGTAGGAGGATTTGGCGATAAGTATGCTCGAAATGCTGCAGCTCACGCGATGCACGATGCGATGAGTAAATATTTACCACAAAGTCATCATTTTTTACATGGTGAAAAAGTTGCTTACGGTATTTTATACCAGTTAGCTTTGGAAGAAAAATGGTCGATGATTGATGCATTAATCCCTTTTTATCAAGAATTACATTTGCCGTTGTCTTTTGGGGATATGGGTATAGCAATTCAAAATTCAGAAAGGATTGACCAGGTAGTTGAATTTATTGATTCAAAAGAAAAAGTTCATTTAATTCCAATTTCAATTACCAAAGAAAAACTAGCGGAAACAATTATCAAATTAGAGGAATACAATAAAACAAAGCTTTAAAAAGGAGGACATATGGAAACTTTAAGTGTAGTTCAAAGTTTATTAATTGCGTTATGGGTCGCTGCAGTCATGTCGCGTTGGTTAGGAGGAGGCGCAACTTTAACGTTACGTTTTTCTCCATTAATGACAGGGTTAGTTGTTGGGATTATTATGGGGAATGTCGCCCAGGCGATGATTGTAACAGCCGCGCTTCAAATGATTTATATGGGTGTATTTTCACCCGGGGGAACGATGCCGGCAGAGCCATCAATTGCAGCGGCGATTGCAGTTCCAGTAGCATTAATGGGTAATTTGCAACCAGAAGCAGCAATTGCGGTAGCAGTCCCAGTTGGTTTACTAGGTAGTTATTTGTATCAATTCCGTTTCTTCATTAACACTTTCTTAGGAAAATATACGGATAAAGCGGTTGAAGAGTTGGACTCAAAAGCAATTGTACGTTCGATTATTTGGTATCCAACGCTTGCCTCATTCTTATTATTTGTGCCACTTGTTTTTATTGCATTATATTACGGGGCGCCGATTATTGCCGATGTTATTAACGCCTTAGAAGGTACGGTTATTATTCACGTGTTAGAAGTAGTTGGTGGTGGATTAGCAGCAATTGGGATTGCGACAACTGTTTATGTAATTGGTCGTAAAGATTATATGGTCTTCTTCTTGCTGGCTTACTTTATGAGTGTTGTTTTAAAACCTTTAGAGATAACAATGGTAACTTATGCAATCTTTGGAGCAATCTTTGCTTTAATTTTTGTAAAAGCACATGGTAATCAAGCACCAGCAAAAGAAAGCAGTGCCAAAGTTGCTACAGATCAAGGTTCCTTTGATGATGACGATGACTATGATGATGGGTTTTAATGAATAAGGAGGAGGATATGAAGATGACTACAACAGAAAAAAATAATCAACTTGCGCCAGAAGCAATTACAAAAAAAGACGTAACAAAGGCTTATTTAAGATGGCACTTTGCCAATGAAATTCCTCACTCATTTGAGCGCTATTTAGCACCATCTTTACTTTATGCGATGATGCCAGTATTAAAAAAATTATATAAAGATGATGAGGCACTGAAAGCAGCTTATAAACGTCAATTATTATTCTTTAATACCCAATTAAGTTGGGGTGGTGGGGTCATTACAGGTTTAATGTCTTCAATGGAACAACAACGTGCCGAAGAAGAATATGAAAAGAAAGAAATTACCATGCAAGATGACCTGTTATACAATACAAAAGCCGGTTTAATGGGCGCTTTGGCAGGGATTGGCGATGCGATTGACTCAGGCACGGTTCAATATATCTTTATCGCGATTGCTGTTCCATGGGCACAACAAGGAAGCCCACTTGGCGCCTTATTTCCATTTGTCTTTTTCGCACTGTATCAAGTTTTGTTAGGGATGTTCTTTGCTAGACAATCATTTGAAATGGGACGCAATGCTACTGGTTTAATGCAAAGTTCAGGTGTTCAAAAAGCGATTGAAACGTTATCAGTGTTAGGTTTGTTTATGATGGGAGTCCTAGCTGGGAATTACGTGAAAGTCACTTCAACGTTACAATTTGAAATATCTGGAAAAGAATTCGTCATCCAAGAGATTCTGGATAAGATTATTCCAGGCTTACTACCACTAGCTGTAGTAATGGGTGTGTATTGGTTCTACAATAAAAAAGGATTAAAAGTAACACAAGCTTTGTTATGGTTAACAGGAATTCTAATTGTTCTAGCAGCCGTAGGAATTTTATAATTGAATAAAAAAAGATAAGAATTTAAAAAGAGGAGTGGGATAAATGGGGCAAGTTAATTTAGCTCGTGTAGATGAACGATTAATTCATGGACAAGTAATGGTGACATTATCACAAAAAAGTGGGGTTAACTCTATTTTTGTTGTCGATGAAATCGTAGCAAAAGATAAATTCATGCGTGAACTGTATAAAAGTGCAGGAGGACGAACCGGTCAAAAAACAATTGTTGTAACCCCAGATAAAGCAAAATTGTATTGGGATGAGTATGAATTCAAAGACTACAATTGCATTTTAATTGCAAAAACGGTAAGTGTTATTTACGATTTAGTGAAACATGGTATTCCAATGAAAGAATTAAATATTGGTGGGATTGCACAAAAAAATCCAGAAACAGATATTTTAGTAACAAAATCAGTCTACTTAAATAAAGAAGATGCGGAGAAATTAAAAGATCTGAATGAAAATTATGGGGTGGAGGACATTTATTTTCAAGCAACGCCTTCTGCACCAAAAACGAGTTTGAAAGATGTTTTAAAACAATTTGGTTTATAAAAATAAATAAGCCCGTCAAATAAAGGACCGAAACGGTAGGTGGAAAGTAAATGCAAGAACAAGAAAAAGATTGGTTATTTCGTTATCAATATATTTATCGCGTGAGACATAGCGAAAAAAGCAAACAACGCTTTTTAAAAGCTTTAGTCGCAGATCTTTCAACGATGAGAGAAGATGTAAGAATCATTGAGTATGATCGACAAAAAAAGTCGGCAAATCGCAATGTTTACATTGGTAATATTGAAGATGCCAAAGAAATTATTTGTACTTATTACGATACCCCTACGAAAAGTTTTGGTCCGTATGTCTTTTTTGATCGTGAAGCACAAAAAAGACAAACGCTCATTTATCTATTAAGTAGCTCATTATTGTTGGTTTTTTTAGGATTCTTTTTTACGTTGCTTTACATGAATCAAGTGAAAAATCCTTTTGATTTTACTTCAGGCTGGACTTGGCTTGCCATGGCGGGCTTTGGTGGTTTTTTCTATTTATTGAGTCAGTATACGAAAGGCAAAGCAAGTAAAAAAACATTCATTCGCAACACTTCTTCTATTCTGGCGCTTTTAATGTTATTGAAAAAAAATAATCAAGAAAAGCGAGCCTTTGCCTTTATTGATGAAGGGTGTTATGGGAATCGAGGTTTAAAAGAATTGGGACGACTGGCCTCTAAAAATTGTCGCATTGTTCTACTGGATTCAATTGGTAGTAATGCGCCATTGTATGCGATTGGTCAAGGGTTTTCTGAAATGAAATTAAGCCAAAATGCGATTCAGTTGAAAGAGGTTAAGCAAAGAGTGAATTACGTGATTAGTGCGAGTGAACAGTTAACCAAAGGACAACCGATTTTATTGTTAACCAAAAAAGAATTAGAGCAAAAGCAATTAAACCAAGAAAATTTTAAAAAAATCATTGCTTTATTTGAATGAAATCAGTCAAAGGAGGAATAATAAAAAATGCTAGGAATTGTAATTGCAACCCACGGTACACTAAGCGATGGTTTAAAAGATTCAGCAGAAGTTATTATTGGTGCCACTAATAATATTGCGACTGTTAACTTAAACCATGGTGATGATGTACAAGCGCTTGGGGGAAAAATTAAAACAGCGATTGAATCGGTGAATCAAGAAGAAGGGGTCATTGTACTAGTCGATTTAGTCAGTGCGAGTCCGTATAATCAATCGGTTTTAGTTACAAGTCAACTTACTGATAATTTGCGTCAACAAGTCTATGTTATCGGTGGCGTGAACTTGCCAATGTTACTTGAAACAATTAATCACCAAATTTTAGGAACCGCAATCGAAGAAGTGGCTCCGGCTATTATGAGTCAAGGTGCACAAAGTCTTGGCAGTTGGCATATATCTGAAGTTGAAGAGACAAGTGATGATGACGAAGATGATTTTTAAGAGATTAAGAAAGGATGATTAATGATGAAATGGGGTTTTCGCTGGTACGGCGAAAAAGGCGATTCGATTCCTCTAAACCACGTCCGTCAAATTCCAGGAATGAATGGGATCGTTGGCACACTGCTAGATAAGCTACCCGGTGATGTTTGGGAAATTGCTGAAATTAATGAGTTAAAAGAATCAATTGAAAAAGAAAATTTAAAATTGTTAGGGATTGAAAGTGTCGCAATTCATGACGCAATTAAAGCAGGAACAAACGAACGTGATCAATATATTGAAAATTATATTCAAACGATTCGTAACTTAGCTGCTTGTGACGTTCGAATGATCTGTTATAGTTTTAAACCAATTTTTGGTTGGGCCAAAACGGACTTGTTTTATGAAAATGAGGATGGAAGTTTTTCCCTTGTTTATGACCAAGCAGTGGTTGATCAGATGAACCCAGGGGAGATGTATCAGTTAATCCATAGTCAGTCAAAAGGATTTCGCTTGCCAGGATGGGAAGAAGAGCGTCTGAAAAAATTTAATAGCTTAATGGAAATTTATGAAGGCGTCACCGAAGAAATTTTATTTGAACATTTGAAATATTTCTTAGAGAAAGTGATTCCAGTTTGTGAAGAAGTTGATGTGAAAATGGCGATTCACCCGGATGATCCACCTTGGGAAATCTTCGGCTTACCACGGATTACGAAAAACTTAGAAGATTTGAAAAAAATCTTAAAGATTGTTGATTCGCCTTATAATGGTTTAACATTATGCACAGGGTCACTTGGGGCAGATCCGGCCAACGATATGGTTGAAATTGTCAAAGAAGTTGGAGACCGTATTAACTTTGTTCATTTTCGTAATGTGGGTTTTATGGGTGATCACAAGTTCAAAGAATCAGCGCATTTAAGTTCAGAAGGCTCACTTGATATGTATGGTATCATGAAAGCCTTGGTGGAGGTTGGTTTTGATGGTGTGATTCGTCCTGATCATGGTCGAACCGTTTGGGGAGAAGTAGCGATGCCTGGTTACGGACTGTATGACCGTGCGATGGGAATTACTTATTTACAAGGTTTGCATGAAGCTGTCGTAAAAGCGAAGCAATCGAATTAAAAATTAACTAAAACTTACAATGAGTAAAAGGCTTCTTTTATTGGTTGTAAGTTTTATTGCCTTGCTTGGTCAAATAAATAAGAAATGGAGAATTACAATGCTTGCAAATATGAATCATGAAATTTATCAGATGGTTAGTCAAACGAAGTTATTACCACTTTATACAGCGACGGATCTTTCTTGTTTAAATCTATTAGAAGAAATCCTTATTAAGCATGACGTTCGTTTAATTGAGGTTACTTTTAGAAGTGAGCAAGCTTTAGAAGCGATGCGAATTTTAGCAAAGTCAAAAGAATTAGTGGTTGGCGCAGGAACCGTTCGTACCTTACAACAAGCAAAAGATGCGGTAGCAAACGGGGCTCGGTTTATTGTTTCACCTGCTCTTGTTCCAGAAGTGGTTGAATATTGCATTGAACAAGGTATCCCAGTTTTTCCAGGGACAGCCACACCAAGTGATATTCAAAAAGCAACAGAATATGGCATTAATGTGGTAAAATTTTTCCCAGCGGATATTTATGGTGGCTTAAAGGCGATTCAAGCTTTGCATGGGCCATTTTATGATGTGAAATTTTTACCAACTGGTGGGATTAATGCAGATAATTATCAGGCTTACTTGGCACATCCAGCTGTCGTTAGTGTAGGGGGCTCGTTTATTATCTCAGAAAAATTGATTCAACAAGATCAAGGAATGACTGCTGATCGAGTCTTAGGAGAGTTAGTTAGCCGATTATAAAAAGTGCTTAGAGCAGTAAAAAGGTGTGAAAAAGTGATGGAAAAAATAAAGTTATTAATTTTTGATATGGATGGATTAATGTTTGAAACAGGACGCTTAGCTTATCGATCGTACATTGAATCAGCTAAACTTCATAATTATGAAGTCAATCCCAATGTCTATTATTATTTGACTGGTCGAACAGAACCAGATATTCAAAGAGCAATGCAAGAGATTTATGGGGAAGACGCTCCTGTAAAAAAATGGCGTGAGACGACAAACGCTTATCGAAAGAAGTTTTTAGAAGAAGAACAACGTGTTTATAAGAAAAAAGGATTGATGGAATTACTCGATTTTGCAAAAGAAAAACGTTTGAAAGTGGCCTTAGCTTCTTCTTCTTCAAAAAGTGTAATTAATCATTACCTATCAATTGAAGGACTACATGATCGGATTGATTTTATTGTTGCAGGAGATGAGGTAACTTTTGGCAAGCCAAACCCAGAAATCTTCCTTAAAGCTTGCATAAAAGCTCAAGTAAATCCCGAGGAAGCCGTCGTTTTAGAGGATTCAAGAGCAGGGATAACGGCAGCTAAAAAAGCAGGTATTCGTACATTTTTTATTGAAGATGATATTACGGATTTGCCAGACGTAAAAGGAGAGCACTGCTTACTTAAAGATTTAGGGAATTTCAAAGAGGTTCCAACGAATGCTGATTACGAGTTAAATAGTTTATTGCAAGTTCGAGAATTTTTAGTTGAAAACAATTCATTATACGAAAAATAATAAAAGATGATAAAATCCCCTTCGAAAAAATTGAAGGGGATTTGTTTTGTTATTTTATTTGAAATTGTTGGATACTTTGTTTTAACTGGTCAGCGATGATTGATAAGTTTCTTGAAACAAGCACAAATTCATCCATCACACGAATTTGTTCGGCACTGACATGTCCTGTTTGTTGACTCGTTTCATTGACTTGATGAGCCAATTGACTGACATGGTGGACTTCTTCAACAAGTATGCGCATTTTAGCTTTGATTTCTTTTATTTCATTCGTTAGTTGTTTTGATTGATCGGCGGTATTTTGAGCGGTGCTTGCAATTTGATTAAAAGCTTGATTCGTTTCGTTAATAAACGTAATTCCTTCATCGACTAACTTTTGACTATTGGTAGCCTGTTCGACCGATTTTTTTGATTCCAATTGAATTTCATTGATTAAAGTAGAAACTTGTTGTGTTGCTTCTTTGGTTTGAACAGATAATTCACGAATCTCTTCAGCAACCACTAGGAAACCGCGGCCGTGTTCTTGTGCTCTAGCAGCCTCGATTGAAGCATTTAAAGCAAGTAAGTTTGTTTGGCTAGAGATGCGTGTGATGATACTGATAACTTGACTAATTTCACGCGATTTGTAATTAAGGCTATGAATAATATCGTTTACTTGACCGGTGTTTTCGTGAATAGCTTGCATTTGTTTTAATGTTTGGTCAACAATTTTTTGTCCAGATTGAGCGTGTTCATAGCTATGAATCGCCATTTCATTTGAATGTTGGATCGTTTTATCCATTTGATTTAGATGGGTTGAAATTTGATTTAGGTGTTGGTCTGCTTGCTGAGTTAGATTTGTTTGATTTAAAATCAAATCACTCGTTTGATTGATATTCGTATTCATTGTTTGGATTGCTTTGTGTGCGACTTCTGCACTGGCACTTAATTCTTGCGCATTGTTTGTCGTTGTGGTTCCAGTTTGATTGATTTCGTTAATTAAAGTTTTAAGTGATTGCACCATGGTGTTGACACCTTGGGCAAGCGCTTGTAATTCATCGTTTGTTTCAATTTTTAGTGGTGGATGAGTTAGATCACCATTCGCTACGTTTTCTACTTGTTTTTGAATGAAACGAATCGGTTGAATCATCTTTTTGACAAGAACAAAAGTAATGAATGCCGCAATAATTGGTAAGAGAACGGTGACAACTAAGGTTCCTTTGTTTGTTTCCCAAGTACGTTCACGAATGACTTGGCCGTCAAAATCGATGGCATTAATTGCAATCACTTCATTTTTAGGGTTATGATCTTTAAATAAGGGAGCATAGCCAGTTTGACGTTCTTCTCCATTAACAACATAAAGCGAAGTATAATAGGTATGACCTTGCATTAAATGCGTCAATGCTTCTTTTGGTAACGCCACTTGACTACCGATTTCTAGCCCAATGTCCTTGAGATGTTGATCACTTGCGAGAACTTTTCCATCTAAAGAAAGAATGTAATGGGTTGAGAAAATGGGTTTATGGTCGACTGTCCAATTTAACTGTTCGTTGACGCTAGGGGTTACGGATGAATCGTCCTTTGTTAATTTAAATAATTCTTCTGCGTTAATAATCCCTGTTGTGATATTCGCGCATCCAGTAAGCTCAATACCGGCTGCTTTTAACGTTTGTTTGTAGCTAGCATAAAAATTAATGCTGCCTAGTAACGCAATGCTGAAGAAAACAATGAGAATAACAATCCGTGTAATTTTTTTAGAGATACTTTTTTTCATTGAGTTTAGCTTCCTTTTTATTTTAGATGTTGTTTATGTCAGATTATATAATTATATAATCGGTTGAAAGTGAAAAAGATTAATAGGAAACATGCAACAAAAAAAAGACCTGCCCAAACCGCTAGTACAACGGCTCTAAGGCAGGATATTTTATGATTAAAGTTAGAACTTATTTTATAAAACATTAACTCTCGATTAGATTCTCAAGATCAATGATAGTGTACCCCTTCTTTTGTAAGCGATTC
Source organism: Enterococcus lemanii (assembly GCF_016909125.1). Taxonomy (GTDB): domain Bacteria; phylum Bacillota; class Bacilli; order Lactobacillales; family Enterococcaceae; genus Enterococcus_I; species Enterococcus_I lemanii. The sequence continues at coordinate 3,471 of NZ_JAFBFD010000045.1, read as the reverse complement.
AAAATTTTCTCTTTGTTTGAAGGGAGAATACTTTTAGGTAGGGTAATTAATAATTCTTGTTTCGTACTATTAGGAATCGTATTCAAGGTAATGAGGTTTAAAATAAAAGAATATTTAGTAATGATTTTTGTAATGGCTGCTAAATCAGTCGGCTGGCCATTTGTTTGTAAAGTAATAATGTAACCACTTTGATCGACTGCCCAAAATTCATGTAAAACGTGAAGCATTTTTTCGTGGGTCAAGACACCAACGAATTCTTTCTTTTTATTTAATACGGCAATATACGGCAAATCGCGCATGGTAAATAGTATATTAAAATAAGAAGAGTCCAAAAAAATAAATTTAGTGGCGTTTTTTAATAAAAAGGTTACGGGTAAAGTCATGCTTCCTCCCGTTGCTTGGTGACGATAAATATGCATTTTATAAATGTTTCCTCTAAAAATCCGATTTGCGTCATCTAACACAGGGACGCAACGATTATCGCTTACTTCTAAAATTTCTAATGCTTCAGCCAAAGTTTGTGATTCGTTGACAATGGTCATTAAATTTTTAGGAATGACGATAGATTCTAGTAACATTTTCACTCCTCCAAATCTCATTTTTTTCTAACTTGATTATAATATCATAAAAACTTAGAAAGGCATAGATAGAATTGACAAGTTTTTAAAATCATGATAACTTTATCTCAATCACTATTTCTTTTTGTATAGATAGGAGAGGAAAAGAAATGGCAGTAAAAAAATCCGCGTTAGCGTGCTCGATTTGTGGTTCACGTAATTACTCTAAATCGGTTAGTGAAGGCAAAAAAGGCGACCGTTTAGAAGTTAACAAGTTTTGTAAATATTGTAAAAAACATACACTTCACCGAGAAACAAAGTAAAGGAGGCGCTAGAATGAAATTTATTCGTAGTACAATTGAAGAAATGAAAAAAGTTACTTGGCCAACAGGCAAGCAACTACGTAAAGATACGGTTGTTGTAATTGAAACTTCTCTTATTTTTGCTTTGTTATTCTTTTTAATGGACTCAGGTATTCAGTCACTTTTCAGTTGGATTCTTAAGTAGTCACCTAGTACGAATACTAGTCAATCATTACAAAAAATGTTATAATTGTTCATGAGAAAAACTTCGGGCAAACTGAGGTTTTTTTGTTTGGATGAAAGAATTTAAGATGAGGAGCCAAAAAAATGGAAACTTTTGAAAAAAGTTGGTATGTCCTACATACATATTCTGGTTATGAAAACCGCGTAAAAGCCAATATTGAATCACGTGCGCAAAGTATGCGGATGGGCGATTATATTTTCCGCGTAGTTGTACCAGAAGAAACAGAAAAAGAAGTTAAAAATGGCAAAGAAAAGGAAATTGTACACAAAACTTTTCCAGGGTATGTTTTAGTTGAAATGATTATGACAGATGACTCTTGGTATGTTGTTCGAAACACACCCGGCGTAACAGGCTTTGTCGGTTCTCATGGAGCAGGAAGTAAGCCAGCGCCATTGTTACAAGAAGAAATTAATTCAATACTACGTTCAATCGGTATGAGCACTCGCAGTGTAGAGTTAGTCGTATCAGTAGGTGAAACGGTTCAAATCATCGAAGGCGCCTTTGCTGGTCTGGAAGGTCATGTAACAGAAGTTGACGAAGAAAAAGAAAAATTAAAAGTGAATATTGAAATGTTTGGCCGAGAAACAAGTACAGAACTTGATTTCGACCAAGTTGATAAAATCGATTAATTTATAATTGGCCACTTAGCAAAAAAATGCCTGAGTGGCTTTTCTTGTGGCATTGAAATGAAAATGAAATAAGGTGGAAAAATGAAGCAACTGAAATATCGCAGTGTTTTTGATATTATTGGACCTATCATGGTTGGTCCGAGTAGTTCGCATACAGCCGGGGCCGCTCGGATTGGCAAAGTCGTTCGGCGTATTTTTGGCGAGCAGCCTGAGACGGTTGATATTTATTTATATGAATCTTTTGCGAAGACGTACCGCGGTCATGGCACAGACGTCGCTTTAGTGGGTGGCTTACTCGGGATGGAACCAGACGATCCTCGTTTAGCTGACTCTTTAAAAATTGCACATGGTTTAGGGATTGAAGTCTGTTTTGTCCCCAAAAAAGAAAAGGCCGAACATCCGAACATGGTTCAGTTAAAAGTCAGCAAAGGAGACCACAAGTTAACGGTTACCGGGCTTTCAATTGGTGGAGGCAATATTCAGATTTCTGAAGTCAATGGTTTTAAACTTTCTTTGTCACTGGGAACGCCAACTTATATCGTGGTTCAAAAAGATATGCCTGGAGTAATTGCTAAAGTGACGAACTTATTTTATGAAGCCAATGTAAATATTGGAACGATGACCGTTACCCGAGAATCAAAAGGGGAAAAGGCGATTATGATTATTGAAACGGATGAGCGTAAAGAAGGGTTCGTTGAAAAAATTCGACAAATGGATCACATTTATAGCGCTTCTTATTTCGGTTAAAGGAGAAAAGGCCAATGTTTTATTCCATTGAAGATTTAGTTGCCCAAAGTAAAAATTATCCAAACGTAGCGGAACTGATGATTGCAACAGAAACGGAACTGACAGGCAGAACGCGCACAGAAATTTTAGATTTAATGGAACGTAACCTAGTCGTGATGGAACAATCGGTTGCCCAAGGAACAAAAGGGGTGACTTCGGTGACCGGACTAACTGGTGGCGATGCCAAACGCATGAATGAGTACTTAGAGCGTGGTGATTTTTTAAGTGGTGAACTAATTTTGCAAGCTGTCCGTAATGCAATCGGCGTTAATGAAGTCAATGCGAAAATGGGCTTAGTTTGTGCAACACCAACCGCTGGGAGTGCTGGAGTCGTTCCAGGCGTCTTGATGGCTTGTCGTGAAAAATTAAACTTATCACGCAAAGAGCAGCTAGACTTCTTATTTTCAGCAGGTGCTTTTGGCTTGATTATGGCCAATAACGCATCGATATCAGGTGCAGAAGGTGGTTGCCAAGCTGAAATTGGCTCCGCTAGTGCGATGGCTGCTGCTGCTTTAGTTTTAGCTAAAGGCGGTTGTGCAGAAGAAGCGGCGGAAGCGGTAGCCATCACTTTAAAAAACATGATGGGCTTAATCTGTGACCCAGTGGCTGGACTTGTTGAAGTACCCTGTGTTAAACGAAATGCTCTAGGTTCTTCGCAAGCATTTATTTCGGCCGATATGGCATTAGCTGGTATTAAGAGTGTGATTCCAGCAGATGAAGTCGTACAGGCAATGTACCAAGTCGGCAGACAGATGCCGGCGATTTTTAAAGAAACAGCAGAAGGCGGGCTAGCAGTCACCCCAACCGCTAAACGTTTAACAAAAGAAATTTTGAAAAACAAATGACAAAAAACATGTGAAGGTAAGTTGTAAAATGAAGTGCATACAAAATAAATAGAAAAAAGTCATGTCGATACGTTATACTTATTAGCGACTAAACCAAAGTATAGGAGT
>NZ_JAFBFD010000044.1 GCF_016909125.1 Enterococcus lemanii | reverse complement strand
ATACGATACAGAAGGTCTAGAATACCATTACACGATTGAAGAAATCACCGTTCCTGGTTACGACTCAAATGTTACTAGTATCTTAACGGAAGACGGAGACACCCATCAATTTGTGTTGGTAAATAGCTTAGTTACAACGCAAGTTGAAGTAACTAAGATTTGGTCTGACTTTAATAACCAATATAATTTACGTCCAGATAGTATTACTGTACGCTTAATTCAAAATGGAACAGAAATTGATAAAATGAAGTTAACGGCGAATAGTGATTGGAAAGGAACCTTTGTAGAGTTACCTCTATACGATTCAAAAGGTAAAACGTATGACTATACTATTTTAGAAGATGAAGTAGAAGGCTATACAACGAAGATTGTAGGGACGACGATTACGAATACGCTACGTTCTCGTTTACCTCAATCAGGTGGTGGTTCAACGACAACAACAAAACCAGGTACGAAACTACCTCAAACGGGAGATCAATCGAATCCAATGCTAATTAGTCTAGCTGGTCTAGCGATTTTAAGTTTAGCAGGAACAGTGATTGTTACTCGTCGTCGTAAAAGCGAATAGTTAAACCAAAAAAACTCAACCACAACTAAAAAGTGGTTGAGTTTTTTTATGATTGTTACTTATTTTAACGTTTCATAATACGTCCGCCAATTCCCTTCAGCTAAATAAAGACGATGTAAAAGAAAGTCCGTGTCATTTTCTTCGGCGTAAAAATAGACATAAGCTGAGGTTGTTTGGTCATAGGCTTGGGTCGCTTCATTAAAGATTTCGATGACGTGTTTTTCGCGGTTGTATTCATTTTTTTGCTTGTCTTGCGAAAATCCTTCTAAAACATCTAGTTCTTCAATATTGCTTGTAAAGTCTTTCAATTCAAAGAGTTCACCGTAGACCCAGTCCAAACCTTTAAGTAAAGCTGGGTATCCTTTTTCGGTTAAGTGAAATAATTGTCCTTTGATGCGGGCTTTTTTGGCGCTTCCTACTGTTTTGCCGCGGAGGTGTTTTTCGTAGTTAAATAGATTTTGCATTAAACTCCCGTAAGTAAATAAAGGGAGGATTTCTTCTTGAGTCATTAGTGGGTCGTTCCTTCAATTGTTTTTAGGTCTTCTTTGTCGTCAAATAATACGATCGCTTCAATCGCTTTTTCAAGGCTGGCAGTAATGTCAGTTAAACTCATGTATGGTTGGTTTGGTTTGTTCACGACTTGTGACGCAATAAACGGTACATGAATAAAGCCGCCTTTCATGTTTGGAAACTCTTTATCAATTAAATAAAGCACTTGGTACATAATGTGGTTGCATACAAACACGCCCGCACTATTTGAAAGGGCCGCAGGGTAGCCGGCCTCTTTAATTTGTTTGACCATCGCTTTAATTGGTAATTGCGTAAAGTAAGCCGCGGCACCGTCTGCTTGTATTGGGACATCGATGGGTTGATTGCCTTCGTTATCAGGAATACGTGCGTCGTCTACGTTAATGGCAATCCGTTCTGGGGTGATGCTAAAGCGCCCGCCTGCTTGGCCAATCGCTAAGACGACGTCGGGTTTTTCAGCTAAAATAGCGGACTTGACGACTTCGGCGGATTTACCAAAAACAGTAGGGATTTCTAATTTAATGACTTCGGCCCCTAAAATGTTATCAGGCAATGCTTTTACGGCTTCTAAGGCTGGGTTAATTGGTTCGCCCCCAAAAGGGTCAAAACCGGTGACTAAAATTTTCATTTTGTTCATCCTTTCTTTTGATTCGAATTAAAAAGCTAAAAAGTACATTAAAGCAATGTGGATTCCTAGCATAATCACGGCAATCGGTGCTTGGGCTTTAATGACGCCATTTGGATCTTTCATTTCAAGTAAAGCAACGGGTAGAGCGTTGAAGTTTGCGGCCATTGGGGTAATTAAGGTCCCACAAAAGCCAGCGGTCATAGCTAGTGTTCCAGCAATGACTGGGTCGCCGCCTTGTGCAATGACAAAGGGTACACCAATCCCAGCAGTAATGACGGTAAAGGCCGCAAAACCGTTACCCATAACCATGGTAAATAAGGCCATACCGACACAATAAGCAATGACCCCTAACAGACGGTTGCCTTCAGTAATGACCGTAGAAATCGCGCTAGCAATCACTTCGCCCACGCCAGCAGCGGTGAAAATCACGCCTAAAGCGGCTAACAATTGCGGCAAGATGCCCACGGTTCCGACTGCTTGAAACATGCGATCGGTATCATCGGCCACGGTTTTAGGGCTCGCTTTGGTTAAGAACATCGCAACGAGTAGGGCAACAATAGAAGCAACGCCAATCCCAACTTGTCCGCCAAGTGGGGTATAAGAAACACCAACCGCTACGGCCGCTAAAGTCACGGCTGGAAAGAAAATCCAACTACCGAGACGTTTAGCCCCTGCTTGCCCTTCTTCTTCAGTAATGGTTGCGGTTTTCCCGATTTTAACTTGTTTAAATAACGTTAAAATCCCAATGACGGTTAATAAAATACCAGAAATCAAATAAGGAATAAAGTTTCCAGCAGCAAAAATGACGCCTAAAATTAGCCAAAAAGCACTTGTGCCAAAGCGTTGCGGGTTGGTCGTATCTTTAAACGTCCGCACAGCCGTCATCATTAACAATAAACCAATCACAATGTAGAAAAATTCTAAAATTTGTGGAATGTATTGAGCCATGACTATTGCCCTCCTTTATTGGTATATTTACGAGCCAGTTTTAAATCAAATAAATGATTATAAATGGCAATGACAATGAGAGTAATCACCGCGATAATCAGTGCTGTTCGTGAGATGGCAGAACTGGAGACGTCATAGCCAAGTGAATCTAAAGTACCAACAATTAATAAGACACCAGAAGAGGCTACAAAGGTATTTTGACCAAAGAAATTAGCAAAGTTCTCATTTGCGGCGGCACGAGCTTTAATTTTATCCTCGTCTTCTGCTGAGATTTCACCAAATTTAGCCTTTGCGGCTGCTTGGGCCATGGGGTTAACAATTGGTCGTACAAATTGGGGATGGGCAGAAATACGAATGCCAAAAAGACCCGCAATTTGCCGGATGACCGCATAAAGGGTAATAAAACGCCCGACCGTCAGCCCTTTAATTCGCTCAATTAAAATAATCGCTTGTTGTCGCAAACCAAAACGTTCTGAAATCCCAATCATCGGCAACGTCAGCAAGAAAATCGTTACAAGGCGATTTTTAACAAAAGCTTCGCCGAAAATCGTGAAAAACTCGGTTAATGAAAGACCGGAAACAAGGGCAGTGGACAAGGCGGCGATAATCACGACCGCAATGGTATCGAATTTTAAAATAAAGCCAACAAGAATAATTAAAATCCCAATCAATTTGATCCATTCCATAAAAATTCACTCCTTAAAATTTATTTAATCATTAAAATTATACGAAAAAATACGAAAAAAAGACAATAATAATGTCGAAGTCCAATAAAAGTTTTAGAAAACGGTGTTATTTTAAACGTGAAAAACACAATTGAAGGTGTGTACAACGTATAAAGTGGTAAAGAGGAATAGTTATTCTTAAAATGAAATCATTTGCGAAAAAAGTTGGTTCACTTGAGGAAATTTGGCGAGTGCTAGCCCGGCCGTTAATTAAATGGTAAAATTAAAACATCAGCATACAAGGAGGAAATAAAATGAAAGCAACAATTACTTGTACAACCGAACTCGTTCAAGGTGGCTGCAATGCTTGTCCGGTTGTGCCGGCTACGACTTACGCACTTGCTTTTGACCAAACGCCAACTCCACTAGAAGGGCTAGACGTTGAATCATTAGTGATGGTTGTGGCGTTAAAAAATGGCTTTCGTCAAGAGTTAGTCATGGGGATGGATGACGATTACATTGTATTCAAAAAAGACGGGCAAGAAGTGAGTGCCAAAGAACAATATGGGAGTTTGACTTACGAAGGCCAAGGAGTCGCTCAAACGCTCCAAAATCGTTATTTAAAAAATGATGAATTGTTTGCCAAAGTCAACGACGTGTTAAAAAATGTTTTTGCGTTGCCGGCTGTCGAATTCATTGTTGAAGAAGTTGAAGCTTAGGGCGCGAGCAAGCAAACGTCGGATTGAGGGACTGTATGATTCAAAAATATCGAAAAAATGGTAATTTATATTTAATCATTGCTTTTTCAATGATGGGGCTTTTATTTTATAGCTCTTCACAAACGTATGAACAACAATCGCAAATTGGCCTATTGAGTCGTTTGCTTAAAAATGAACCTTTAAAAGAAATGCTTTCGCAAATTTCTTTTTCTTACGCCGGTAGTGAAGTGAGTATTGCCAAAAGTGGGTATTTTTCTTTTGTTGAATTTTTTATTCGCAAAGGGGCCCATTTTACGACCTATTTCATTTTAGGCAGTAGCTTCTTCTTAGCGCTTGTCCCGCGTTTGAAAAACCTAGCGTTAGCCGGCTTTTTTGCTTGGTTAGCGGCAACAGGTTATGCAGCCATGGATGAGTTTCATCAAATGCTGACGGGTGGGCGTACCCCGCTTTTTCAAGACGTAGCGCTTGATTCAGTCGGAGCGTTAACGGGGATTGTTTTTTGTTGGTTCATCATAGGATGGCGTGAAAAGCGTTTGTATTAAAAACCTAAATGGAAGGGGACACGGTGATGGCCGGACATAGTAAGTGGAAAAATATTCAAGGGCGTAAAAATGCACAAGATGCCAAGCGAGGAAAGATTTTCCAAAAATTATCACGAGAAATTTTTATTGCAGCTAAAAATGGTGGCGATGAGGTGGCAACCAATCCAGCGTTGCGTTTAGCCGTTGATAAGGCGCGTGCAGCCAATATGCCAAACGATAACGTGGAACGCGCAATTAAAAAAGCGACTAGTTCGACGGATGGTGCCAATTATGCAGAAGTGACGTATGAAGGGTATGGACCAGGAGGGGTAGCGGTTTTAGTTGAGACATTAACCGATAACCGCAATCGTACGGCGACAAATATTCGTGTGGCTTTTAATAAAAATGGCGGGAGCCTAGGGGAAACAGGCTCAGTCAATTATTTATTTGATCGCAAAGGTTACATCGCAATTGAACGGACAGACTTAGCCATTTCTGAAGAAGAAATGTTTGAAAAAGCTTTAGAAGCAGGGGCGGAAGATTTAATCACCGAGGCGGAAGTTTTTGAAATCTATACCGCGCCGGAAGATTTTACGAGTGTCCGTGATTTACTTGAACAAGAATTTTCTTTAGCGCAAGCCGAGTTAACGATGGTTCCTCAGACGACCATTGCGTTAGCGGCGGATTTGCAGCAGCAATTAGAACAATTAGTTGAAAAACTAGAAGATGATGATGACGTCACGGAAGTCTATACATCGGTAGAAGAATAAAAAACTCGAATGCTTTTTCTTTGGATGAAAAGAAAGCATTCGAGTTTTTTGAAATTAAAAGACTAAGACGGGTGTGCCAACTTCAATCATATCAAAAAGTTTAGCCATGACAGAAGGCGGCGTGTTAATACATCCATGTGATCCAACCGTTTGCCAAAGTTGTCCGCCATAAGCGCTTTGCCAATCAGAATCATGGATCCCGACCCCTGTCCAATCAATCGGTACCCAGTACTTAACCGGTGACGCGTACTTGGTTCCGTCATCATTAAAGCCACGCAAGACTTCATCGCGTGCTTTATTCCAAACGTAAAACACTCCTGGAGGCGTCGGCGTTGTCGGTTTACCGGTGACGACAGCGGTTTCTAATGCCAGGCTGCCATCTTTGTAATACCACATGTGCTGGTTCACTAAATCGACTTCAATGTAGGTGTTGCCAATTAAAGGCGTGCTTGTCGATGCACTTCCTTGAGCGATTGGGGAACGAGTAAATGCTTCGCCTGCTAAAATGTCAGCAATCAGTGCATCCGTCTCGCTCTCAGTAGAAATCGTCCAACTTAACGTACCAGCAGGGATATGGACTTCTCCGCGTAAGCTACTTTGGAAAGTCGAACCGTTGCTACTCGTATTGTAATTTGCGCCTAACTCACTGACGTATTGTTGCACTTTGGTACGGTCTAAATTGACGTGATTGTCTTCGTAGACTACCCATTGTGCAATAAGGTCATTTGGAATTTGGAAAGTCTGCCCATTGATTTTATAATAGGCTTCGATATTGGTGACCTTTTCAATGGTTGCTAACTCTTTTTGTAAGGCTTCATCAGTGGATAAGATTGTTGGTTTTTCAACAAAACCGGCTAAATCAACGGTTGATTTACCGTCGAGCACGGCTTGCTTGATTGCGTCCATAGCTTTCGTGACATCAATTGAATTTCCGTTTACTTCTGGTGTGATAGAAAAGCCCGTATCGTTTCTGGTCAACGTTGCGTTTTTCGTTTGTGTTTGTTGTTGACTCCAGGTCGTCAACTCGGCTTGTAAAGCTTCGCTACGAGCATCGAGTTGTGCTTCATCAAAGGCGGCTTGTGCCAAGGTATGCTTTGTTTTCGAAAAATAAGACAAGGGCCAAGCCCAAGAGTTTTGTTTTGTTTGCCATTTGGTTAATTCCGTTGCAAAATCGGGTTGGAAGCCAAATTCAGTCTTTTTAATTGTTTGTAGTGTTTCATTTTGATTGGTAATGGTAAAGCTTAAGTCACTATATTCATCGGTTAATTTTTTATTAGCTTCTTTGACGGTTAAGCCACTCACGTTTAAATCGCCAATGGTTGTTTGTGGTAAAAAACGATTTTTGTAAGTCAAGCTTTGCCAAACATACAAACCAGCTAACAAGAGTAAAATAATACTAATCACTAGGATGCTTACTTTCAGCGGGGCGTTGTTTTTAGAAGCGTGTATTTTCGAACGAGACATTAATTTAATCAACTCCATTATTTTCTTTCACTTTTTCATTATTATCTTACCATACTCTCTAAAAAAGGCACGTAAATAAACATCTCTCCTAAGAGAAAATTAAGATAAAGGCTAAAAAGAGTGGCACGGCTGTTTTTTATGAGTAAGGCATGATAAAACGTTTGGTAAATGATAAAAATTAAAATAGAATACAGTTCCTTCTTCTTTTATACCAGTCAAGAGAATAAGTGGGAAGTTGGACCGTTTGTAATTGAAAACGTTCGCGTAGCAATCAATCTTTTTTTCATTCAATGCGAAATTATAACAGTTAATAAAACTGTTATAATTCAAGAATAAATTCGTGACAAATTATCGTGAAAATGGTAGCATGTAAAGTGAAGTAAATAAAAGACGAAAGGTTGGTATATTTATGACAAATTTAAAACCTAAAACAGATAATCAAAAAATCATTCTTGTTGGAGATGGTGCAGTCGGTTCTAGTTACGCGTTTGCTTTAGTCACTCAAAATATCGCACAAGAAATTGGGATTATTGATATTAACTATGCAAAAACGCAAGGAGATGCATTGGATTTATCCCATGCGTTGGCTTTCACGTCGCCTAAAAAAATATACGCCGCAGACTATAGCGATGCCCACGATGCCGACATTGTAGTGATTACAGCGGGTGCCGCTCAAAAACCTGGTGAAACGCGTTTAGATTTAGTGCATAAAAATTTAAAAATCAACCGTTCCGTTGTTCAACAAATTGTGGCTTCTGGCTTTGATGGTATTTTCTTAGTCGCAGCTAACCCGGTGGATATTTTAACTTATTCGACTTGGAAATTTTCAGGCTTCCCGAAAGAGCGTGTCATTGGTTCAGGGACTTCTTTGGATACGGCCCGTTTCCGCCAAGCGCTAGGTGAGTTAATGGAAGTAGATGCGCGTAACGTTCATGCGTATATCATGGGGGAACACGGTGATTCAGAGTTTCCAGTGTGGTCTCATGCCAATGTTGGGGGCTTACCAATTTATGACTGGGTAATGAAAAACCGCGACGACATTGATGAAGAAGAAATGGTCAATTTATTCTTTAAAGTTCGTGATGCAGCATATGAAATTATTGAGAAAAAAGGAGCAACTTTTTACGGGATTGCAGCCGCACTATCTCGGATTACGCAAGCGATTTTAGATAATGAGCATGCGGTATTACCGTTATCGGTTTACTTAGATGGTGAATATGGCTTAAATGATATTTACATTGGTACCCCTGCGGTTATTAATGCTCAAGGAATTAAAGAGGTTCTTGAAATTCCGTTATCTGACGGTGAGCTAGACCGAATGCATGCTTCTGCCCAACAATTAAAAGAAATTTTAGATGCGGCTTTTGCAAAATTAGCAGAAGAAGATGCACAAAACGCTTAAAAATAATCCAAAAAATCCACGGACAGCTGATTGCTCCGTGGATTTTTTTGTTTGAAACCTTGAAACAACGAAAATAAGCGCTTTGTTTTTGAAAACGGAAGGCATAGGAAGTCTTTTTCATGCAAAAAAGGATCCGCCTTTCTTAAAAAAAAGCAAGAATTGAAGGAGAAACTCTAAAGAACGAAGCGAGGTGTGGTATAATTATTTTGTAAAAAATAGAATCGTTAAAGCGATAGCGGTTGAGGGTGTGAAAAAGCCAAACTTTTTCCAGTCTCATGCTTTTGCGTTGATTTATTACAATAAATATCACGGAGAGAAAACGAAATGAAAATGATTGTTGGCCTCGGTAATCCAGGTAAAAAATACGAAAAAACCAAACACAATGTTGGCTTTATGGTGGTGGATGAATTAGCAAAAGAATACCAAGCGACCTTTCAAAAAAATCCTTTTGAAGCAGAAGTTGCGACCTTCTTTTTAAATGGCGAGAAAGTTCTCTTAGTCAAGCCACAAACGTATATGAATGAATCAGGCCGCGCGGTTGGGCCTTTAATGACGTATTTAGGGGTTTATCCTGAGGAATTAGTGGTGATTTATGATGATTTAGATTTAGCGGCAGGGAAAATCCGTTTGCGTCAAAAAGGGAGCGCGGGTGGTCACAATGGGATGAAAAGTTTGATTGCTCATCTAGGAACGCAAGAATTTAAGCGCATTAAAATTGGAATTGACCGTCCGAAAAAAGGCACAACCGTTGTAAACCACGTGTTAAGCCCGTTTTCAAAAGAAGAAACACCTTTGATGGAGGAAAGTTTACATAAAGCTTGGCAAGCAACCATCGATTATTTAACGCAAGCAGATTTTATAGCGACGATGAATCGATTTAATGGATAAGGAGCCGAAATGAATATAATAAATTTAATGAATCAAGTGCCATTAATGAGTGCTTGGCAAACAGAACTAAAAACCGGTGGGACACGTCAATTGTTGACGGGTCTTTCTGGTTCAGCAAAAACCTTAGCAATTTTGGGGACCTATGAACAATTACAAAAATCAGTGTTAGTTGTCACAGCGAATTTATTTTACGCCAATCAATTAGCCGATGATTTAAGAAATTACACACCAGACGTTTTTGTTTATCCAGTGGATGAAATGATTTCTGCTGAGATGGCTTTTTCGTCACCAGAAGCACGAGCAGAAAGAGTGGCGACGTTAAATGCTGCGTTGGCACAAAAAAAGGGGATTTACGTTTTACCTGCTGCCGGTGTTCGTCGTTTTGTCCCAAGTTTAGCCACTTGGCAAGCGCATCATTTTGAATGGACGATTGGCAGTGACATTGATTTAGAAACATTGCCGACGCAACTCGTTTTGATGGGGTATGAACGACAAGAAATGATTAATAAGCCCGGCGAATTTAGCATCCGCGGTAGTATCATTGACATTTACCCACTGGATACGGAAAATCCGATTCGCATCGAATTGTTTGATACGGAAATTGATTCGTTGCGTTCGTTTGACGAAGAAACACAGCGCTCGATTGAAAATATTACGAGTGTGTCCCTTTCACCGACAACGGATTTAGTTTTTTCAAAAGAAAACTTACAACAGGGTTATCAAGCACTACAAATGCAACTCGACAAACGCTTAGCTGTGACCCAAAATGAGGCCGATCGTCAGACGTTAACGGATTACTTCAATCAAGTCGGCACACTTTGGCAAGAAGGGATTCCTGGGGAAAATGCTATTTTTTATACCGATTTCTTATATCAAGAAAAGCATACCATCTTGGATTTTTTCTCTCCTGCAAACAGTCTTTTAATTTTAGATGACTATGCCCGAATCATGGAAGCCAGTCGAGAGATGCAACAAGAAGAAGCGCAATGGCATACGATGAAAATTGAAGAATTGCGCGTTTTTTCAGATCAGCAATTTGGTGGCGACTTGTTTCAAATTTTAAATAAAAATGAGTTTCAAACGAGTTACTTTTCATTGTTTCAAAAAGGGATGGGCGGCTTACGCTTTCAAGTGATTCATAATTTTCAGTATCGTCCGATGCAACAATTTTTTGGTCAAATGGGTTTGCTAAAAACCGAAGTCGACCGCTGGGAGAAAAAACAACAAACAGTCATCTTTATCGTCAGTGAACAAGAACGCCGTAAACGGTTAGCCCAAGAATTTCGCGAACATCAAATTTATGCGGTAGAAACGACCCCGGATCAATTATTTACGGGTCGTACGCAAATCATTGAAGGAAGTTTACAAAGTGGGTTTGAATTGCCACAAGACGGCATCGTTTTTGTTACGGAAAAGGAAATCTTCCAAAAAGTCTCGAAAAAAAGAACGCATCGTCAAACAATCTCCAACGCAGAACGTCTGAAAAGCTACAATGAATTAAAAATTGGCGATTATGTCGTGCATGTTAATCACGGGATTGGGAAATATTTAGGGATGGAAACCATCGCGATTGATGGGATTCATCAAGATTACATCACCATTTTATATCAAAATGAAGACAAGTTATTTATTCCGGTTACGCAACTCAATTTAGTTCAAAAGTATGTTGCCTCCGAATCCAAACAACCTAAAATTAATAAATTAGGTGGCAATGAATGGGTTAAAACTAAACGAAAAGTAGCTTCGAAAATTGAAGACATTGCCGATGACCTCGTTCAATTATATGCCAAACGTGAAGCAGAAAAAGGCTATGCTTTTGCGCCAGATGATGGGTATCAAAAGGAATTCGAAGACGCCTTTCCTTATACCGAAACCGATGACCAATTGCGTAGTACCGAAGAAATTAAACGCGACATGGAAAAAGCCAAACCGATGGACCGCTTATTAGTCGGTGACGTCGGTTTTGGTAAGACCGAGGTGGCTTTACGGGCAGCCTTTAAAGCGATTAAAGAAAACAAACAAGTCGCCTTTTTAGTGCCGACGACGATTTTGGCGCAACAACATTACGAAACGATGTTAAGCCGTTTTGAAGGATTTCCGGTTGAAGTTGATTTGCTGAGTCGGTTTCGCACGAAGAAGCAACAAACCGAAACGATGGAAAAATTACGCAAAGGCCAAGTTGATATTGTCGTAGGGACGCATCGTATTTTATCCCAAGACATAAAGTTTGCGGATTTAGGCTTATTAATTGTCGATGAAGAACAACGCTTTGGAGTGAAGCACAAAGAACGCTTGAAACAGTTGCGTTCTCAAGTGGACGTCTTAACCCTTACGGCGACTCCGATTCCGCGGACGTTACATATGTCGATGTTAGGGGTTCGGGATTTATCCGTGATTGAGACGCCCCCAAAGAACCGCTACCCAATTCAAACTTACGTCATGGAGCAAAATCCTGGGGCGGTACGTGAGGCGGTTTTACGGGAAATGTCTCGCGGGGGGCAAGTCTTTTATTTATATAACCGTGTGGCGACGATTGAACAAAAAGTCAGTGAACTACAAGAATTAATTCCAGAGGCGCGGATTGGTTATGCGCACGGGCAAATGACGGAAGTACAATTAGAAAACACTTTGTTTGATTTTATTGAAGGCCAATACGACCTGCTTGTTTCGACAACGATTATTGAAACGGGCGTTGATATCCCGAACGCCAATACGTTATTTGTCGAACACGCGGATTATATGGGGCTTTCAACCTTGTATCAGTTACGTGGGCGAGTCGGCCGAAGCAATCGAGTCGCTTATGCTTATTTTATGTATCAAAAAGATAAAACGCTCAATGAAATTAGTGAAAAACGTCTGCAAGCGATTAAAGATTTTACCGAGCTTGGTTCGGGCTTTAAAATTGCGATGCGGGACTTATCCATTCGTGGTGCTGGGAACTTGTTAGGTGCGCAACAACATGGCTTTATTGATTCGGTCGGTTACGATTTGTATTCACAAATGTTAACCGAGGCCGTGCAACGCAAACAAGGGAAAAATACGCAAAGTGAAAAGACTTCGGTTGAAATTGACTTAGGCATTGATGCGTATATCCCAACGACTTACTTATCTGATGAACGTCAAAAAATTGAAATTTATAAACGCATTCGTGAATTAGAGACAGTTGAAGCACTTGATGAACTGCAAGATGATTTAATCGACCGTTTTGGTGAATACCCAGCGGAAGTTATCCATCTACTAGCGGTTGGTGAAATTAAGATGAATGGCGATCGCGCGTTACTCGAGCGGATTCGTAAGTTTAATGGTGTCGTGACAATTGTTTTAAGCAAAGCAGGCACTAAACTCTTTTCAGTGGAACAACTTTTTGCTGCCTTAGGGGAGACAAAATTAAAAGCCACATTAGGTGTAGAAAAGGAACAGATGCATATTAAATTAACCGTACCAAATGAAATGAAGACGCTCGTGTGGTTAAATGAATTGCAAGCTTTTGTTGCAGCTTTACGCCAACAACGGTTTGCCAATCAAGTGCCAACGACAAAAAGTGAGTAGGTGAGTAAATGGCGAAAAGTCCATTAAAAAATCTCGTACAAGGAGCCTTTATTTTAACGGTCGCGGCTTTTATTGCCAAAGTTTTAAGTGCACTTTATCGCGTGCCGCTGCAAAACTTTGTTGGCGATGAAGGGTTCTATGTTTATCAACAAGTCTATCCGTTTTATGGCTTGGCGATGACACTCGCTTTGACCGGTTTACCACAATTTATTTCAAAATATGTGGCTGAACAAGATGAAGGAAATGAGCAAGAGAAAGTCTTCGCTCAGTTACAAACGTTCATTTTCTGGCTGTCAATCTTTTTGTGGGGGCTCGTCTGGTTAGGGAGTCCGGTCATTGCGTATTTAATGGGAGATCAAGCTTTACAGCCAATTATTCAAGTAACGTCGTATACCTTCTTGTTGATCCCGCCATTAACACTTTATCGTGGCCAACTCCAAGGTCAATTTATTTTAGTTCCGACGGCTATTTCTCAAGTTGTGGAACAGTTTTTACGAGTTGGTGTTATTTTATGGGCAGCGATCTACTTTCGTTTTATTGGTGGTTGGAGTGTTTACCGCGTTTCACAAGTTGCGATGTGGGGCTCTTTTATTGGGGGGCTCGCGGCGATTTTAATTTTGGCTGTGGCGCATCGCCGTCGTTCTAAATGGCAAATTCGCTGGTCATGGCCAACCATTTCAGCTTGGCCCAAAAAAGCTGTCCGTCGCCGGTTTTTAATCGAAGGTGGCCTGGTCTCGCTTTATAGTGGCTACTTGATTTTATTTCAATTACTGGATTCTTTTTTATTGGTCAACTTTCTTGAGAAAAGTGGCTGGTCAACGACACAAGCGCGCATTGAAAAAGGAGTCTTTGATCGCGGCCAACCACTTGTTCAATTAGGCTTGGTCGTCGCCTTAGCCTTGAGTACCGGCTTTTTGCCGATGTTAACGAAATATTTACAAGAAAAAAACGCAGCAGCTTTTTTGTTTTCAACGAAACTCTATTTACGTTTAACGACTACCCTAGGGTTAGCGGCGTCGTTTGGCTTGGCCCTAGTGATGCCTTACATGAACTATGCCTTATTTAAAGACCAAGCAGGTAACCTTGTGTTAAGTTCATTTGTCTTTTCGGTCGTTTTAATGGCAGTCATTCAAGGGTATCAAAGTGTCGCCCAAAGTAAGAATCGTCTCATGCCCGCCATTCGAGCCGCGTTCATTGGTCTCTTACTAAAAGGACTTGCCACACCGCTTTTTGTCTACTGGTGGCACACATTAGGAGCGAGTCTAGCGACGCTTGTGGCGTTAGTCGTGACGTTGCTGTGCTTGATTAAAAATGAGTCGTCGAGTGTCAATCGTTTTTGGTATGAACGCGCTTTCGGTTGGCGTGTAATGGCCGCTTTAAGTGTGATGGTTGTGTCATTATTACTATTTAATCAAAGTATTGCCTGGCTTTACGGCCCTTTAAAGCACCGTAAAATGGCTTTGCTTTTTGCTTTATTAGGGGTGCTAGTAGGAATGAGTAGCTTGCTTTTTGCTTTACTTAAGTTTCAAGTTTTTACCGTTCGTGAATGGCTATTGCTCCCTTTTGGTAAAAAAATATTACAAAAAACAAGGAGAAAAAAATGAGACTAGATAAATTTTTGAAGATTTCTCGGATTATTAAACGTCGCTCCGTCGCAAAAGAAGTCGCGGATAAAGGTCGCATTCAAATTAATGGGAAACTCGCTAAATCAAGCAGTACCGTCAAAGTCGGTGACCGCTTAAAGATTCAATTTGGGAATCGTTGCGTGGAGTATGAAATTCGTGAGTTGCACGAATCAACCAAAAAAGAAGATGCCAGTCAAATGTACACGCTTCTTTCCGAGACAAAACAAGCAACATTCGATTAAAATTGGTTAGACAAGCCTTTTAGATGTTGGTATAATGAAAAAGACAAGCGAAAAAGGAGTGTCTACCAAATGAAGCAAGAAAACCAAAACAACTTACAATACCTTGATAACGATTATGTTAAAGAGAATTATGGTAAACAAGTGAAAAAACAGCGTGAAGTTATTTTTCGTCGCCGTCGTCTTGCGGCCATTATGGTAGTTGCAACGGCACTCTTCATTAGTTTAGGTATTCCTTTATTTAATGATTATTTACGTTTGCAAAATTTAAAAACGTACCAAGAACAAACAATTTTGGATCAAAAAGCATTAGAAGAGGAAGTGGTTGCTTTGCAAAAAGAAGTCGATTTGCTCCACGATGACGATTATGTAGCCAAGATTGCTCGCGAACGTTTTTACTATTCCAAAGAAGGCGAGTTACTCTTTCCTTTGCCAGAAAGTGAAACAGCGAATAAATAAAGTAACAAAAGAAATAAACTATAGGATTTGAAAATTAGGAGGAACAAAGGGTTTATGTCAATCGAAGTGGGAGTAAAATTACCAGGAAAAGTATCAGGAATTACCAATTTTGGTGCATTTATTGATTTGGGGTCAGGTAAAACAGGGTTAGTGCATATCAGTGAAGTCTCTGACGGTTTTGTTAAAGATATTAACGATGTGTTAAAAGTTGGTGATGAAGTCACGGTCTTGGTGACAACTGTCGGAAATGATGGGAAAATCGGCTTATCCATTCGTAAAGCCAAAGATCAACCAAAAGAAGAAAAACGTGAATATCCGAAAAAGGACTTCCAACGTCCACAACAAAAGAAACCATTTCCAAAAGCTCAAAGTACAAGTAATCAAGGAAAACAAGACTTCGATTCGCTAATGAGTTCTTTCTTAAAAGATAGTGATGATCGCTTATCTTCGCTTCGTCGCAATACCGAAGGCAAACGCGGTGGCCGCGGTGGTCGTCGCAACTAATTTAAACGACATAACAGGTGGGAATCAAAAGATTGATTAAATGCCCACCTGTTTTTTTCATTAGGTAAAAAATGGAGGGAAGAAGATGGATCCTGAACAAATCGCGCAAAAAGCCGCGACTCATGCCTGGTGGCCAACAAACGGTCGCGTGCTAGTCGCCGTCTCAACGGGGATTGATTCAATGGTCTTGCTTCACTTATTAGAACAATTGCGTCCGACGGGATTAACGATAGGAGTTGCCCATGTCAATCATCAATTACGGGCGGCATCGATGGCAGAAGCCCGTTTTTTAACGGAATATTGTCACGATCGAGAGTTGCCTTTTTACATGGCAACTTGGGAAGACCCAGCCGTGCGCAATATTGAAGCCCAAGCCAGAGACTTTCGTTATGCTTTTTTTAAAAAAATCATGGCAGAAGAAGCGTACCCTTGCCTAGTCACTGCCCACCATTTAGACGATCAAGTGGAAACGATGTTGATGAAAATGATTCGCACGGGTGAAGTTTTTGCGAGTTCAGGCATGCAACTTGAGCAACCTTTTAACAATGGCAAATTGATCCGTCCGTTACTGCATACGCCCAAAGAAACCATTATCGCCTATGCACAAAAAAATCAATTGATTTATTATGAAGACGAAACAAATCAAAGTGACTGTTATCAAAGAAATCGTTTGCGCCAACAAGTTTTGCCAGCTTTGAAGTTAGAAAATCCCCAAGCGTTCGCTCATTTTCAGCAAATTTCAGAACAACTGCTACGGTTGGAAGAATGGCTTGCGCAACAACAAGCAATCTGGCGTGAAGAAGCGGTTGTTTTTTTCGAGGATTCGATCACAATTGATTTAACTTGGTATGCCAAAAAATCAACGACTGAACAAACCTATTTTTTAGCCGATATCATAAAACAAGGGCAAGAAAAATTTAATTTAGCTATTTCACATAAGCAAATCCAGCAAGTGCAAAAACTGCTAGAGAAAAAGAAACCGCAGTGGCGCATTGACTTAACCGATGATTGGGAATTTTCACGCCAATACGAACAACTTTTGCTCCAAAAGAAAAAACAAATTCAAGCATCAGAAGGGGTCTTTTCATTAAAGCGAAATCAAGGAATTTATTTAACAGAAGACCAATGGGTAGGCCTTTTTTTACCGGGACAAGAAAAAATTCCCGAAAAAGTCAAAGATTGGTCGGAATATCGTCAAACAATCAAACTAGACTTAACCATTGAGCTAACCTTACGCAAAAGACAACCGGGCGATCGGATTGCTTTATCTTCCAGCTTAACGAAGCGTCTTTCGCGTTATTTGATTGATCAAAAAATCCCGCAAAACAAAAGAGAAGACGCGTGGGTTTTGTGCGATGAAAATGAAACCATTTTGGCGCTATTGCCCTATATGCTTTCTTATTTGAGTATTCCCAAAGAAACTGATAAAATACACTACGTACTTCTATATAAATACCAGAAGTAAGATTGGAAGGAGAACTTTATGTTAGAAAAAGACATCGAAAAAACGTTAGTATCGAGAGAAGAGATTAGCCGACGTTGTGCAGAATTAGGCGCCATTTTAACGGAAGAATACCAAGGGAGAAATCCATTAGTGGTAGGTGTACTAAAAGGTGCGATTCCTTTTATGGCTGATATTGTTAAAGAAATGGACTGTCAATTAGAATTGGATTTTATGGACGTATCAAGCTACGGGAATGCTTTGGTTTCTTCAGGTGAAGTTAAAATTATTAAAGACTTGGACACCAACGTGGAAGGTCGCGATATGCTAATTGTGGAAGATATTATCGATAGTGGGCGTACACTCGCTTACTTGGTCGATTTATTCAAATACCGTAAAGCAAAATCAGTTAAAATCGTGACGTTACTTGACAAACCAGAAGGCCGTGTGGTTGATATTAAAGCCGATTATGTTGGTTTTGACGTACCAAACGAATTCGTCGTCGGTTACGGTTTAGACTACCAAGAGCAATACCGCAACTTACCGTATGTTGGTGTTTTAAAACCAAGCGTCTACCAAAACTAAAATTGAACGTTTTCAATTATAGTGTGGTACGATATAATAAGAAAAACCAGACAAAATCTTAAGGAGGAACCGCATGAACAATAAAAACAAGGGTACGGTTCGCAATACCCTTTATTATGTGCTAATTTTATTATCCATGGTCATGGTGGTGTACTTTTTCTTTGGTAACGGAAACAGTCAGACACCTGAAATTGAATATTCAAAATTTGTCCAACAGTTAAAAAATGGCGATATCAAGGAATTTAAGATTCAACCAGCCAACGGTGTTTATCGTGTGACTGGGCAGTACGAAAAAGAGCAAACAATTGAAAATAATAGCGGACTAAGTGTTTTAGGGACAACCCAAGGCTCGACGTCACGCTTTACGACGATTATTTTGCCAAATGATTCGACTTTAAGTCAAATTACCGAGTTAGCAAAAGAAAATAATATTAAAACGATAATTGAAGAAGAATCCACCAGTGGTATTTGGTTATCATTATTAATTAGCTTCTTACCATTAGTGATTTTCATTTTCTTCTTCTACATGATGATGAGTCAACAAGGTGGCGGCGGTGGTGGCGGTGGCCGTGGCGTGATGAACTTCGGGAAATCAAAAGCCAAAGAAGCCGACAAAAATGCCGTGAAAGTTCGTTTTTCTGACGTTGCTGGTGCGGAAGAAGAAAAACAAGAATTAGTGGAAGTCGTGGAGTTCTTAAAAGACCCACGTCGCTTTGTTGCATTAGGTGCGCGTATTCCAGCAGGGGTACTTTTAGAAGGACCTCCAGGAACAGGTAAAACACTCTTAGCGAAAGCCGTTGCCGGTGAAGCAGGTGTACCATTTTATTCAATTTCTGGTTCAGATTTCGTTGAGATGTTTGTCGGGGTCGGTGCTAGCCGTGTTCGTGACTTGTTTGAAACAGCGAAGAAAAATGCACCCGCTATAATTTTTATTGATGAGATTGATGCAGTCGGTCGTCAACGTGGTGCCGGTTTAGGTGGCGGACATGACGAACGTGAACAAACTTTAAACCAATTATTAGTTGAAATGGATGGCTTCGGCGGTAACGAAGGAGTTATCGTAATTGCTGCAACGAACCGTTCAGATGTTTTGGATCCAGCTTTATTACGTCCAGGTCGTTTTGACCGTCAAATTTTAGTCGGTCGCCCAGATGTGAAAGGCCGTGAAGCAATTTTGCGTGTGCATGCGCGCAATAAACCACTAGCCAATGACGTAGACTTAAAAGTCGTGGCACAACAAACACCAGGTTTTGCCGGTGCAGAGTTAGAAAACGTCTTAAACGAAGCCGCTTTAGTTGCTGCTCGTCGTAATAAAAAGAAAATCGATGCATCGGACATTGATGAAGCGCAAGACCGTGTGATTGCGGGACCTGCTAAAAAAGACCGTGCCATCAGTAAACGTGAACGTGAGATGGTGGCTTATCATGAAGCCGGTCATACAATTTGTGGGCTTGTCTTAAGTCGCGCGCGGGTTGTTCATAAAGTAACAATTATTCCACGTGGCCGTGCCGGTGGGTATATGATCGCTTTACCAAAAGAAGATCAGTTCTTACTAACAAAAGAAGATATGTTTGAACAAATCGTTGGGTTACTTGGTGGCCGAACAGCTGAAGAAGTTTTCTTTAACGTGCAATCAACTGGTGCCTCAAATGACTTTGAACAAGCAACTGCTCTCGCACGTAGTATGGTTACTGAATATGGGATGAGTGATTTAGGTCCAGTCCAATACGAAGGGAACCACCAAGTATTTGTTGGTCGTGATTATGGTCAAACAAAAGCTTACTCTGAACAAGTTGCTTTTGAAATTGACCAAGCCGTTCGTCAAATTTTAACCGACGCCCATACAAAAGCGCGTGAAATTATCGAAGAGCATCGTGAAAAGAATATTTTAATTGCCGAAAAATTATTAGAGTTCGAAACACTTGATGCAAAAGCAATTAAATCACTCTTTGAAACAGGCGCAATGCCAGCTGATTTTAAAGATGATGAATTTCCAAGTGAACACGCTGCACAATCTTATGAAGAAGCGAAACGTGCTTTAGAAGAAAAAGACGCGCAAAAACAATTGGAAGAGAAAAAAGAAGTCCAAGCAGAAGAGCAAGAAGAAACAAACGAATAATCAAAAAGCCATGAAAAAATCATTTTTCATGGCTTTTTTGCCCGGGATAAAAAGTTTTCAAATCCTCTTCGTTCATGCTCGAAGTTAACTGCTGAAAAAACAACCTTTTATAAAAATCTGTTAAAAAAGAAAACTTCGAAGTTGAAAAATAAAAAAGATACAGGTATGATGCAAGAAGTAATTAAAGGAGCGGAAATCAAATGAAAGATTATTTAGCAAAAGCTTTAGTATATAGTGGTTATATTCGTGCCTACGCAGTCAATGCGACAGCCACAATCGCTGAAGCGCAAAAAAGACACGACACTTGGCATTCTTCTTCGGCGGCGTTAGGTCGTGCGATGATTGGAACGATGTTATTAAGTAATAGCGGATTAAAAGGCGAAGACGAGCGTTTAACTGTTAAAATTCAAGGAGACGGCCTGGGTGGTGCAATTATCATTGATGGTGATGCCAAAGGAAATGTAAAAGGGTATATTCAAAACTCCCACGTCAGTATCCCTTTAAATGGCGATGGAAAAATTGATGTTCGTGGCGTAGTTGGCACCAATGGCGTTTTAACCGTAATTAAAGATTTGGGGTTAAAAGAGCCGTTTTCTGGTCAAGTGCCACTTGTTTCTGGGGAGTTAGGCGATGACTTTACGTATTATCTTGCTTCATCAGAACAGATTCCTTCAGCGGTCGGCTTAAGTGTGCTTGTTGATAAAGATGAAACAATTAAAGCAGCCGGTGGTTTTATGATTCAAGTCATGCCTGGTGCAGATGAAGAAGTAATTAGTGATCTTGAAACGCGATTAGCGAACTTGCCACGTGTATCAGATTTAATTGATGCCGGTAAAACACCTGAAGAATTATTAGAAATTATTTTTGAAGGGCAACCAATCATGTTTTTAGAAGAAGTACCCGTTCAATTTAAATGTGATTGTTCAAAAGAAAAATTTAGCCAAGCGCTAATTACTTTAGGAAGTCACGAATTGCAGCTAATGATTGAGGAAGATCATGGCGCAGAAACCGTTTGTTCATTCTGTAATAATAAATACTACTTTGATGAAGAGGATTTACGTGCGTTGCAACAAGAAATTGTTGGGGGCCAAGCGTAATGGACCAAAGTTGGAAAATCGGCAATGTTGAAATCCCGAATCGAGTCGTAGTTGCTCCGATGGCTGGAGTGACGAACGCGGCTTTTCGCGTAACGGTCAAAGAAGCGGGTGCTGGTTTAGTGGTTTGTGAAATGATTAGTGACCAAGGTATCCATTTTCGTAATAAAAAGACACTCGAAATGCTTCACATTGAAGAAGGAGAACACCCGCTAAGTTTGCAAATTTTTGGTGGGGCAAAGGAGTCACTTGTTGAAGCAGCACAATTTGTCGCTGAAAATACAGTTGCTGATATAATTGATATTAATATGGGCTGTCCAGTTAATAAAATTATTAAAGCCGAGGCTGGTGCAAAGTGGCTACTTGATCCCGATAAGGTTTATGAGATGGTCGAGGCAGTTTCTTCAGCGATTGATAAGCCCGTCACTGTGAAAATGCGTATTGGCTGGGATGAAGATCATATTTTTGCAGTAGAAAATGCCAAAGCTGCTCAAGCGGCAGGGGCCTCTGCAATTGCGATGCATGGTCGCACGCGGGTACAGATGTACGAAGGAAAAGCCAATTGGGACGTTTTAAAAGAGGTAAATAAACACTTGTCGATTCCTTTTATCGGCAATGGCGATGTTCGTACCCCGCAAGACGCCAAACGGATGCTTGACGAAGTTGGTTGTGATGCAGTTATGATTGGTCGCGCCGTGTTAGGAAATCCCTGGATGGTTTATCAAACACAACATTACTTAGCTACTGGTGAGCTGATCGGCGAGCCCACGCCACGCCAAAAAATTGAAACGGCTAAAATTCACTTCGATCGTTTGATTGAATTGAAAGGAGAGTTAGTTGCTTCACGAGAGTTTCGTCAACATGCAGCGTACTACTTGAAGGGGATTCCACGAGCAGCGAAAGTTAAAGCTGCGATTAACCAAGCAGAAAACCGCGAGACGATGGTGGGATTGTTAGAAGAGTTTTTAGATAAAGTAGAGCAACAACCAATCGCTCGTTAAAAGAAAAAATGCAAAAAAGTGAGTTGAAAATGAACTTCAGCTTGCTTTTTAGGCATTTCATTGGCATTATAGATAAGAAGTCAAAGACAGAAACGGAGGAAAACTCGTGACAGAGGAGCATCAAATTCAAGAAGAACTAAATGATCAAATGTTAGTTCGCCGCCAAAAAATGGAACAATTGCAACAAGAAGGAATTGATCCGTTTGGTAAGCGGTTTGATCGTACCCATAATTCTGCCGAGTTGCATGAATTATTCAACCCACGAACTAAAGAAGAATTAAAGGAAATGGATTTATCAAGTAGTATTGCCGGTCGTATGGTAACTAAACGCGGCAAAGGAAAAGCTGGTTTTGCACATCTACAAGATCGTGAAGGTCGTATTCAAATTTATGTCCGTAAAGATCAAGTTGGCGATGAGGCATATGAGCTATTCAAGCATGGTGATCTAGGCGATTTCTTCGGTGTAACCGGTGAAATAATGAAAACTGATACCGGCGAAGTTTCAATTAAAGCAAAAGAACTTGTTTTGCTATCAAAAGCATTACGTCCTTTACCAGATAAGTACCATGGTTTAACAAACATTGAACAACGTTACCGTCAACGTTACTTAGATTTAATTAGTAACCGCGAAAGTTTTGATCGTTTCATGAAACGTAGTCAAATCATTAGTGAAATCCGTCGTTACTTAGATGGACAAGGTTATATTGAAGTTGAAACACCAGTGCTACATAATCAAGCCGGGGGTGCAGCGGCTCGTCCGTTTGAAACGCACCATAATGCGCTAGATATTGAGCTTTATTTGCGAATCGCTCTAGAACTTCACTTAAAACGATTAATTGTTGGTGGAATGGAAAAAGTCTATGAAATTGGTCGTGTTTTCCGTAATGAAGGGATTGATACAACGCATAATCCTGAATTTACCATGCTAGAGTGTTATACAGCTTACACTGATTACAAAGATATTATGAACTTAACAGAAGGAATTATTCGCCACGCAGCTCAAGCAACATTAGGTACGACCGAATTAGTTTATGATGGTGTATCGGTTGATTTAGGCCCATCTTTCCGTCGTGTTCATATGGTAGATGCGGTTAAAGAGCAAACGGGTGTTGATTTCTGGCAAGAGTTAACATTAGAAGAGGCACGTGCTTTAGCGAAAGAACATAACGTAGAAATTACGGATGCGATGGGCGTGGGTCATATTTTAAACGAGTTCTTTGAAGTGTTTGTTGAAGAAACGTTAGAACAACCAACCTTTATTTATGGACATCCAGTCGAAGTGTCGCCATTAGCGAAGAAAAATCCAGATGATTCACGCTTTACAGATCGTTTTGAATTATTTATTGTTGGCCGTGAATTTGCGAATGCCTTTACGGAATTAAATGATCCAATCGATCAACGTACACGTTTTGAAGCGCAAGATGCAGAAAGAGAAGCTGGAAATGACGAAGCGCATGGTGTGGATGAAGATTTCCTAGAAGCATTAGAGTATGGTATGCCACCAACTGGCGGATTAGGCATCGGAATTGACCGACTAGTCATGTTATTAACAGATGCACAATCAATTCGTGATGTGCTGTTGTTCCCTACAATGAGATAGATTTTAAATAAAATGTGTGAACGTAAAGAGAGAAGACAGCAAGTAATATTGCGTTTTCTCTCTTTTTTTTCTTTGTAGGATAAAATTTAGAAGTGATAAGTCGTTAAATCCGAACAATTAGCGAAGAGAGTAGAAAACTAGCGTATTTTCATTGTATATTTTTATATAGAAGTTGTTGACCAGAAGCGATTTAATTGGTATATTAATAAATGTCCGAAATGTTAAAAAAATAGTTGACAGATGATAGGATAAGATGTTATTCTAACGAAGTTGTTTTTCAAATAACTGTTTAATCTTTTTTGAATATTTTTTTAAAAAAGATGTTGACAAGTAGAAACTTCATTTGTTATTATAACGAAGTCGCCGTTAGCGAAGAAAGTTAAATGAAAATTTTCTCGAAAAAACTTTTAAAAAAAGTGTTGACTTTCGAAAATCAACCTGATATGATATAAGAGTTGCTAACGCAATGATGTAGACCTTTGAAAACTGAACAAAGCAAGCAAACGAACCAAATGTGTAGGACTTCTATTTTAATATAGAAGCAAACATACAAAGCAAGCAAAAAT
>NZ_JAFBFD010000043.1 GCF_016909125.1 Enterococcus lemanii | reverse complement strand
TTTGCTTGCTTTGTATGTTTGCTTCTATATTAAAATAGAAGTCCTACACATTTGGTTCGTTTGCTTGCTTTGTTCAGTTTTCAAAGGTCTACTTAGATTTCATTTCGTCGCGTTAGCAACTTTTATATCATATCAGTTTAAATATCAAACGTCAAGACTTTTTCAAAAAAGTTTTTTAAAAAAATTTCGCTTTGCTATCAGCAACTCATTTATCTTAACAAAGGTCACTCATATTTGTCAACAGTATTTTTAAATAAAATTTAAAAATAGTCTAATGTCTCTTTCTTTAAACAAAAAAGACATTAGACTATTATTACACTATCGATTAAAACACTAGAAAAAAGGCATACCTTCTATTTTAAAATCTTGAATCACTTTTAAAAAAGCTTTAGGCTCTTCCCAATAAAAATCATTCGGCAACTGAGCAAATGCATCCGTTTCTTTCATTTCAAAAACAAACAAAGGAATTTTATTGTCATTTTCATAGCCGCTGGTTAATTCAACTAAATGAATGGTTGTAATATCTAGGTTCACTTGTTCTTTTAATGTATTCAATACACAAGCCAGCCCTGTTTGCTCTTCAGATAAACTCGAAGAAGAAAATTTCAATCCCTCTTCACTTTTTTTCAATAAGAACTTTTTCCCGCCATCTTCCAAGTGCAAAATAACCGTTCCAGCTACTTTTTTGTTGTTCAACACGCTCACCTCATCAATTAATTTAACTGGTTCAATGCAACGAAACTTACTTTATAAAGAATGATTCTTTCTATTTTCCCTCAAAAGTAAATCCATCGTTTCTTGAATCCAGTTTGGTAACGCCTCATTCAAAGTTAAAAAACCAATCTTTTTGTATTTATTTGTAAAATATCTTTTTTTCCGAGGAGTCGAAAGGCTAAATTGCGGTTCTAACGTTCTTTTCGACAAACTAATCTTTTGACTGTATTCATCAATATCAATGACTTGAACTTGAATTTTTTCACCAATTTGCAGTACATCTTGAATATTTTTTGTATATCCTGATTGTATTTCAGAAACATGAATCAAGCCTTGCAAGTCATCGCCTAAAGAAATAAATGCACCATAAGGCTGAATACCTGTAACGACGCCTTCAAGAACCTCGCCAATTTTACATTCCATGCCATCCCCTCTTTTCATTAATTTTCATTATACTAGCAAAGAAAGAGAAAATGAAGCTTTATTTCTGAATCACTTCTCATTTTTTACATTTACTAAAAATTGTTTAGTTGTTTTTCTGCCCTTAAAATAAAAACAACGCAAAGAAAGAGCGATTCTTTGCGTTGTTTTTCCTAGTCTTCCGTAATTTCAATTGTTTCGATAACGACGTCATGAACTGGACGATCTTGTGGGCCTCTTTGGACATTAGCGATTTCATCAACAACGTCCATCCCTTCAATTACTTGGCCAAAAACACTATGACGAAAATCTAACCATGGTGTGCCACCTTGGCGGTAAGCTTCAATAATTTCTTCAGGGTAGCCTGCACTTGCCATTTGACTAACCATATTTGCTGGAACGTTTTGGTTATTTACAATGAAAAATTGACTACCATTTGTATTTGGTCCAGCATTTGCCATTGAAAGTGCACCACGTAAGTTAAACAACTCTTTTGAGAATTCATCTTCAAATTTCCCACCGTAAAAACTTTCGCCACCCATACCTGTACCAGTTGGGTCGCCTCCTTGAATCATAAAATCTGGAATTACGCGATGGAAAATCACGCCATCATAATAAGCTTTTTTAGCTAATCCAATAAAATTTCCAACTGTTTTAGGTGCTTGTTCAGGAAATAATTGAATAACAATTTCTCCACGATTTGTTTTTATGGTCGCTTTAGGACCTGTTTGGTTTGTTAAATCTAACTGTGGTAATTGAGACACTGAAATCTCCTCCTTTATTTTCTATTCATATCATAGCGAAAAACCGTGCAAATTGCTACACTTTAATTTTAAGCATATTCTGCTATAATCAAAATACAATAAAGACAATAAAGGAGATCTATCCATGGACATATATGATATTACAATTGTTGGGGCTGGCCCTGTTGGGATGTTTGCAGCTTTTTATGCAGGGATGCGTCAAGCAAAAACAAAAATTATCGATTCCTTACCACAATTAGGGGGACAGCTAGCTACTTTATATCCAGAAAAGTATATTTATGACATTCCTGGCTACCCTAAAATTAAAGCAGGTGATTTAGTCCAAAATCTAGAAAAACAAATCACTACTTTCAATCAAAGATATTGTTTAGAAGAAGAAGTACTTAAAATTGAGCGACAAGACGATTTAATTGAAATTACAACGAATCTACGAACACACTACTCTCGTGCGGTTATTTTAGCTTTAGGAAATGGCTCTTTCCAACCACGAAAATTAAATTTGGAAAACGCTGAGCAATTCGAAGGAGCAGGAATTGACTATTACGTTAATGATTTAATGAAATATGCGGGGAAGAAAGTAGCCATTGCCGGCGGAGGAGACTCTGCTATTGATTGGGCTTTAATGATTGAACCCATTGCCAAAGAAGTTTCCATCATTCACCGCCGCCAAGAATTTCGTGCACACGAACATAGTGTGACACAACTAAAAAATTCTTCTGTGAATCTATTAACACCTTATTTAATTAAAGACGTTGCTGGAGAACGAAAATTAGAAACCATCCAACTGGAAGAAGTCAAAGGAGAAGAACAAGTCAATTTAGCTGTTGATCATTTAATTGTAAATTATGGATTTTCTTCTTCATTAAATTTAAAAGATTGGGGGATTCATAGTAATCGTCAAGGAATCTTTGTTCAATCAGATATGCGAACTTCGCTTGAAGGGGTTTATGGCTGTGGCGATATTGTCCAGTATGACGGCAAAGTTAAATTAATTGCTACAGGATTTGGTGAAGCACCGACTGCGGTAAACAACGCTCTTCATTACATTAACCCAAAGAACCGTACGCAACCAGCTCATAGTACGAGCTTATTTGATCATTAAAATAACTGATAATAGGAGGGAAACCACATGTTTTTTGAAACAAAATCTTTAGAAGAAAAAGCGCGACAATTACTTGGTGACCGTGGTGTTTCAATTGTCGACATTGCTGATTTGGTCATGTTTTTACAAAAAGATTATATTTCTGATTTGTCCTTAGAAGAATGTATTGATAGTGTCAATGCTGTTTTATCGAAACGTGAAGTCCATAATACGATTTTAACAGGCATCCAATTAGATATCTTAGCCGAAGAAGACCAATTACTGCAGCCGCTTCAACAAATTATTGCAGAAGATGAAGGGTTGTATGGCATTGATGAAATACTTGCCTTATCAATTGTCAACGTTTATGGGTCAATCGGCTTTACAAACTATGGCTATATTGACAAAGTAAAACCTGGTATTTTAAAAAAACTCAATGCTCACGAAGCAAATCGAGTCCATACCTTCTTAGATGACATCGTTGGCGCGATTGCTGCAGCTGCGGCTAGTCGTTTAGCCCACTCAAACGCCGATCGTAATTAAATAAATAAAAAAACTCGAGTTACCTATTTTCGTTTTTCCAAACGACTAACGGTTCACTCGAGTTTTTTTGCTAAAGATTTCTTTTCTAATTTACTTGACGCTTTTTTTCCCAATTCGTAGCATGGCATAAAAAAGACCTTCCAAAACTAAAAAGAAAAGGACAAAACATAACATAAAAAATTGCGCTGGTAGCACAGTAATAATTGGATCTGTTATCGGATTAAACAACCAGTCATCATTACGAAAGAATAATTGGTGAAAAGTGACAAAAAAAGTATCAAAACCAATCAACATTAGAAACAAAAAAATAACTGGTGCAAGAATCCCCCATTGAAAAGGACGCACTAAACGCCATAATTGCTGTTTTTTCCATAAATAATAAAGAAAGTAAAGCGTTGGAACTAGCGTGACAAAGAGTATGAAGTAATTAAATAAAAATAGTTGCTTCACATCATAAAAGTGACCTAACCCCGCAGCCGACATGGGAAAATCTGGTAACTTCAGCTCATTGTTCCACGGATAATTCAAAAACTGCAACAATAATCGGTAGTTTTCTAATAACTTTGCTTGCGATAATCCAGACACGGCGACTAAGTCATAACGTTGAATACTAAAACGATATAAAGGAGTGAAGTGAATCGTCAGAGAAATCGCACCGCTAATCAAAGTTAAAAATAAAGAGAGAAAACCTATTTTTTCAATTCCTTTACTTTTAGTTCCAATCATCTTAAACATCCCACTCGTCTAAACTATCTAAAACATAAGTTGGCGCTTGAGGTAAATTAGGCACGGCTTCTTTTGGTGTAAAACCTGATAAAACTAAAAGAGAATCGATGCCATTTTTAATACCTGATTGGATATCCGTCTCATAGTTATCACCAACCATTAGGACTTCTGAGCGAGGCAAGTTGATTTTTTCAAGCGCTTTTTCCATAATAATCGCTTCTGGCTTTCCTATGTAAACGGCTTGTTGTTGCGTAGAAGTTTCTAGCATCGCAATCAAAGAGCCTGCTCCAGGCAATAATCCTCTTTCAGTTGGAATATTTTTATCCGGGTTCGTACCGATAAAATGAGCACCTTTTTGAATTGCTAACGTTGCTTGTGTGAATTTTTCATAAGTGACTTGTGAGTCTAACCCAACAACAACATAATCAGGCGTAACCTCATCCCATTCAAAACCCGCTTGAAGAATTAATTGAATTAACCCTTCTTCACCAATGGCAAAAAATTTGGTTCCCTTGCCCATTTCTTTCATATAATCGATTGTCGCTAAAGTCGCTGTATAAACCTCATTTTTTGTCACATGGATATCAAATTCATCTTTTAAACGTTTAGCAACCGACTCCGGTGTTTTAGTCGTATTATTCGTGACAAATAAAAAAGGAATTTGTTTGTTTTGTAGTTTTTCAACAAATCGCTTTCCTGCTGGGATAGGTTCTTTCCCCAAATAAATCGTACCATCTAAATCAATTAAATACCCTTTGTAATTCATTTATTTTCTCGCTTTCGAATAGTAAATCCTTTATTTTTTTCATTTTTATTCGTATTATTTTTTTCTTTTTGGTTCTTTTCTTTTGCTGTTCTTTCTTTTGCACTGACCTTGTCTTTTGGTTTAGGTCGAGGCTTGTGATTTTTAATTGGTTGTTTTTGTTCACTTATATGAGCTTGTTGCTCTTCTGCTTTTGGTTTGCGTTTACGATGAACCGTTTTTTCGCGTTTTCCACCAACTCGTTTAATCACAAAATACGCACAACCAAAATTACAATATTCATATAAATAATCTTCTAGCGTGTCAATCTTTTGTTCAGGTAACGCTTTTTTATTGCTTGCCTCAAAAAAACCTTTTAAGCGTAACTGATCATAGCCCCAATCGCCAACGATGTAATCATAACGAGCGAGAACTTCACTGTAGCGCTCGCCTAATTTATCTAATTGAAAAGCCTCTCGATGATTTGCCACTAGTTGGTATTGTCTTGCCCCAATTAAAAAATCCGTCTCATTTAACTGAGTTGTGGCTTCTCCTTTAACCGGATTTGGCGTGCCGTTTCCCTCAACAATTTCTTCAAGAACGGCCGTTAATTCTTCCGTCATATTTGCTTTTTCTTCGCTCATTTTTTCACCACCTATTTTTCATTATACCTTTTTTGAAAGAGCTTTGGTAGCAATCTTTCTTTCATTTTAGTCTCTTTTAGGGAATTGATACTTATATTCTAAATATTGCCCAAGCACGCCACGAATAAACTCAGGAAACAAAAATTCAACTTTGCCTGCCAATTCAATTGTTGGAAAAAAAGGAACAAACATAAAATGATCCACCGTTGTGATCGTGTACATCTGTTGGTCTTTGATTTTTTGCCCCTTCCAAAGCACTTGACGATTCGTCGCGTCATATTGAATGCCTCGGTAAACAACTTCGCCAAATATTTTCCCACGAAAACCCATGCCTACAATTGGGTATCTTCTTAAAAAAGCTCGATTTTTCTCGACTTCTAATACAAAGCGTAACAAATCTTCCCCCGACAACGTCACGCGAATTAGATGCATTGGATGGGGCAAAATTTGATGTAAGTGACGTTGTGTGACGATACCTTCTTCTAGTGCGTCCAAAAATAACCCAGTACTTAAAACCGCTGCTTCCGTATTCCCTCGAAAAGTTAGCGCCTTTAAAGTTTCATCCATCAAAGAACGGGCTTGCCAATGCTCATTGGTTAGCGAATATGACAAGTACGCAACCTTTTGATTTTCTAACAGTTCCTCTCCCTTTTTCCAATACCCTTTCACTTCAGCAGCGTCTTCAGGGTAAGCTAACATTTTTTGCGTTGGGTAAGTTCGAGCTACTTTATGGTACACTTTTTTTTGATTGGATAACTTTAGTTCAACTTCGCCGGCATACAAACCAAATTTCCCTGCAGCTGCTAATAACACCCCATTGACCTCTTCTCCATATTCAAATAAATGATGAGTATGCGAGCCAATAATGACATCGATAGCGGGTAATTCTTTTGCAATTAAAACATCTTCTTCAACACCGAGATGGCTCAATAAAATTAAGACATCGACGTTTTTTCTTAAACGTTGGACAAGTTCTGGTAAAATTTCTTGCCACGGTCGAATATCCCAACCATTCGGTGAATAGGTTAAAGGAAAATAAGCAGTCAACGCAATCAACCCGATTTTCGTTCCTTGCTTACTCGTGAGAATCTTATAGGGTTGTGCCCATTTTGGCGGCCGCAACGCTTCTTTATCAAATAAATTGGCAACAATCACATCGAAATCAGCTGCTTCGTATAAGTGATCAAGTTGCGCTTTAGCATTGCCTGTTCCTTCGTTATTCCCAATCGTTGCAACATCATAATGGACTTGATTCATGATCGCAACGTTTCCTTGTCCGTCTGTTGCTTCCGTTAACGGGTGCCAACGATCTGCAAAATCACCTAGATCAACGGTTACGACACTTTCTTCTGCAGATGTTTTTTGACGTTCTTTTATAAAACGACGAATTTTCGGCCAATTTTCAAAATGAGAATGCAAATCATTGGTATGAATAATACGGATTTTTTCCATTTATGCCACCATCACTTTCTTTTTTTATTATACCGATTTTCTAGAAACAAAAAACCTAAAAGATAGCAAAAATGTAAAAAAACCCAGGAATGAACTTCCCAGGCTTCGATTTAATTTATATTTAATTATTATTGTTCCTCTTTTGCCCCACTAAGCAATTATTTGAGTTTCAAGAACGCTGCAACTACTAGTGCTATAGGGTTTCATTCAGACACATGAGAACCGCTGCTTAGTGCTGCTTCCTTCCAGATCTGACACGCTTCACAACGTCCTCATTGTCCTAGCCTTGCGGCAAAATATAGTATAACTCATTTATCTTTGAGATACTAGTCTTTTTTGTGATTTTCTTTCATTTTTTTAGCATTTTTTTTGTTTTCGCGAATTTTTTTGAAGAAATTTGAAAGCAATTGCCCGCATTCTTCTTGTCTAATTTTTGATTCTAAGTAACACCAATGATTAAATCGTTGGTCTTCTAATAAATTTAGTAAACTCCCTGCTGTTCCACCTTTTGGATCATAAGCACCAAAGTAAACTTCCTCAATTCGTGACAATAAAATCGCACCACTACACATCGGACAAGGTTCTAATGTTACAAATAATTGTGTATCTTCTAAACGAAAACTACCTAAATTTTTACAGGCCTCTTGAATCGCTAACATCTCGGCGTGTGCCGTGGCATCTTGCGTCGTTTCGCGTAAATTATGACCGCGACCGATAATTTGTTTATTCAAAACAACCACTGCCCCAATCGGCACTTCCATTTTTTCTTGTGCTTTTTTTGCTTCTTTAATCGCTTCAAGCATAAAAAATTCTTTCTCATCCATCGTGAGCGTACTTTGTTTTTCCAATTAAATCCTCCAAACTTCCGTAAAAAAACAAGATCAAAGTAAGTGTCTTTACTTGATCTTGTTTATCCTCTTTTTTATAAATAAGCATCGAGCATTTCAAGTACTTTGTCTTTGGTTGAAAGTGTTGCATCCTTGATATTTTCACCGTAATGCGCCACTTTTTCTCGACTATCGTTTAACTTTTTGCCTGCTCGGATAATCGCCGCAATTTCTTTGTCATCCAAATGATCAATGAGATCTAGCAAGGTGTCATTGCCTTTAAATTTCACTTTTACAAAATTCTTTACTTTTCGACGATTGGATAATTGGAGTACTTTGTTAATCACCAAATCTGAAACAATAACAGTTGTCGCAATACCAGCAATCGCGGTCAAACTTAATCCCACAGTTACTTTTGTTGATGTTTTCATAAGAACTTCAGCTCCTTTTTTTATCTAACTCTATTTTAACACGAGTGATAAAATAAATATACTCAGAGCTTTATTTAAGAATATTTGGCGAAAAGCGACGGCCTTTTTTTTCGATCAAAAAAAACTGAATGACACGTTTTACAACTGGTTGAGAAACTTGTTCGTCCCACAATTGAATAAAAGGCCCCATTAAAAAGGCAATCGCAAATGTACCGACCCCAATCGGACCACCCAAGATTAAACTTAAAACTAAAAAAGAAGTGTCTTGAATAATTCGAGCATTACGATACTTTAAACCAAGTCGTTCAACCATGATTGGCGTCAACGCATCATATGGCGCTTGACCTACAGCAGCAGCCATGTAAAAAGAGGCACCAAAAGTAAAAATCAATAGACCGACCACTAAGAACACTAGTTGTTGCATCATTCCCTGAGCGGACACTCCCAATTTTTGAAGAATCGAGCTATAAAAATCAATAAAAAAACCCGTTAAAACCATATTAATTACGGTGCCCATACCGATATATTTTTTAGCAAAAAAGAAAACAAACATTAAAATTATAACATTTAACCCTAATTGATAGACCCCTAACGTTAAGCCTAACAGCTGTGCCGTAGCCAGATTGGCACTTGTAAAAGGATCAATTCCGACTTCTCCTGCACGTAAAACAGCAACACCAAATGCCAGGATCGCTACACCAAAAAATGCAAACAGCGAGCGAATTCCAGTTTCTTTCAAATTCATGCTTAAACCAACTTTCCTCTATATATCTTTTTCATAACATTGAAATATTGCCTTATTTGTTTCAGAAAATCAAGTGGTTTTCTTTAATTTTTCCAGAAAACATGAATTAACGCCCTTTTTATTAGGGAATTTTTTAGCATATTCCTTTTCTAGCTCTGCCCAAGGAATACGATCCGCTTTTTTAATCCAACGATCTTCAGGGTTTATTTTTTAAATTCACAGGTTAATCAAAATCTGTAAAAATAAATTGTGGGTTACATATTAGAAGCCTCGAATATTGATAAAAGCGCACGGTTTTCCGTGTTCTACCGTTAAAAAACTTGCACTTATTATATAAATATCGAGGTAAAACACTGCTATTTCAATGTTTTTTATTTATTCAGTAGACATTATTTAGTCAAAAAAACGAATAAACAGACCGAACTTAACGCCGGACTATTTATTCGTTTCTATATTATTTTCGATTAAAAGGAATTAGTTATTGCGTCGATTATTATTTCCAAACAAAATAATTAAACGAACCAGTTGTAATAAAGTCGCCACGGCTGCTGCAACATACGTTAATGCGGCTGCAAATAAGACGCGTCTAGCCATGGGTACTTCTTCTTTCGTCAACAAACCACCCTCACTTAAAATTTGCAATGCGCGTTTTGAGGCATTGAACTCAACAGGAAGAGTCACGATTTGAAATAAAAAAGCCATTGAAAAAGCCAATAAACCTAAATTAACTAAAAACGCGCCACTGCTTCCGCTAATTAAAGCACCAATTAAAATGAGCGGAATCGACAAAGAAGACCCGATATTTGCAACCGGAACAAGCGATGCCCGAATTTTTAAAGGAGCATAACCGACCGCATCTTGTACCGCATGCCCACATTCATGCGCCGCAACTCCGATAGCAGCAACTGAAATTGATTGAGCGGTCGCTTGAGATAAACTTAACATTTTTGTTTGTGAATTATAATTATCCGTTAAGTCACCCGCAATTCCTTGTACCCCCACATTATGAATACGTTGACTTTGTAAAATATATTCGGCTGCTTGGGTACCTGTTACCTGATTTTTACTTTTAATTTGGTCATATTTGTGAAAGGTCGATTTCACGTAAGCCGAAGCGCCCATTGAAATAACCATTCCAATAATGACGAATAGAAA
The DNA here is from genome assembly GCF_016909125.1 of Enterococcus lemanii. Lineage (GTDB taxonomy): Bacteria > Bacillota > Bacilli > Lactobacillales > Enterococcaceae > Enterococcus_I > Enterococcus_I lemanii. The sequence goes on along the minus strand of NZ_JAFBFD010000043.1, from coordinate 14,280 downwards.
GGTTGGATCATAAAACATCCCGTAACCGTATAACATTTTTCTTCACTCCTTTTATTTTCCTTTATTATAGCTTTTTGAATGTGAAAAAAGAAGGAAGTTTCCATAAATTATTTGTAAATGAGTTTAGCGTAAATTCTTCGTTTCCTTTTACACTTACAACCATTACTCCAAATCACAGAAAGCGATTGACAAGCCGCCTTATAAAATGCTACGTTTTAGGCAATTAATCGCGATAGAAAGGAATGCTCCGATGATGGCTCAAGCAATTTATACGAAAGAAGGCTTTTATCTTGAAGAAGCCTCGACTGAATTTGAACAAAAGTTAAAAAAGCAGCCTTATCAAACATTATACGAGGAAATTTTTCAAGTCGATAATGATAGGACAGACATGGACCCATCCATTCTTTACTTGCTTCATTTAACGAAACGTTTTGCAGAGAACTTAAAAAATGATGGTGAATTAGAAGTGACACGCGCTTTGGCCTCTTTAGAAGAGACCGATTACCAATCGCTCGTCAATGAAGTGCCCTTTGTCATTGGTTGGGAATTTGTAACGATTGCTTGGATGAAACAAATTCACCAAGCACTCAATCAAATTTTTATCGAAGAACTACAAAATTTCAAAGGAACCGTCGCTGAATACATCCAAATGAAAAACGAACACCTTTTGATTGCCGGTCGCGTTTACTTTCATTTAATTGAACGAAAAAATAGTGACTCACCTTTTGCTTTTCTAGCGACTTACGCGACTGGCGAACAAGGTAAAGTGAGTCATCTACCTTTAAAAAATGCTTTGCAAGAATTCAAAGAAACCAAAGACATGTTAGCTTTACTCGCGGCTGTTGGACGAGTAGCCAATCAATCCGTCTTTATCTCTCAATTAATTGAATCCGGGGAACTATTTTCACCCTTACGATTTAACGAAGAAGAAGCGTATCAATTTTTAACTGAAATCCCCTTATATGAAGCAAACGGCGTCATTTGTCGCATTCCGAATTTTTGGAAAAAAGCGCAAAAGCAACGGATTCAAGTCACGATTGGCGAGAAAAAACCAAGTATCGTTGGACTCGATGCCTTGCTTGCTGGTCGACCAGAGATTTATTTAGGCGATGAAGCTTTTTCAAAGGCTGAAATTGAAGCCTTGTTGCAACAAAGTGAAGGGTTAGCTTTTTTAAAAGGAAAATGGATTGAAATTAACCACGAAAAATTACAAAGTTTATTGACAACTTTTGAAGAACAAGATGCCAGTCAATGGTCACTTTTTGAAGCACTTCGCCAAGAGCAACAGACACAAAAAAATGCCCAAAATACCGAAATTGAAATTAGTAATGGCGACTGGCTAGAAGAAATGTTGGCGCAGATGTTAACGCCAAGTGCCATCAAGCAAGAATTACCACCGGAAACGTTTCAAGCGACCTTGCGACCTTATCAACAAACTGGTTATAATTGGCTAAAATTTATGCAAAACCAACCATTTGGCGCCTTATTAGCCGACGATATGGGACTTGGAAAAACGATTCAAATTCTAGCCTTACTTGATTCTTTAAAAGAGCAAAAAACCCAAACACTACTCGTCATCCCTGCTTCTTTAATTGCCAATTGGAAGAAAGAAACGAGCACGTTTGCACCGAGTTTGAACTACAAAGTATTACATGGCAAAGAAATTGATTTAAGCGACGAAACCATTGATTTGTATATTACGACTTACGGTATGGTTAGTAAAATCCCAGCCCTCAAAGAAAAAACATTTGATTTACTTATTTTAGATGAAGCACAAGCGATTAAAAATCCCGGAACAAAACAAACAAAAAGCATTAAAGAATTAAATGCGTATGCTCGCATTGCCATGACCGGAACACCAATCGAAAACCGCTTGTCTGATTTATGGAGTGTGTTTGACTTTTTAAATCAGGGCTTATTAGGTACAAAAAAAGAATTTGCCAATCAAATAAAAAACGGGGCCGACTATCAAGCAATCCGTCGTATGATTTCGCCATTTTTACTCCGTCGTCTCAAAACAGACACTCGAATTATTTCTGATTTACCAGATAAAAATGAACAAAAAGAATACATCACGTTAACAAAAAAACAAATCGCGCTGTATAAAGGCGTCCAAAAAGAAATCGAAAAAGCACTTGAAAATAGTGATGGTATCCAACGCAAAGGTCTGGTCTTGGCGGCCATTTCAAAATTCAAACAAATTTGTAACCACCCAGATCAATATTTAGGCAACGAAGTCTTCAAGCCAAGTTTTAGTGGAAAATTTGAGACACTTGGCGAAATTTGCGCAACCATTCGCGACAAACATGAACAAGTCCTTATTTTCACTCAATTCAAAGAGATGTGTGAGCCTTTAAATGACTATTTAGCAACCATTTTTGGGCAACCTGGACTCGTCTTACATGGAAGTATCCCGACCAAAAAACGCGGGGAACTCGTCGAACAATTTAACGACCCAAATACTTACACGCCTTATATGGTCCTTTCAATTAAAGCAGGCGGCGTTGGTTTAAACTTAACTGCTGCCAATCACGTCATTCATTTTGACCGTTGGTGGAATCCAGCCATTGAAAATCAAGCAACCGATCGGGCGTTTCGAATCGGCCAACGCAAAGATGTCTTTGTTTATAAATTTGTGACCAGTGGAACGATTGAAGAAAAAATTGATGAACTCCTTGCTGAAAAAACACAACTATCGAGCGACTTAATTAGTGAAACAACTGGTGAAACTTGGCTGACGGAAATGAGTAATACCGAACTGAAACAACTCTTTACTTTGGAGGTGGATGACCGATGAGTTATGGTGGCTTCCCTGCTTACGTGAGTGCGGCTGAAAAACAAGCCAAAGCGCGTAAAAAACAACAAACATATTTAAAAAAGCACCCCAATGCACAACCGATTACGCTAACCGGTTCTAAAATTGCCCATTCTTTTTGGGGCAAAGCCTGGTGTGACAACTTAAAATACTACGCCGATTATGACAATCGAATTGGCCGTGGACGCTCCTATATAAAAAATGGCTTTGTTTTTGACCTTCATATTACAAAAGGCCAAATCAAAGGGGTGGTCAATGGCAGTGGCAATAAAATTTATCAAGTAACCATTATCATTGATCCAATTACAGATAACCGACTGATTGAACAAATTGGCGGTCACTTTGATAGCTTAGAAGAACTAAGCCAAGGCCAATTTCCGAAAACTTTAGCCGAAGCTTTTTTAACAAAAGAAAACGGGCTTTTCCCCAATATTAACGAAATTCAATTAGGATGTACTTGCCCTGACTGGGCGGCCATGTGCAAACACGTATCTGCTATCTTATATGCCGTGGGGGCGAAACTTGATTTAGACCCACTGTTGCTCTTTGAGTTACGCGGCATCGATACCAATGCACTGATCAAAAAATCCGTCGCAGAAAAAATGGCGAGCTTGCTGAAAAATGCGCAGTCAGCAACATCCAATCGCATCATTGAAGATGATGCGATTGTGTCAGAGTTTGGGTTATAGCTTGCGAAAAAAAACGACTTGAAATCAATAGTTTCAAGTCGTTTTTTAATATATTTCATTTTTTTTGATTATTCAAATCATTACGAACACTCACCCCACCCGCACAAAATGCTCCGGCGCCACTTCTTGCCACTCAAAACTTTCTGACAAGACGATTTTTTGATCAAAATCGCGGTTTTTCATAGCAGCTTTCGCTAAGCGCGGGTCGGCAATTGGGGCCGCAGCTAATAATTTTTTTGTGTAATCATGTTGCGGATTTTCAAACAAAGCGCTTGTTGGAGCCACCTCGACTAAATTGCCTTGATACATCACGGCAATTCGATCTGAAATATGGCGAATCACTGATAAATCATGGGAAATAAATAAGTACGATAAGCCAAATTCTTTTTGTAAAGAGATTAGCAGTTGCATAATTTGGGCTTGTATCGAGGCGTCTAAAGCAGAAGTCGGTTCATCACACAAAATAAAGGACGGTTGGCTCACCACCGCACGGGCAATCCCAATCCGTTGCCTTTGTCCACCACTAAAATGTTGTGGCAACTTATGAATCGCTTCACCGGTAATACCGACACGGGCTAAGATTTTTTGTGCCTTTTCTTTCGCCTGATTTTTTGGTTCTCGAAATAATGGCTCCATCACTAGTTCAAGTGCGCTCATTTGTGGGTTCAAGGCAGAATAAGGATCTTGGAAAATAATTTGCACTTGTTGCTTGATTGATTTTTGGGCTTCTTTTGATAAGTTGTTCAATGCTTGCCCCTTAAAAAAGACTTCGCCCGTTGTCAACGATTCTAAACTTAAAATCATGCGACCTAATGTTGTTTTCCCACTTCCTGATTCTCCGACTAATCCGAGTGTTTCGCCTTCATGAATCGCCAAAGAGACTTGGTTCACCGCTCGAAGATCACTGCTTTGTCCTCGCCAGTTACGAGAGGAAAAGACTTTTGTCGCCTCTTTTACTTCGATAAGGACTTGGTTCATATCAGATGCGCCTCCTCTTGATTAACCCAGACATGATGTGTGTCAGAAAATGTTTGCTTAACCAAAGAATCCGCTAAATTGACTTGGTAATCAAACAAGACACCCGGATTTTCTTTTTCACCTAAATGGGCAGCTTCTAGCAATTGTTTAGTGTATGGATGACGCGCGTCGTAAAAGATTTCTTCCACAGTACCTTCTTCCACTATCCGACCTTGGTACATCACTTTTAACAAGTCACACATCCCTGCGACAATGCCTAAATCATGGGTCACTAAAATAACGGATAAATTTTCACTTTGTTGTAGATTTTGAATCAAAGCCAAAATTTGGGCTTGAATCGTGACATCTAAAGCAGTCGTTGGTTCATCGGCAATTAACAATTGTGGTTGTGCTAAAAGTGCCATCGCAATCATTACTCTTTGCCGCATCCCTCCTGAAAGTTCGTGTGGGTATTGCCGTATACGCGTTTGAGCAAGTGGGATACCTACTTTTTCTAACTCTAAAATGGCCAATTTTTGGGCAGCTTTTTTTGAAAGCTTTTGTTTTCGCTGAATCACTTCGATTAAATGGTAACCAATCGTCCGTAAAGGATTTAAAGACGTCATTGGATCTTGAAAAATCATCGCAATTGGCAATTTTTTCGCTTTTTCTAATTTTTGGCCATTAAAAATAAACGAGGAAAAAGAAGCCGTCATCTGATCCGGTAAAAGATTCATTAAACTTTTCATAGTTATGCTTTTTCCGCTACCCGATTCTCCTACAATCCCGACTACTTGCCCACGCGGAATCATTAAATCGACCTCATTGACAATCGTTTGAGTTACTTTTTTTGTTTGTAAAAGAGTCGTTAATCCTTGGACTTCTAGTAAATAATCCGTCACCTACTCGCCCTCCCTTTGCAAAATTGCTTTAATTAAATCACCTAAATTGTTAAAGGAATACACCGTAAAAACGACAAATAAACCTGGCAAAATCGCCATATAGGGTGCTCTTTGCAGACTACTTTGAGCGTTTTGCAAAAGACTTCCCCAAGAAGCCATTGGTTGTTGAATCCCCATTCCTAGAAAGCTTAACGCCGATTCAGTCATAATCGCTCCTGAAATACTTGCAGAAGCTGCGACAATTAACGTCGGTAAAACAGCTGGAAAAATATGCTTAAACAAAATTTTTCTCGTCGGTTGACCGATAAATTGCGCATACAAGACATACTCCCGTTCTTTTGCGGATAACGTTTCTCCACGAATTAAACGAGCAATACTCATCCAAGAAAAACAGCCAATGACAATAATAATCGTCGTTAACCCTGGTTTTAAAAAAACACTTAACACAATCACTAAAACTAACCAAGGAATCGCTGATAAAACATCTAAAATACGCATTAAAACGTTATCCACCCAGCCACCAAAATAACCAGAAACTAGACCGACAACCGTACCAATACTTGTCGCTGTCAACATCGCTAAAAGCCCGACTAGTAAAGACACCCGGCCACCATAAACGACCCGAATAAAATAGTCGCGCCCAACTTCATCCGTCCCAAACCAATGTGCGAAACTTGGTGGCTGTGACATGTTACGCACGTTGGTTGCATTAGGATCTAACGAAAACCAGGGTGCTGCAAGGGAGAGAACCACTAATACGATTAAAAAAAGAACCGAAAAAGCATAAACTGGTGAGGAGAAAACAACACCTGCAACCTTTTTTAACTGCTTCATGCTTTTTTTCCTCCTTTTCGAATTCTAGGGTCAACCACCGAATATAAAACATCCGATAATAAATTGCCTAAAATGACTAACGTCGCTGAAAGCAACATAACAGCCATAATTACCGGATAATCTAAACTCTTTGTTGCGCTCGTTAAGTATGGACCGACACCTGGCCAACCAAAAATCGATTCTGTAATAATTGCGCCTGTGACTAACATGGGCAAAGCAAGACCGATTTGAGTCACTACTGGAATCAAGACATTGCGACTGACATGATGGAAAAAGATCTGACCTTTCGTTGCTTGGAAGGCTTTTTGCACCATCACATAATCTTTAGAAACTTGTTCCATCGCCGACGCTCGAATGTAGCGCGTTAAATCAGGGAAAAAAGCAATCGTTAACGTAACGTACGGTAAAACAAAATGAGAGAGGTAATCACTTAAATCGCCTTCTTTTCCGACGGTGTGCATCCCAATAATTGAAAACCAATTAAGTTTATAACCAAAAAAATAAATTAAAATCATCGCAAACCAAAACGTCGGTACCGCAATCCCAACCGACGCAATCCCGTCAATCAAACGGTCAAAAAACTTACCTTTATTGGCTGCGGCAACTAAACCTAAAGTAATCGCTAAAAATAAAGCCGTTAAATAAGCTGGCAAGACAAGACGAACGGTATTGGGAATTCGCACCGCCAACTCTTCAGCGATACTTTTTTGCGAAACAAGCGAATAACCAAAATCCCCTTTAAAAATATTTTTTAACCAAACAAGGTATTGCACAAAAAAAGGTTCGTTTAGCCCATAACGCTCTCTTAATAAATCAATTTGAGCTTGTGACATATTCGGAGTCGTTAATGAATCAATGACATCATAAGGAGCCACGTGAATTAATGAAAAAACAATCAAAGAAATAACTAGCAATAACGGGATCGCTTGTAAGATTCGGATAAAAATATAACGGGCCAAAATCTCTGACTCCTTTCATAAATGCTTTTTTTTAAAACGCATCGCTCCCTTGCGAATAAGTTCACGCAAGGGAGCAACTCTTTTGTTTTATTGAATCGTTAATTTTGATAAATCTTCAAAAGTATAAATCGGAATTAAATTCGCTTCTTCGACATTGCCAATCCGCTTATTCACCGCCAAGATTTTTTTGTTATCCACAATCGGATAAATCCGAGCATCTTTAGCAATTTCTTGTTGCAATTCATCGTAGATTGCTTGGCGTTTTGTTGCGTCTAATTCAACGGCTCCTTCAGCAAAAAGCGCATCAGTGACCGCATTTTCAGTTTGGAAGTAGTTCGCACTTCCATTTGTACGAAACAGCGCGCCATATAAATCAGGATCATTGCCCATAATGTAACCGCCTAAGAACAAGTTATACTTGGTCGAACCCGCTTTACGCAACTCCGTGTAAATCGCTGTCGAATCGCCCCCTTCAAGAGAAACAGTGATACCCGCTTGTTGCAATTGTTGCTGAATCAAAGTCGCTTGTACGGTTTGTGCCGGATCCGTTGCTGAAAAAGCGATGTTTAATTTTAAATCCGTTACACCCGCTTCTTGCAATAATTCTTGTGCTTTAGCAATATTCGTTTCATATTTTTCAACCGCTTCTGTTGCAAAAGGATTATTTGGTGGCAAGAATGAATACGGGGTATCATAGTATTTTTCATCCAAGTAAGCCGCTTGGTTTAACTCCTCTTTATTTAAAGCAAAAAGGACTGCTTGGCGAACTTTTTCATCGGTTAATGCTTCTGATTTCGTATTTAAACCTAAATAACCCACCCGATTTTCAGAATAAGGATAAACCGTTATTTGACTCTCATCCAAATCAGCAATGTCTGATGGCAACACAACAGCCGCATCAACTTCGCCTTTTTGTAAAGCAACTTTAGCAGTATCCGCATTTTCAATAATTCGTAGCGTAATCGATGGAATACTTGGTGCTCCTAAGAAATACAAATCATTGGCTTCAAAAGCTAAATACTCACCACGTTTGTACTCTTTTAATTTGTAAGGGCCTGTTCCAACCGGATCAACCGGCAATTCATTTACCGAAAAATCAGCCACGTCTTTAAAAACATGTTGGGGAATAATAAAAGTTTCCGTCACAATATTTTGTAACGCTGCTGCACTCGCCGACGGTAACACAAATTTCACCGTGTAATCATCCACTGGTTCAACCGTAATTGGCTCATCGCCTACCCAAAGTTGGTCTGCATTGCCGTTTTCCTTTTTAACCTTTTGTTCATAAGTAAAGACCACATCTTCTGCGGTGAAATCTTCACCATCCGACCACTTCACATCTTCTCGTAACTTCACGGTCACAGACAAACCATCGTCTGCCGGAATAATTTCTTTTGCTAAAACATTTTTTTCCGTCCCATCGGTTTCAACAGCCACTAACGGGGAGTAAATAATGTTATTCATCGTCAACCCCCAACAATCACTTGTATTAATTGGGTTTGTGGAAGACGGATCGCCACTAATCGCATAAGTAAACGACTCTTTTTGTTCCGGCGCTTGAATCGTGGTGCTCTCATTGGTTTGTCCATTTCCTCCACAAGCACCTAGTAAAAGACCCCCTAAGACGAAACTAAAGAGTAAACTCTTTCTTTTATTTTTCATTTTTATTTTCCCCCTTTTTCACTTTTGCCGATAAAATTAAACTTGCTTGAAATAAAAATGAAAAAATCAATTTTATTTTCATTAGTTTTTAATAGAATACCCACTGCGAATCTGTCTGTCAACGAATTGGGAGAAGTATAAAAAAAATCAATAGATAGAACGTTACTATTTTTTACTGAATATCAAGGAATGAAAACGAACAAGCAAGCAAGCGAAAAAACGCCTTTTATACGGGACTGTAGTTGACCCGTATAAAAGGCGTTTGCTGTGCATTAAGACTGGGTGTCAGTCTTAACCATCTTTGACATTTTTAATTGATCCACTAAAGTCGGACTCGCTACTCCAGATAAAGATAATTTGACTTTGTAGTGAGAGGGGGCATTTTCATGGTAACGGTATTTCAAATCAAAAAGTAGGTTTTCCTCTAAAATAGTTCTTACAAATTTCGAATAAAAAGACGGAATATAACCAATCGTTTCTTCATTTTTTAGGACTCGAACCGCGTTTTTATCATATGGGTTATCGAGGTCCAACTGCAAAATCAGGGCATCGTCTGAGTCAATTTTCGCTGCCGAATCTAATTGATAATGGCGCCATCCTCTTAGGTAAAAATTCAAATCATAAGTATTTTCATTCTCTAAAATAATTGGCTCCACAAATTCATAAGAATCCGATTATAACACGCCACCTGTTATCGTTAACACCTCAAAATCCGTGCTACTATTTGAAATGCCCAACTCTTCAAAACTAGCGGCATAGTCTTTTCGTCTCAAACTTGGAATACGTCGGGTAAATGTACTGAATAATTTATCTGAAATATACTCTTTGGTTAAATCAGGGAAAGTTGGATGCGGATGATACCCATGTTTTATCGCTTCTTGCAAGCCTTTATCTGACTCATTTTGCTCATAGGAAAATGATATTTTCCATTAGAATCACGCATTAAATTGGCAACGTCAACGACCCACCACTTAACGTAACCGTTTGAAGTGGGGGCTTGTGTCTATCTAAATTCGACAGGGTTTCTGCCCTTACAGATAACCATTACACTTATTCCTACCCAGTAGTGCGAACGGTTGTTTAGACCTCCTACCTTCGTATGGTGGAATATAAGGACGGTTGACTTCGCCCCTACCACAAGAGTTATACTCTTGTGGTAACAACACCGATATGTTCAATTCCTTTGCGGTGTAAGTTCATCGCTGCAATACGGTCGTCATTTGATTCGTACTGGCAATTCTTACACTTAAACAGGTGTCGTTTTTTATTGCGATTTGCTTTTTCAATATGTCCACATTTCGGACACGTTTGAGACGTGTATCTAGGATCGACCGCAATTACCTTTTGTCCGTTCAGTTTTGCTTTATATTCCAAACATTGACGGAATTGGTAGAACGCCCAGGAGACAGAAACATAGCGGTTTTTCACGCGTACTTTTTCAGTCGCCGAACGAACACCCGTTAAATCTTCTAAAACAAACAGCGTCCCTTTCGGGTATTTATCAACGAGTGCCTTTGTAATCTGATGGTTCACATCAGCGACATAACGGTTTTCTCTTGAGCCGATTTGTTTTAATTTTTTACGAGCAGAGGATGTTTGACGCAATTGTAATTGTTTACGAACGGCTTTAAATTGCCCGCGTTTATGTTTAACCACGTTACCATTGTAGAACGTGGTCTTTCCTTGACTGTCATACGTCGTCGCTAGAAAATTAATACCTAAATCAATACCAACAATATTCTTTACATCGATGTCGTTCAGTTCTGGAAACTCTTTTGTCATCGGTATGTGCAAAAACCATTTTTGATATTTGTACACTAATTTTGCCGTGCCGAATTTCCACGTCCCATTAAAGTATTTTTTCATGGCGGTACGTTCGTAATTCAATTTAAGGCGACCCGCTAACGTGTTTACGCTAAATTGATTTTGCGTCAGAGAATAATCCCGATTCCAAACGAGGTCGTATTCAGGAAGTTTAAACACAATGAAAGACCAGTTGTGTCCGTTCGATTGCGCTGATTTATAACGCGCGATAACGGTTTTCATTACCGATTGTGCCATCTGGCTTTTTAGCTCAAACAGACGTCTCAAATCAGCGTAATAGCGCTTGTTTAAACTTGCTTGATTCAGGTCTTTTGTCTCAAAAACATGTTTCGACAGCCAATTGCACGCCTCACGGTAAGCGTCCGTTGTGGCCTTTAGATTTTCCGCTTGGAGACTCGAAACGTAAACTTGTATTTTTGCCGTAACGGTAGACATTCACTTCACCACCTTTCACTAATGTTATTATACTATATATATATCCTAGTGAAATTAAATACTTTATGTTAGAAAAAGGCATTTCAGCTATGTTCGTAGCTGACGACCATTCCTCACCCACTTATCGTTGGGCTTCGCCCTGCACACGATTGAAGTGGGCGTATCCTTGTCGGGTTTAGATGAAAGCTAGAAAATATTTTTTTAATACTTCTAAATCAAAGCTTATCCGTTCTTTTAAGATAATCTCACTCCTCATCCAGCCACACCTCCTTACTACCCCCTCACCACAACTGCGACTCTTGCTCTAGAATTTGTTTTGTTGCTATGATTCGCTTTAACACTGCTTGATAAGGTTTAAAAGCTTCTTGAGTAATTAATTGCTCCACTTTTTTTAGGTATTCTTGGCTGATTTCTTTACGAGCGTTTTCGTATTTATCAAAAGTTCCAATATCCATCGCATGAGGTTTTATTTGCGGTAATATTTTTTGAATTTGAACTAAAATTCGAAAACCGCCTAAATCAATATCTCCCCAATGTACTTGTTTTTTTACGTTTGCAAGAGGGAGTTTCCGTAAAAAGGCTTCTTGACTTCTTGTTAAAAAGCCACCACTATAAAATACCAAAACACCTGGTTCTTGTTGTTGACGAATATACCAATAGTAATTGGTTAAATTTTCGATAGTTATTAACTTGGAAATAGAACCTTTTATTTCAACAATTTCAGCAATTGAATCGGCCCCAATATACGCTCCCTTTGTAAATCCGCTCCAATCTACTTTGCTTTGATTTTTAAATATCATCCAAATTGGCCCAGTGAAATAAATAATTTCAGGTGAAGAATGAATCCCTAACACTTGAAGTTTTTCATTTTCTGTTAAGTCGAATGATTCCCAATCAAATACGTATCTTTTGGTAAGGCTCAATAACAGTTGTTGACAGTTTTGTTCGAAATATTTACTATCTGAAAAAACTTGCGTACTTAAAAGACGCCTACTAATTGAAGTCTCTGTTATGCCGTCTAGTACTTTTAGCACCTCGCAAAGAGCTGTAATTTCGGTTTGTGTATATTCAAAACGCCATTTCCGGCCTTTTTTTTGGGCTTCTTCTAAAATATTAGAATAAAGTTCGTAAATCCAAGCTGTTTTTACTTGAGACATTTTATTTGTAAGTAACGTAATCATCGCTTGTTGTCGTTGATCTAGCGGTATTCTTTGACAAGTTTGATAAGCGATTTTTAAGGATTCTTGATTAACAATTAACCAAATTTCTTTTATTAAATTTTGCTCTTCAAATTTTTCCCACTGATAATCAATCACACCTACTTCTTTTAAAGAAAATACCGAACGGTGAAAAGCTTGTTTTTGATAGGGGTCTTGATTAGAATAAATAGCATTTTTCTGCGGATACCACAATATACGGCGTGAACTTGTGCCCGTGATAAACGCTTGCGATTTTTCGTACTTATCGAGCAATATCGTCAAAATTTGTTGTTTATAACTCATCAGCTTCACCAACTAATTCTTTAAAACTAGAAAATTCTTCGACGCTTGCTTGATTTCCCTTACGAAAAACAACGAGCGCTTGATCGGCTTCTTCCATAATCTCACCAATTTTTTCTGGTGGTGTTGAAAAAATTGCTTGTAAACCTAAACTTCGAATCATTTGAATACACTGTTTTATCTTTTCACCATCAATTTTATTAAATGCTTCATCCATTACGATTAAACGGATTGTATTTTTCCCTCTTGAATGATGCACACGGTACACTTGGGCAAACGCTGCGAGTAGTGCGATATATAAAGGTATCTGTGTTTCACCACCTGATTTACTTGTATAGGTTTTAGACAATCGTTCATGAATACCATTTCGAACGACAAACATATCAAAAGAAAGGTACGTTTTATAATCAGAAAAAAGTTGAATATGTTTAAATTTGTCTTGTTGTGAATCTAAGCCTTCACCAGACAAAATATGAAACAGTTGTTCAATTTCTTTTTGAAATTTACTTTCAAAAGCGGCACTCATTAAATTCCAGTCTCCATCGTCCATTAGCATTTCATCGGTAATCATGTCGTAGTATTTTCGATAGGCTTTTTCGGGTTCAATTTTAAAATAATAAATAATGTCTACTGAACAAATGCTAAATTTTCTAAAACCGACGAATTTCGAAACAGGAAACAACTGTTCTTGATAATAAATAAATATCTGAAAAAAGTGCGTAAAAAATCTGCCGTCAATTTTGACAGATTCATGGATATGACACTCAAAGCGATACTAGAAAGAGTGGTATTCTTGAGTTTTGTTCGAATGAGTCCCGCACCGAATCGACGTTTCAACAGACTGAACCCACGTTCAACCGCTACTCGATCGGCGTTGTCTTGGTATTCAATCGTTTTGTCAGGATGTTCATTTTTCTTTGGACGTCCTAAGGCGGGTCCAGAAAGGCGAATGCCTCTGACTTTACAGTAAGCTCTATTTTGTCGATTGCGATAGATTTTATCTGCCAATACTCTTTCTGGATAACACCCATGACGATCATAATACCGTCGAATCGCTCCTACGAGCACTTCTGATTCATTGTACGCATCAAAGCTAGTGCGTTCCAGACGAGCAATGCCGTTATCCATACTCATATCAAATTTCACCCCAAATTCAACAGCCGCTTTTGCTTTTCCGCGTACAATGGGACGAAGCCATGGTTGATGGAAGCTAACAATTCGATTGGCTACGGAATGGGTATGGTGGTCATACATGTATTGTTGTTGCTCGTAAATTTTTTGAATCGTTTCCCACCAAATTTGATGGTTTTCTGGTAGTATATAGCCTTTTTCAAGAAACGCTTGAATCACGTGAATATCTCGTTTGACAAAATTTAACAATTGACGAATTTGCGCACGTAACCACTTTTTAGCTTTTTTCTTCCGACGAACCACGTTCAAATAAACCTGCCGTGCTTTTTTTCGATAGACACGTGGTTTCTTCAGTTGATTTTCTTCACAGATGGCATCAATGATTGATTCTGCATGGGTGCGCGCATCATTCAAGAGTTCCGTGTCTGTAGGGTATTTGATATTTTGTGGGGCGCAAGTAGCATCTAAAATGAGGGTACCCGAATTAGAATCATCGTCAGGATGATCCTCTTCTGCCTGTGTATTGAAGGCAATTATTTTTTCGTTGATTTCAATCAAAGTGGTTTCATCCAA
>NZ_JAFBFD010000042.1 GCF_016909125.1 Enterococcus lemanii | reverse complement strand
TTGTACCATATGGGGAGGTTCCTTTTTTGTGTCTTTTTGAAAGACTGTTCTATCAAAGGTTTGAAGAGTCTAATAATTATGAAATTTGTTCAATTAAAAAAATAATGATCCACATTTTTTATCTATACAATAATTAAGGCGAATTATTGTAAAAATACTAACGAAACCTTAATGCCACTGCATAAACAATCAAAAATATCTTTTTTCACAAAAAAATAACAAACATAAAATAATGAAAGTAATTTTACATTATTCGCCTTTTACTTGTATCATTGTTTATGCCCGTTTTGCAAATAGATAAAAATAAAAAACAACTTTTCCCTAACCTTCGTTTTTTACGAAAAGTTAGGAAAAGTTGTCGATTGGCTATTTGTTAAAAATTTTTGGACCCTTACGCATATTTTTACGATCATTTTTCGGTGTGTCAACTTGGTTTGAACGTCCGCCACCTTGTTTTTTCTTAATCAATTCTTGCATTTTTTCTTTACTATTCATTTGGCACTTCCTTTAATTTAACTTCATTCACATTCAGTTTCTCATCATAACATATGATAGACACTTGATACTAGCTAAATTGTAAAATTTTAATAAATATAATCGCTAGTAATTCGTTGATTCGCCAAGTCAGAATTGTCAATGACGCAACAGCGAATTCCTTAGTTATCGGTCTTCTTCATTTTCACAAGTCCCTCGCCAAACTTGGATGGTTAACTGCTGGTTCTCATAGTGCACTTGGGCTTTGTCTAACATTGCCCCAATTAAGTAGTAATTTGGTTCACTCGTGTCATCGCCAAGTAAGTCAAAATAATACTCTTCCAATTCTGGTTGTCTCCCATCATTCAAAGCATGCGTAATTTTGTCTAAGTCGTCTGGTTTTGTTGTTGATTTTCCCGTTACTTCTATAAAGAAATGCGCCGGTGAATAATCAAAGGACATTTGAATTTGCATGATTTTGTGATCCATAAAATAATGCATGATTTCTGAAGCAATTTTTAATGTTAATGTCTTATTTTTTTCCATGTTTTTTTCGATTCCCTTCGACTATCTTGCACTTGTTTAAACGTATCAAAAAGCGGTACAAGCGCAGCGGCAATAAAACCGCCCGTAAAACCATTATTATATAAATTCATGCCTGCATGTAAAAAACCAATATTACTCACAAGGCCCATATGAAGCATTCCCGCAAGAATTCCAGGAATTATCCCATAAACGCCAGCAATCGGTGCTAATGTTGTGCCAAATAAAGCGGTCACGATAGTCGCTGTTGCATTGAATTCATTCACATTAAAAAAACTACCTAAAAAAACGCCGAATAATACTGGCCAAACATTTCGAATATGTTTACCAAATGCACCGAAACCAGCAATTGTAAAAATACCACCAATCACTGGACCATTTAATTCTCCACCAATGAACAACACGTAAAAAGTAGCAATTAAACCAAGTAACGACATATTAATCAAAACAATTGGGAAACCAGCAATGACAATAAAATCAGCAACTAAACGGCCAGATTGCCCTAATATTTTTCGATAAGAAGTCAAACGCCAACGATTCATAAACAAGCCATAAAAAAGTAAACAACCAAACAAGCCAATTAAAAAAATCGCCATTTTGTCATTATTTCCAGAAGATAAGACCGAAACAGGTTTTACCTCAACGCCAAATCCTTGCAAAACAGCTAAGAAAAACATACCGATTATCCCAGCTGTAAAGCCAATATTATATAAATTAAACCCTTGGTGAAATCGTAGAAAATGAGCTGATAATGGTGGTAAGGCAAGCCCAGCTAAAACCCCAGCTAAAATCCCAAGACTAATTCCAAGTACAGGAGATAACTCTAAATTAAAAGCAATCTCGCTTGAAATCGGCCCTAAAGCGGTGCCGAAAAGTGCAGGTAAAAGATAGCGGTTAAATGGGACTTGAACAAGACGAGCATAAAGCATCACACCCAACATAATTGGAATTGAATTAAATAAATTTTTACCAAAAAAAGAAAAACCCGCGACAGTAAACATCGCCGCAACTATTCCTCCCGTTACATGAACTTTATTTTTCTTTATTAAGAATAAGCTTAATAAAACCATGAGGCCCGCATTCATAAAAGTAGCCCCTATGTTTGCCAGGGCAAAGTAATCCGTAGTTAAATTTGCTGGTGAAGATAAGATCTCAAGCGTCCCCCACCAAATTTCTTGAGGTGTATTAAAATAAAAAGCAAGCAGAACCATTATTGAACCTAGATAGAGAAACAAAGAGCTCGCTGCATCAAATGGACTTCCTTTTTTAGGGTATCCAATTTTTATATCTTTTTCACTCATTGTTTCATCATCCTTCCACTGTCAATTTTCCACCTAAAACACCACTCAATATTGGGACTAGTGATTATTACCCTAAGGGCCTGATTAACTAAGCTCGTTATAATTCCATATTTTTTAACTTTGCTTTTAAAAAAAAGGCATTGGGTTTTTGTGTACTTCGTAAAGCCTCTCAAAAAATTGATTGATTCAGAGTAAGAATTCGAGACAATAATCTTCTTGCGTATCAATATACTCTGGAATATTTTCTTGCGCCTTCACACAACCTAATTTTTTATAAAAAGCAATTGTTTCAACAGAAGGGATTGCAGAAATAAATAATTTTGTTGCCCCTATTTCCTTTGCCTCTTCACAAATTCTTTCAAATAAACAAGTGCCTAACCCTCTTCGGTTGAATCGATCATCAATAAATAGCATGGTTAAATTTGCATATTTTTCAGCACTTCCCTGTAGATAGCCATCTAAAGAAATAAATCCAATCAGAGTACCTTCAAAAAAAGCACCAAAAACAAAACCGCCACGTTCTACTTGCTCTTTTAAATAAACGGGAATCCAAGCTTTTTTTCTACTCCCCAGCTACGTGTTTCTTCGACTTCTTCTAATACCCAATGATCATCGATTCGCACCCATTTTTGATTAATTTGCTGATTATGGCAAAAATCTTCAAGCAATGAATTTGATAACTGATCAAGTAAACACTTTTTTATTTCAAACATTTCTTTTTTCCCTTTCAATAAACGAAGGATATCAAAACTAACTAACTTCATGCTTCTAAATACTTGATACTTGGATAGATCTACTCCAGTCATTGATTGAGTTTCCATGGCAAGAATAAGTTAGGCCATTAAACTCAGGTAGCAATCGAACAACCATTTCTTTTATATCTTGAAAGTTGGTCTTCCTCTAGTAATTACTAGCTTGTTCTTTTAATTTCCTCATTTTTTAGTACCTTTTTTAAAACTCAATTTATTCTACATTAATTAATGAAAGCAAAGCAAGCATCTAGCAAAAATAAACGTCTCATTCGCATCTTCCATAAAAATAAAATGTTCGATTTACTAAAAAATGACCCAATTTACGCAACAAAACGATCGCTCAATCAATAATTTTGGTCTCTTTGCGTTTAAATTTCACTAAATAAAAATTAAATAAGAACAAAAGCGCCGAGGGTAAATAAAAAAAGAAAAAGACTTTTGCTGCTAATAAATAAGAGCCAATTAAAGCAAAAATCATTCCAATTGGAAAAGTGACTAAGAATACCCCATGAAAAACAAGATGCACCCATAAAGTAATTTTTTCTAGATATTGTCGCCAGCTTTGATTTTTGACAAAGACATAAAATAGCATGACGACTATGAATGAAATCAAATAATAAAAATTGAATTTTGAATTCTCATTTAAAAAAATCAGTTTTTGATAAATAACAACGCCATTTAATAGCACAGCTAGAAAAAACAAATACGGATTTAACCACTGAAAAAGGTTCTTCATTTTTTCTCCTTTCGATGTATAGTTTTTCCCCAATCTTCTTTAAATAACACAAAAAAGATATCATCAAAAATCCGACCCTCTGTATTTTTTACTGCTCTTTTTAAGTAAGCTTCTTGTTGAAAACCTAAACGAGTCAACAAATTTAATGAAGCCAGGTTTTCACTAAAAACTCGAGCCGTAATAATTTCATAACCTTTATTTTCAAATAAGTCTTGAATCATTTGTTTCAAAGCTTCGGTCATGTAGCCTTGATGGGTAAAGGCTTCACCTAACTAGTAAGATACCGCAATTGCGTTTACTTGATAGCGAACATAATCGGGATGAACGCTAATTTCACCAATTAGTTGGTTATCCTCTTTTAGTATCAAATAATAATTCTCAGGGTTTGCTGCTTTATTTTTTTCTTTAAATTCTTCGAGCGTAAGCGGTTCAAACACATTAAACGCTTTCACAAATGGACTGTAGTTTAATTCATAGAGCCGTGGAATCTCATCTTGTTTGATCGCTCGAATAACTAAACGTTGCGTTTCTAACATAAGCCTTCACTCCTTTTGCTTTCTTTTATTGTACGCGATAATACAATTGTTTGCACCTATTGATAGGATAAATTTAATGATGCAAAAAAAGCTTGCAACAGACTCCTTACAAGCTTACTTCGCTATTTACTAAAACTAACTCAATTTTTATTCGATCGGAATCTTCAAAAAAGCAACGTTTCATCGCATCGCCACCCGCATAAGGAAAGCGGTTTTTGTATAAAAATTGGACTTTTTTTGCTTCTAAAAGTTTAATCGCATGCTCAAACTGTTCGATACTAGCAACATTAAACGCAAGATGGTTCAAGCCAATTCGTTTTCGGTGATAGCCCGATTCTTTGTGGCTATCTTCTGCTTGAACAAACACTAAATACAGCCCATTTTTTTGATAACTAAAGCCTAAAGTCCATTCTTGATAAATCTCCCATCCAAGCAAGCATAATAAATCAGCATAAATTGCTTTCGTTTTTTGAAGATTCGACACATTTATCTCAATATGATTCATTTTTTCTCCTTTTTAATCATCCAATATCGCCACGGCCCGAACAGGCGAACCATCGCCATCTTTTATTTTTAAGGGAAAGCCGTAAAATAAAAACCTTTGACCTTTCGGTAATTCATCTAGATGAATTAAGCCCGTATAAGTAATAATTTTCTTGCTAAGTAAAGCACGTTCTAAGTCTTCCGTTAGTTCACCACCGACAAATCTAGGGCCAGCTGCTAAAATTCTTGGCAATATTTCTAACCCAGCTTCTTCCAAAAAGAACAAACCCGTTTCTTTTGGCCATACTTGTTTCATATCGACGACTTCTGCTGGGCCAAAAAAGTGCGCTAAAGGGATATCATCTAAACTTTCCATTCCCGGATGCATATGTGAAAAAGCGTCGACATGCGTGCCGGTATGTGTCCCCATCCTTAACTGGCGTAATTCCCACGATTCTTTTTCATACGTATGTACCCGATTAATTTCAACTTCAGGATCACCTGGAAAAACAGACATCCCCGTAAAAAGAGGTTGTGACAAATCAATAATCTTCATTTGCTTCTTCCTTAACATAATTATTTTTAATTTCGCTCATCTGAGTGGCATTCATGGTAGCTAGTTTTTCACATCGATAATTTTTTTAAAGACCTCCACTTTTTCAAGTGTGCGATTTGCAACAGCGGATAAGATACCTTCTTTTGTTCGAGCTAAACGGCTAGCAAAACGCTTAACAATATTCCCAATATCAATAATCCCCCCTTGTATCATTTATCAACCGCCATTATTTTTTGTTTTTATTTTTTTGATACTTTCTTACGCCAAGCAAGATATCCAATTTAAGAATCGTATGGCGAAACAAAAAATTGCCTTTCATTAAGTTTTTCCCATAAAAAAATAGTTCATGCCTTCTTTTTTGTTCAGATAAATTTAGCTCACATCCAATAATTTCTTTCTTATTTAAGGAAATTTTTCTCCCTTGATTCGTATATATTTTCGTATGGCCATTCATTGTAAAATTCAACCATTTCATAAATCGTCCCATTATTCCTGGCATTAATTCTAGCGGACCAAAACTGTTCACGTAAATCACTGGAACACCAAAACAATGGACATATTGATTAGCTAAATAGTCATTGGCTTTTTTTTCTTCTAATTTCTTTTTCGGATTAAAAGAACGGCCATGCGGAAAGACGATCAACGCAAGTGCTTGATTTTCAATCTCTTCATAAAAGGATTTGCGCCAAGCATCGTAACAAATGGCAATAGCGACATTGCCAAAAGGGGTTTTAATGATAGGAGAGGAAGTCCGCCCTCTTTTAAAAATAGCGGCCTCACCTTCATTTTTTGTTACGATTCCGTAGACTTCTTTACGATCAACCAACATGTAACGGTTATAGTACTCACCATTTTCATAATCCACATATCCAATCCCTAAATAAGTATTATATTTATCAGCCATTTCCATCGCCCAAGTAGCTGTTTCTTTGCTAGTTTGATCCGCATAACGCCAAATGTTTTGATTTGGCAAATAACGACACATCGCTAATTCTGGTAATAAAACTAAATCAGGAGCAGGAACTTTTACAAGCAACGACTCAATGTATTGTTTTCTTTCACGAAGTCCTTTAATCGTGTTATCTAATTCCAAAGCGAAAACTCTCATCTGCTGATATCCTTTCAAAAAATGATTTTGACCTAAAAATAGCCTGGATGATCATAATAAATCAGCCTCTGTCTATCCGAAACTGTATGTCTTTCCAACTTGTCTCAAGCAGTCTTTTAAAAGTTTTTAATACCCACGCTTCCCTTTTCCAAGATAAGCACGTGTCAGTAACTTGATTGAGGCTTGCGTAGGTTCATACCCAAATTGATAAATATCACGATAAATTCTTGGTAACTTCTTTAAGCGAAAATTGCAATCTTCTTGATCGAATAACGCTAAATTCAAAGTCGTACTATCGAGCCAACGAGAGTAACTGTTGTATTCTTCCCCTTTTCCTTGCTTTAAAGCTTTAGCTAACTCTTCGAGACCACCGACGCCACCAACATCTTCAATAATGCCAAACCCTTCGCCTTCAGTGACTCGTGGCAATCGTGCCAGTGAAATTTCTTCCTCGTGAATGCTTTCTAAAGTTAATAAAATTTCCCAACCATCACCATAATCATACTCAAATAAAAAACGCGTACCTATCTCTGTGACTACTCTTTGTAAGCGTTCCGAAGTAGGACTTAAAAGCCGCTCGTTTTCTCTTAGATAAATATCTTCACCAAATGCAAATTCATAACGAATATTTTTGGCAAGTTCACTGTTTTTGAGAAAGTCTTCAATTTGATCTTGAGAGGAAAATTCCAACAATTTTTCAATTAATTTTTCTTGAGAAAATTGTGTTAATGCAAATAAATGTGCGCCTTGCATTTCAAACATAATCATGAGCGCATAGCAAAGCTCATCCATCGTTCGTTCCCCATTGATTTCAAACCTACGATAAATCTTAGATTGATAATTATTTAATTCTGCGTAAAAAGTATAAACTTTGTGTTTTGCCATATGAATTTCTCCTTTTTAATCTTCCAGACAAAATAAGGTATTTGCTAGATTTTTATTTAAAAGAATCGTTGAAAACTTTGTGGCTATCCCTTTAACCTGACCGTCTTCCAGTAGCAACAACGCCCCATTCCCAATCGGGTAATAATCTGACGTCAGACTAAACGTATCCACTCCAAAAAGGTAGCCTGCTGCTTTATTTCGAGTAATTTTCGTAACTGGCGTATGCCCAACGATTTGTTTCGGATAGTTTCGATTGTAAAATGGTGCCAATTCAAAATGATAATCTGCCCAAAAAACACTACCAATTTCATTACTTCCACCGCGAGCTTTGCCGACCATCTTTTCCAGTTGGTTTAATTCTGCTAAGTGTGAAGAATCAACCGCGGTAAAATACCATTCTTTTGGTTTTTCATCCGCCAGAAACCCCGCATGACTAATTAAAAACTCATCCACTTTCGCCGCAATTTGCACACCTAATAAAAGCAATGTTGCTTTTATTTCTTGAATCATTGCCGCATCTTGCATAGAATAATAGCTTAAATTTCCCGTTAAATAAGGTACATCATGATTACCAAGCAAACAAATCACTTCAATTTTCTTCGATCGCTGAGCCTGAACCCATACCTTCAAAAAATTAAGCTCTTCCTTATATAAATTCACGTTTGCAGTTTGACCCCACTGATCAAAATAATCGCCCAATAAGACAATTCTTTCAACTTTTTCTTGTTTGGCCTTTTCTTCAACAAGCGGTAAAATAATTGACCCTAATAAATGCAAATCACCAACAACGAGTGTACGCAACTATCCCGTCCTCCTTTTTTCATTTATTTTTTTCTATCTCATTTTTTCTTCTGATCAGTTAATCGCGAATCTAATTCTTTCCAATTCGCTTTTTATTCAAAAAAAGAGCGTCTCTTCTCCATTTTAAAATTGGTCAAATAAACACCTAAGCGTGCCACTTTTTGTTCTTGCAAGACTTGGTAGCCTCTTTTTTCAAAGAAGGATTTCGCGGTAATCGAGGCATCCGTCATAATATTACTTTGAATGAATCTTTCTAATTGATTACAAAGAGCAGTCGCAATCCCTTGTCCTTGATAATCTTTATGCACAAATAAGCGATCTAAATAACCAGTTTGATCAATATCGCCAAACCCCACTACTTTGTCATTGATTGTTGCCACGTACGTTTCGTGTGCTAAAAAAGATTGGTGCCACTGCTTGCAATCTTCTTTACCTGTAGCCCAAGCATTTCGCTGTTTTAATGAATAATCTCGAGCGTTAACGCTATGAACCGTATCATAAAACAAATCAATGAGCGCCTCACAGTCCCGCTCTTGATAGCGGCGAATCATGCAAGATTTCGTGTCAATTTCTAACTGATTTTTTTCATTCATGATTAACCTCTTTTTTCACCTAATAATATGTCACAGTGTTGTTAAAGTAAAAGAAATGCTAAAAAATGGATTTTATCTGCTTTTTAAACACGTTCACCTTCATTGAAATAAATTTTTGAAACTCTTTCTTTTAGGCTTTCATTTTCGATTGAACGCTTGTTTTTTGTTGGAGATAGCTTGCGAAAATAGGACGCCCGATTCACCTTTAAAACACGATAGTTTGTTGAAAGGCTATGATTTTTAGTGTGAACTAATCTTTGCACCACTAGTGGCAGCTAACGAAACAATCTGTTCTTTCGTTTTATCCTTTTACTTATTACAATACGCACAAATCATACTTTGTATCCTCTGGTATTTGTTACTTTCTAGGTGAAAAAGACCAATCAAAAAGATTAGTCTTTTTCAAAATTCACTTTGGTAATTTTTAATAGTTGTCCGATAAACTCCTCACTGACCGTTTCCACGTAGCTGTGTTTTCGAGCATGGAAGTCAATAGTTACTAACTGGTCTAATAAAACTTTTCCAGTGGTTTTCGTGTCTTTTAACGAGACATACAACGGATAGTTACGTTTTGTGTTGCTGATTGGCGCAAAAACTGCAACATTGGAAAACTTAATGATTCCTTTATAACTCAAACAAATATACGGACGATAACCTTGTTGCTCATGTCCTTCCTCAGGGTCGAGATTGATTTTGATAATATCGCCTTGTTTTACCATTTCTCATTACCTACGGGTTCAAATTCATATGGACTTGCTTGGAAAATTTCGCCATCGTAGTCCCTAAACAATTCATCAAATGTCAATTCGTCTTCAGTCTCTGGTACCTTTTCTAGAATCACTCGATTGCCTTCTATCACGACGTTGAGTTGTTCTCCTTTTTCAGCACCCAATGCCGCCATAACGGTTTTTGAAAGTCTTATTGCACTGGTATTTCCCCATGACCCAATTTTAATTTTTTCCATCACAGTCCCACCTTTCTTTGAAGTTATTATACATCAAAAGATATACAAATAATCTCTTTCTAACCTTTTTGAAAGAAATATTTTGATACTGGTAAAATGACACCATGACCAGTAAAATGCATGTATAATCCATGTACGACAATCAAATCACGAATCAGTCGTTTTTTGCTGCTACTTAATAGAATTGTTTCTTTTTTAGCAAGTACTTCTTGAAATGGCAACAGTTTTTTTGATAAATTTTATCAGGTGCATCTTTGGTTCACGCGTTTTTACCGATTTCCCTGGACAATGAGCTTCTATGGTCATGATTTTTATTGTACATACCTTATTTTTCTATCTAGTCTAGCGTAACCTTACCCATCTAACCCCGTATTCTCAAAAGGAAAAAGAGGAAACTTGATGACTACCTTCTCACCAAATTCCCCCAAACTTATTTTATTTCACTTTAGATTGCCACACGCTTTGACGCAAAGGCCTAAAGTTCTTCACCATTACTAGCAATCACAGACTTATACCAGTTAAAAGATTTCTTTTTGTAGCGGCTCATGTCACCATTTCCTTCGTCGTCTAAATCGACGTAGATAAAACCATAACGTTTTGACATTTCACCAGTTGACGCACTCACTAAATCGATACAGCCCCACGGTGTATAAGCAATCAAGTCAACCCCGTCTAGTACCACTGCCTTTTTCATTTCCGCAATATGTTTAGCTAAATAGTCAATTCGATAATCGTCTTGAATCACAAACTGCTCGTCTGGCGTATCAATCGCCCCTAAACCATTTTCAGAAACATATAGTGGCACACCATAACGACCATATAAATCACACAAAGCAATTCTTAACCCTACAGGATCAATTTCCCATCCCCACTCACTTGAAGTTAAGAATGGATTTCTTACACCATCAAAAAAGTTTCCTTGGATTTTATCGTCTTGGTGTTTTGGATCAATTGAAACCGTTGTCGACATATAATAACTAAAAGATAAATAATCGACCGGATACGCTTTAATAATCGCTAATTCTTCGTCTGTTCGCTCAATTTCGATTTTATTTTTTTCAAAATAAGCTAGCGCGTAACTTGGATACTCTCCTCGAACTTGGATGTCATTACAGAAATAGTTGAACATGCAGTTTTTCTCTTCCATCGCCATCACGGTTTCTGGATTCGAATCGTACGCATACATCGTCGCATAAATACTCATACACCCCATTTTAATTGTTGGGTTAACTTCTTTGGCAATTTTTGTAGCTAAAGAACTCGCCACAAATTGGTTATGTAGTGCTTGATAATTCTCTGTTTCTGTCGCATTACGCATCGCTGTTGAGAAAAATGACCCCATAATTCCCGTATTTATTTCATTAAAGGTCATCCAATAGGTCACTTTTTTACCAAAACGTTCTAAAATGGTGCGTGCATATTTTTCAAAGAAGCCAATTAACTCTTTGTTTTTCCAACCACCATATTCTTTTACTAAATGTAGAGGCGTTTCATAATGCGAAATTGTAATCGTTGGTTCAATTTTATACTTCAATAATTCATCAATAACGGCATCATAAAAAGCTAAGCCTGCTTCATTTGGTTCTTGGTCGTTGCCATTTGGAAAAATGCGAGCCCACGAAATCGACATTCGGAAAGTCTTAAAGCCCATTTCAGCAAACAGCGCAATGTCTTCTTTGTAACGGTGGTAATAATCAACGCCTTGATGATTTGGATAGGTGTATTTTTCACGATCAATCTCTAATGGGAAATCACCCGAAAAAAGTAATGGCAACCTTAGTTTCCCACCCGGTGAAATATCGGCAATCGTCAAACCTTTGCCGTCTTCATTGTATGCTCCTTCTAATTGGTTGGCTGCTGTTGCGCCACCCCATAAAAAATCTTTGCGAAATCCTTTGCTTACCATAAAAAATACTTCCTTTCTCTTTTTCATTTGATTTTTTTCATCTTTACTCTTCCTTTTTTCTCTAGTACACTAAAGAAAAAAGAGGTGAAACGTGTTGTTCGATTTAAAGTTGTTAAAACAGGTATCCGAAACGGATTTACAAATTGCCCAATACATCTCCAACCATCAAGCATCAGTGGCCTTTATGCGCGTTCGCGAACTGGCAGAAAAAACCCATGTTTCACCCGCTACAATTGTCCGCTTCACCAAAAAAATTGGTTATACAAGCTTCCCAGAACTACGACTCGCCTTAAAGCAAAACCTCACCGAACGAGATGTAATGCGGCAACAAACTCAAAGTAAAAATTATCTCGCAGAAACACAACTTCCGGTTGATTTTGAACAAAAAATTGAACAGTTAGTTACTATTTTAGGACAAGCAAGTTTCATACATTGTCTAGGAAATGGTGCTTCTGGCATC
Source organism: Enterococcus lemanii (assembly GCF_016909125.1). GTDB lineage: Bacteria > Bacillota > Bacilli > Lactobacillales > Enterococcaceae > Enterococcus_I > Enterococcus_I lemanii. The sequence continues at coordinate 12,771 of NZ_JAFBFD010000042.1, read as the reverse complement.
ATTGCACAGTATGCCCAGCAACGGTTTTCAACGTTGGGGTACCGGAGTATTTCATCAATTTCTGCCTTCATTCCTTACTTAGCCTCAAAGCATGAAAAAAAGAATGAGACCATCGACGAAGTTTGTCTCTTCTTTTCGATATCAGGTGAATCACCAGACATCGTGCAACTAGCCAAAGCCCTCGTGGACACTTCGATTTATACGGTAAGTATCACTAATAAAGAAGCAAACCACTTGGCAACCCTTTGTGATTTTTCACTGGCTTATGATGCACCATCTCACCGTCAAGCTTATAATGTAGACTTGTCCTCCCAGCTTTCTGCCGTCTATATTATTGAAGCGTTAACTGAAAAACTTTACCTGAAAAATAACTTTATCGACTTAGAGTAAGCGCTCTTCGTTCTATGTTTTTAATTATAGCGCCTTTTATATGCGCTTCATAGCCTTTGCATGTAAGTCGGTTCAGTTACCACATATGAAACAAGACGTTTCATGATTTTAGATTTAAACACCAAATAAGCGAAAAATGAATCCATACTTAAGAGGAATAAAATATTTTTTTATTAAAAAACAGCCACTTCGTAAAAAAGTGGCTGTTTTCGCTGATTTAACTTATTTTTTCTTATAGTAATAAAGTCCTAACGCAGCAATCATAAGACCAATTCCTGCTATTGAAATAAGAGTGGTTGATTTTTCTCCCATCTGTGGCAAGATTGAACTTCCTGATTTATCAATATTCGTATTGGGAGTTTTTTCTTCCTCTTTAGCACTTGGTTGCTCTTCTGATTGATCATTTTTATCCGTGTCCGTTGGTTTATCTTCTGGTTGGCCATCTTGATCAGGTGCTGTTGGTTTGTCCTCTGGTTGACCATCTTGATCAGGTGCTGTTGGTTTGTCTTCTGGTTGACCATCTTGATCAGGTTCTGTTGGTTTGTCTCCTGGTTGACCATCTTGATCAGGTTCTGTTGGTTTGTCTCCTGGTTGACCGCCTTGATCAGGTTCTGTTGGTTTGTCTCCTGGTTGACCGCCTTGATCAGGTTCTGTTGGTTTATCCTCTGGTTGACCGCCTTGATCAGGTTCTGTTGGTTTATCCTCTGGTTGACCACCTTGTTCAGGTTCTGTTGGTTTGTCTTCTGGTTGGCCACCTTGATCAGGTTCTGTTGGTTTGTCTTCTGGTTGTTCCCAATCGTCCGGATTATTGGTTGTTGCAAAATTACCTAATAATTCATAATTTTCAATTTTTGTTGGTGATTTTGCGTTTTCTTCTACAATAGATAATGATTTATCATCAAATCGAATTTGTTTAATTTTTGATTGTTCATCTTTGATTGAGCCTAACATAAAACCTTCAGATAGATTTAAAGGGCTTATACTTGAAAAATAAACAATTAATTTTTTAGAATCTTTATCATAAATTGACCCATAGACATCTAAGCCTTTTTTGATAGACTCGTTAAAATCAAACTCTAAATTTTCTAATGCTGCATCAACTTGAAATGTTAATTTCGTAGTTGATGCTTTTTTTATTTCAGGTAAGTTAAGCGTAAAATTAATATTATTATCCTTAACTTTATTTACACTCACAACGTTTTTGTTTTCATTTGTTTGAGTGGCAAAAGCAACTACTGAACCAAATAAAACTATTCCCATTGCAAATGCAGAAATAAGTTTTTTACGCATCTATTCTTTTTCTCCTTTTTCAAAATTTATGTTTGGAAGGCTTTCTCCGTTTGGCATTTCTGTTAATAGAGTATCTGATACTAAACGTTGACCTTCGTTTGTTGTTGCGTTGTCAACACGATACAATTCTGCACGAATAGCGCTTGGTAAAGAATCTTTTGACCAGTAATTTGGTTCAATCCAATAAATGAATCGGCCTTCTGATGTTTCGCCAAGATTTCCGTTTTCAGGAACATCTGCTAAAATTACTTGATTTGCAATTAGAGCGCCCTCTTCATCTTGACCACCAACAAGATTGCCATCTTGATCGTATAATAATACGACATTATAAGCAGGATTTCCTTTGTATGCTCCCGTAAAGACTAACGAACCTTTTGGAATGATTGAAGCTGGATTATTTTCTTCAAATTGATAGTCCTTTTCTAAAACACCAACTGCTGGAACCCCTTCTGTCTCAATTAATTCAACATTATCGCCTGTTGGTCCCATAAATCCAATCTCATTAATTGTAATTTGTTTGTTTTGGGTTTTAGTAAAGACGACTTCAACATAGCGAGCATCATAAGTACCAATATAATCTTTTACTTCTTCACTTGAATGATCAAAGTAAATTGTTTGTCCTTCTTTACCAGCATTTTTATCAATTTTGATATCTTTTACTTTTTTCCACTCACTACCATTTTGACTGACAAACACACGAATATTTTCAAACTCTTTAGGATCCGTTACATTCAATTTCAAAGCACTAATTGCTTGACTACGTTTAAAATCAAATTTCAATTTGGCAACATCGGATTTAACGCTACCTGTATAAGTTGTTTTTAATTCATTATCAATAACATTTGAAATTGATGAAACAACTTCTGGATGTGGATTCTCTTCTGACGCTTCTGGCGCTTTGTCGGCTTCAGAAGTCATATTCGTGGTCACACTCCAATTTTCTTTACTATATGCACCATCAGTTATGACTTTTACAGAACCAATCGTTTGAGGATCTGAATAATTCATAAATTTATCAACTAAACGAATCTCATAATTCACAACACGATTATTAATCGTTGAAATTATATCTGTATACTCTGGTGTTCGACTAAAACCAACGACTTCTCGTTTTTGTTGCCCACCTTCTGTTAGTACACGTGTGATTTCATAGCCATGAAGTTGGGTACGTTGTTCTGGTGTTAAGCCATCTTCAATCGTAATTTTCACTTTATTTTCATCTCTAACAATAGATGCTGTTAAAGAATCGATCGCTGTATTATTGGCAAATAAACCAGAAAGAGCACTATTTTCGAGAGTATAAGTATGTGCATCGTCATCACCATAGAAGATTGCGCGCGTTTCTTTTTCAAATTGACTGACATATTTGATTGTTGTTGCATTTGGCACGAATCCCCAACGAATAAAGAATTCTGATAAATCTTTTTGTGCTGCAGCTGAAGCTAAACGAATAATATTTTGTTGCGCCTTTTGTGAGCTTGTGTCCATTGTTAAATGAATACCTTGTGGTGCAGGCGCGCTACCTGGATTGCGAGAATAGCTATCGACACGAGCAAAGAATAAATTATCAAATTGTTCTTGATACGTATCATAAGTTTTATAAACATATCCTTTATCATAAGCTAAGCGTAATTGCCAATACATTGCTAATTGAACAAACACATTTGAGCTAGCACCCTGTGTATTTGACGTCACTTTGGCAAAAACGTCTTCATAATCCCAACGAACAGACGCATTTGTATCTTTTGCACCGGATAATTGAGCAAAATAATTATTTGTAATCTCAGCAATTGCATAATTGCCTTGATTAATATTATGACCAATTTCGTGGGCAATTCCCCAACCAAATAATTGACCGGATTGATATTTCCCGTTATTTGAAACAATAGGTTCGCCTTTAAATAAACCTAAAACTTCATTCCATTGAATACCAATATGGTTAACGGCTGCATACATAAAAGCACCCGTAAACATCCGCATATAGCGAATATTTAAGTATTGTTGCGGCAAACGATTCGTTGAGCCAGCTTCTGCTTGATTGCTCAAACCTTTATGTTGATAAAATAGATTCATCATTTGGTCCATTGCAGCTAAAGAGGTGATTAATCTTTGTGCCTTTGTTTCGCTAGATCCGCTACCTAGAGCTTTTAAGACTTGACTTGCTGGAACAGATAGCATCATGTGGCGCAATTGAATATCTGTATGGTTGGCTACACATAACTCTTTGCTATAATTTTCTTCCGTATTCGCCTCGTGTTTATGTTCTTTTAATACTTCGCTTAAATTTTCTAATTCATTAATGTAGTCAATTGCTTTCGCCAATCGCTCACTTTCATCTACGACATGATAGAAATTTAAAACTGGTGTGGGCGTCCCACCGCCAACACGGACAGCATATTGATCATTTTTATTGCTTCCGTTATAAGCAATATAAAGCTCGCCACCTTTTTCACCGGCTAAACTCATTAATTGAGGAATCTTAATCTTATTTGCTCCGATTTTTAACGAGAATGTTTGGCCGGATAAATTCTTTGTTTCCGCATTGTATTGTGTCGGTACAAGTGTTAACGGTGTATTATCGCCCACTTTTTTACCTGGAGAACCAACGTAAATCGTAACTTCTTCCTCTGCTTTTGCTGAAATTCCAAGTGGTTGCCAAGCATTTAATCCTGTAAATCCAAAACCTGAGTCGTATTTATTGGAAATCTCTGGATTAATTGAAACAATATGACTAGCTAATTCTTTATCTTTTAATAAAATTCGTGCATTTTCTAATTCACGTTTTAATTGTTCGTAATCAAAAATAAATTCGCCTGATTCTGGATCAGGTGTATTCAATCGTTCTTCTAATGCATCAATTTTTTCTTCTGTTACTTCTTTTGCTAACTCTAAGTGTAGTTGATCTGTAAATAAAGCATCAATCTGATCGGCTAAGTCATCATATAAATAGATTTTCATTTCACTAATATACATTTTTCTAGCACCATTCGCTCGGCCTAAGCCTAGACGGAATTGACGAACTTTAATTGCTTTCGGGAATTTAATTTCCCAATATTTAGCACCATCCGCATTGTCTTTACGAGTGATGCTTGCATTCATTGCTTGATTGATTCCTTGGTCATCAACATAGTAAATTTTAGCACCATCATAATGGTAGCTGTCGTCTACTTCTGCGATTGTCAAACGATCAATTTCGTATTGGTCATCCAGCGTCACATCGATACCATTACCACTATAGTGATAACCAAAATCCCAGTCATTTAACGTCCAATAAGAATCACTATTCTCATCTGCGATTCCTAAAGCAGAATTTGCTTGCGTATCAAGAGGACTGTTCACCATTTCTCCTTTAGTGAACGTTATTGCTTGAATATGTTTCGTTAATTCGCCTGTCCCAGCTGATCGATTTAAAACTTTATACTGTGGCAATTTAATATTTTTAACGTCAACTGGTGAGCCTTCTGCAATTAACGATTGTTGACTATAGCCAATTGCATTTTTTGCCACAACATAAACTTCATAAGTTGTTTTATCTTTTAATTCTGTCACATCGACACTTGTTTGCTCTGTCTCTGCCACTAATTTAAAGTCATCATCACTATTTTTTTCACGAGCAAAAATTTCATAAGCATCCGCATCTTCTGCCTTGCCCCATGAAACAGTTAGTTTTCGATAGCCACCTTTAATTTGAACATAATCTGGGCGTCCTGGAACATCTGTTGCCATTGGTTTCGCCGTTTCAGGTGCTGTTGCAACCGGTGACGACCACTCTCCGTTCACACTTTTAACAGTAACTGTATACTCTTTCCCATTTTCGATTTTCCCTTTTCTCCCAGTTGAGAAAGAAGAAACAATTATTGCGTTTGTATTTACTTTATGGGTATCTGTTGTGCCCCCATTTGAAATGGTTACTTCATAGCCCGTTACATTTGGTACTGCATCCCAATTAACCGTAAACATTTTAGAGCTATTGGTAATAGTAATATTCGTCGGCATATCTAAAGATGGTTCTGGAATTTTACTTGCCATATCATTTAAGAATTCTACTTTACTAATCTCTGCTAAATTATTTGAATTATTAACCGCAGTTACTTTAATCGTTACTTTTTTAACCGCAATCTTAGTACCTAAGTTAACAGTAATATTACCGTTCTCATCAATTATCGCATTATTGGCTGAGCGAGTGTTTTTACCAACCGCATAAGTGATCTCTTGCCCATTCTCGTCTGTGACAATAATTTCACCTTCAGAAATAGAATTCGATGAAACAACAATCGTTTCAAGCGGTGTTGGGACAATCGGAATTTCAATACCTACTGGATTTTTTTCTGTAATTGTTTGACCATCAACTCGAGATAAAGAAACAGAACCTTCTTCTTTTAATAAATTTTCCAATTCTTTTTCATTCACTTGAGTCTTCGCGTCAACTTTAATTGAAGACGTATTAAACAATACGCTCGTCTCAACACTTGACAAACGATCTTTTTCTTTATTTTGATTTTCTTTCTCAGTTTCTCGTCTAAATGCCTCATGTTCATTTGTAAATATCGTTAAATCTAACAAATCAATCGCACCATCATTATTTAAATCAAAGTTTGACTGGTTTAATTTTTTACGATCATTTTTTTCAATTTCTTTTACAAGAATCTTAGCATCTTCGTTATTAACAACTTGATCTTGATTAAAATCAGCGACCAAACTAACTTTACTTTCCGGTTTTAAAACACCAGGGTGGTTATGCCCACTCAAATAGGTATAACCTGCAATGAAATCAGAATAGACGATAATATTTTTTTCTTCTCCATTAATAGTAAATTCTTGTTCATACTTTTCATAACCCTTTGCAGTCAAATCCAAACGATACGTACCCGGTTTTAATTCATCAAAGCTTAGTGTTTGCGCTTGATCTAAATGACTATTATCAGGTGTCAAATTAATACTTCCTTGCTCAACTTGCTTTTGATTACTTGTTAAAGTGTATTGTACATTCACTGTAGCTTTTTGACTTGGGCTTGCGACTAACTTTGTGACAATGCGCCCTAATGCCAAAGATACTTCTTCTTGTTGTGTGCCAAAGTCAAGTTTTTCCGTTTCGTCTGTTTCTACTTCACTTGACTCAAGAGTCGTTGATTCACTAGATTCTGATGAACCAAATGACTCGATTTGAGTTGAACTTTCTGTAATGTTCTCTGGTTGTGTTTCGACCGTCTCACTACTAAAAGTATCTTCCGTCGTCATTTCTTCATTAGGAATCTGTTCAACACTTGCTTCTGTTGAGGGCATGGTGCTTTCTTCAACAGTTGCATTCATTGTCGTTTCATCTAGCGTTTGCTGGAACGAATCAGTTTGTTCACTTGCTAGATATTCTCTTAAAGCATTTTGAGAATGTTGCGCATACACTGTGGTTGCCGGATATGCTACAGACTGCAAGATTAAACTTGCGGCCATTCCTAAATAAACTTTCTTTTTCATTATAAAAGCCTTCACTCCAATTCCTTAAAGATTTGTCATTAAATAAAAATAAGAAAAAATATTCATAATCAAATTATGTCTATTTTTTCTTATTTTCGTTTATTTATAACGAATCATAATGACAGATTGGAGTATACTTAAACGACATTTAAATTTCTACAAAAAAAATTGTAAATTTTATTTTTTTTAGTTCCCTTTTTTCTTTTTCTCTATTTTTTTACAGAAATATATAATTTTATACTCATCGTTATTTAATGATTTATTTTTTATAAAACCACACTATTTACTTGGTATATTTTTTATATAATGCGAGATATAATTATTTTCTAGTTAAAATGATTAGTGGTATATCAATAGTATATTGTTCGTAATGTTTCCTCTTTCATGACCACTTCTTGGGTTGCACACTTGCGTTTCAAACCCATAATGCATGGCAAATTGGAAGAAGCCATCCGTTAATTTTGCAGGTTCATTTCGTGTTTTCGCTTGGAAGACAGCCGTTGACATATTATCAATACGGATTGCACGAGGAACGCCTCCAACTTGTCGGAAAAGTTCTTTCATCCCTTCAAGCAAGCATTCTTGATTTTCTGCTGGAAGGGATACGACAAAACCAGCGTTACTATAAGGGAAAGTCATAATCAATACTTTGACGACCTTAAAAGCTCCTTCGTGACAAACTTCCATCAGACCGAAATCAAGTTGCGCTTCACCCATTGGATGTTCTAAACGTTCAAAACCATTGTCTTCGTTGGCTTCTGTAACGTGCGTGGCCTTCCAATCTTTGATAAACTGACAAACCGTTCGATAGGAACCGGCATAGCCCATTTTTTTCAAGTCATTTGTGATGAATTTAGCGTTTCTCCGCTTCTTTTTTGGAAGTTTTGAATCTTCTGTGAGCCATAAAGCGACAATCCCGCCCATCCTCCTGTGTACATCAATCCTGTCTTTTTATGCGATTTTACAACAGGAATAAAATCACCATCCGCGTATTTTTTCACCGTCCGCCAGTTCACGTTCAATTCTTTTGCAATGTGATTGATCGATTTATCGTGATTATTTCGTAAATTTTTGATAGTATGAATATCGTGCATTGTTAGCATCCTTTTCTTACCTCCAGTTATCGTTGTGGGAACCATAACTTTAGAGGAATTTCAGGTTGCTTGCAATGTTTTTTATGCTTTTAGCCAATTGCAGCATTGTGTATTTTTTCGTTGCAATTGTCTGTATTTATATCTTGCCATAAACAGAAATATATAATTTCACACTTATCGCTATTTAATGATTTACTTTTTATAAAATCATACTATTTACTTGGTATATTTTTTATATAAGTCGAGATATAATTATTTCCTAGTTAGAATGATTAGTGGTATATCAATAGTATATTGTTCGTAATGTTTCCTCGTAACTGATCTATCCTCGTCACTTTAGTAAAAGCTGCAGAAAACTAATTAGCAGAAATTGACGAGTTCTATTTGACATCGACATGCTCTAACTTCAGCTTTTTTTACTTCATAACTAAAACTTCACACAAGGATATATACAGCTTAATTTTACTATTGCCAACAACAAAAAAACGAACGCTTCTTATTAAATGAATCATTCGTAAGAGGCGCTCGTATGTGTTTCAAAAACTGGGACTCATTTCTGTTAAATCATAATTGTTTTCGTTTTCTGGAATTCTCTCTTACTCTTCTAGACTGAAATCTAGTTGCCCTGTTTCTGAAAGTTCTTTAAACCAATAACCTGATTTTTTAATTGTTTTCACTTGTGTATGGATATTTGTTGAAATCAAACCATAACGATTACGGTAAGCATTCATCCAACTCCAACAATCAATTGGCGTCCACAAATGATAGCCGTGACAATTAGCCCCTTCTTGAATCGCTTGATTTAACCAATACAAATGTTCACTAATAAATTGAATACGATAGTCATCTTCAATCCGACCATCAACTAAATAACGCTCTTCATTAGAAACACCCATGCCATTTTCAGAAACAAACCATGAAATATTACCGTAATTTTCTTGGATATCTTTGGCAATGTCATAAAGAGCTTTTGGATAGATTTCCCAACCTTTATCAACATTCATACGACGACCAGGCATCTCATAGTCTTTCCAATATTTGTTTGGCATAAAATCAACAGCTAGCGAATTGGGAGAAAACTCTGGCCGTTCCACGCGGTGTGGATGATAAAAATTAATGCCAAGTTGATCGACTGTATTTTCAGCAATGATTGCTAATTCTTCATCTGTATAAGACCATAAAGCATCTTCTTTTTGCAACATAGCAACAAGTTCAGTTGGAAATTGCCCTTTTACCGAAGCATCCATAAAAAAGCGATTAATCCATAAATCTGCTTGATGACTTGCTAACAAGTCTGCTGATTCCTCAGTTGCAGGATAAAGAGGGGTTAAATTTAAAATAATCCCAATTTGAGATTCCTTAAAACCAGACGTTCGAAAAGCTTCAATTGCTTTGCTACTAGCAAGTTGTAGATTATATGCCACTTGTACGGCTTTTTTACCATCCACAATTTTTGGATAATGGAATTCATATAAGTATTCGCCTTCTACAACAACCATTGGCTCGTTATGCGTAAACCAATATTTCACACGATCACCAAAATGTTTGAAACATTGTGTTGCAAAGCCCACAAATAGATCAACCACATGCTTACTTTCCCAACCACCATATTTATGGTACAGCTCAACTGGCAAATCAAAATGATGTAAATTAATAATCGGCTCAATGCCTTGTGCAATAAATTCATCAATCACTCGATTATAAAAATCAACAGCTTCTGAATTAACAGTATTTGTTTCCAAATCATCAATTAATCTTGTCCATTGAATCGATGTTCTGACTGAATTTAAACCACATTCTTTCATTAACTGAATATCTTTTTTGTAACTATTATAAAAATTAGAAGCTGTATCCGGGCCTTGTTGTTTATAAAATACTTCTGGCTCAATTTCGTACCAATAGTCAAACATATTGGCATGTTTTTTATCAAATCTACCTTCTGATTGGGGGCCACTTGTTGCGGCACCCCACCAAAATTTTTTTGGAAACTCTAGCATAACGTTCTCCTTTATCTGACTTATTTTTATAAAACTTCTGATTTATCGACTAACTTCAAGAACGGGAACCACAACAAGCCAATGACTGCCATCTGTACAATTTGTAAAAGTGAACCCATAATTGAATTGGTTGCTAAAAATCCTGAAATAACGACTGGAACTGTCCACGGCACTTGGGCACCTGTAGTTAATGGTACTAAGCCAGTTGAAAAACTAAAATAGGCAAGCACAACGGAAACAAGTGGTGCAATTAGCCAAGGAATAAAAATAGCCGCATTCATCACAATTGGTAAACCAAAGATAACTGGCTCATTGACGTTAAAAATACCTGGTGCTAAAGCCAAACGTCCCACATCACGGTATTGTTTATTTTTCATAATAAAAGCCATCATCAAAACAACAATTAACGTTGAACCACTTCCGCCTAAGCCAACAGTAAACGTATCCATAAATGATTTTGTTACGATGTGACCATTTTCAGCAAGCTCTGTAGCCGATTGCGCTGTTAAATTCGCATTATCTAACATATTGGCTTGCCAAAATGGTTCAAAAACTGAATTAACGATTACTTGACCATGTAATCCAAAGAACCATAAAAATTGAACAAAGAAAATGGCAATCACTGTCCCTGGTAAAGACGTTCCTAAACCAGTCAATGGTTTTTGAATCACGTTGTAAATCACATCATGCAAATTCGTTGAGAGTACTCCCACAACAACCGCGTTAAGAATTAAGAAAAAAGCCAATGTTGCAATTGCTGGAATTAAAGCGGAGAAAGATCTAGAAACTGCTGGTGGTACACCGTCAGGCATTTTGATGATATAGCCTTTTTTGTTAAACCACACATATAATTTTGCTGAGATAAAGGCAACGATAATTCCTAAGAACATGCCTTTCGCACCTAAACGATCCAAAGCTAAGACATTTGAAACTTCTTCACCCATTTCGGTAGTTAAGAAAAATGGTGTTAAAATTAAGAATGATGCCAATGAAATAATGCCACAAAAAATCCCATCTACCTCGTGTTGAATTGCCCAATAATAACCAATCCCAATGGTTACAAAAACACTCATAATTGCCATTGTTGCATTTTGACCACTACCAAATAAATTACCTAAAGTACTTTGCGTAGAACTTGAGAAAAATGGTAAATTGTTAATTACAACGACTAATGATCCAAACATTGTTAGTGGAAACGACAACATAAAAGCATCACGTAAAGTGGTTAGGTATACATTTTGACCCAACTTCGCAGCGACTGGCATAATTTTTTCTGCCAAAAAATCCATAAACTTGTTCACGATAAATCCCCCTTTGTTTGTTTAAGAAACAAATACTTCGACAAAACGTTTTCTTCTTTACAAAGAGAGTATAACCTAAAATGAAATATATTTCAATATTAAATTTAACATTGAAATATATTTCATTTGTGAATTGTTTTTATTCCACTGACTCAAAATAAGTTGCTAGGATTTCAGAAAATATATAAAAGCTATAACGGTTATCTAGTTGAATTAAGCCGTTTTTATTTGAAAAGTTAGTAATATTTGAAGGCAGTAAAACAACCTCATCTGCTAATTTTCTTAACACTTCATCGTGATTCATCGTGACTAACACCACTTTTGCCCCTTTTTCTCGAGCTTGCTCTAAGATATCCTTATAAAACTCAATATTACCCGATACCGTATAGATCATTAAGAACGTATCCGGCGTAACCGCCCGGGCTAAATAATAAATTTTTGTTCGACTAGTAATCGATTCGACATATTCATCTTGATAGAGAAGTGAATAAACAAATTGTTCCGCCGCTAAACCAGAACTTCCTAAACCTAAAATACGTACGCGAGGATAACTTGACAACCATTGAACAATCCGTTGTAGCTGTGCTTCATCTAACATTTCTTCAACCACATTTAATGTTTGACGATAGCTATCTATCACTTCACTAATAATCTGTTTTTTTGCTGATGTCTCTGCTATTTCTTCCTCGCCATTGATTTCTTCTAATGCTAATTTAAATTCTGCTAATCCACGATATTCCAATTTCTTAACCACTCGCATAATCGCAGCCGGTGAGACATCTAAGGTCACCGCTGCTGCTTGAATCGGTTGATTGATCAAAATTTCTGGTTTAATTAATAATTGACTCGTAATTTTACGATCTGTTTTGGTTAATTTCGTAAAATGAATCGATACTTTTTCTTTAATATTCATTTTTTCTCACCTCAACTTAAGCCTAATTTACCATCTAGTCACACCTTATAGTTAACGAAAAGTAAATACGCTTAAAATAATATCATTCATTATAGCATGATAATTGCTTTTTGTTTTCCATCATCGCTTCGATGTAAGTGTCAATAGTTTTGCGGTAAAAATATTTTACCATTATTTCCGCTAGATTCTCGTGCCGAAATCCTCTTCTCTTATTTGACCGGTGCACTTGACAACGAGCCTCCGACTTTGGATGGCCTGCCAGAAAAACGCGTCACCAATGATGCGTCAGGCCAAGCATCGTAATCCAAAGTCGC
>NZ_JAFBFD010000041.1 GCF_016909125.1 Enterococcus lemanii | reverse complement strand
TAATTATAAGGGAAACAGATGCTTTTTTGTTATAGAAAGAAAAAGGGTGTTCTTACCAATTTCTTAGTAACAACACCAAATATTATAGACCCAAACAACGCCAGTTAAGTCGTTGTTTCATCGGTTTTTTATGCTACCTTGTCAAATAAAATCAATGGTTAGGATGGAGGGGAAGTGTTACTAGCAAGTTGCTTTTTTGCTTGCTCTTTATGCTGTTTTATCTGTTCGCAAAGAAAGCGAGAATCTCACCTGGTTTTATAAGAGTTAAAGCCGAAAAGCAGACGTTTATAAGTATGATTCGCTTCGTAGTCCTTATTGCCGCCAAAACAAATGAACACCTTCTAAACGCCTTTTTTAAGGGGGATTGGCATTGTAGAATTTTCGACATGAAACATGGTTTTATGGTGATCATTTAAAAAGGGGGGGGGGCTGCTTTTATAAGTGATTTCTCTCGTCGCTTAACGCTAACGGAGAACACTCTATTTTGGATTAAGTAAAAAAGCCTGAGAAATTATTTCTAATTTCTCAGGCTTTTAAATAATAAAGTGGTTATCCTTTAACCGAACCAGAAGTAACCCCTTCAACGTAAAAACGTTGCATCACAATAAATAAAATCGTAATTGGAATGGCGATAATTACACAACCAGCAGTAAAGGCCATGAATAACGAGTTGGCGGTTGTTCGAGTCATCATTGTAAAGAGTCCGATGGCAACCGTGTAACTATTAATTTTATCTCCCATAATTACTTTGGCGAAGATGAAATCCATCCAAGGCCCCATAAATGCCATTAAAGAAGTATAAACAATCATTGGTTTTGATAACGGCAAAGTAATTTTAGTAAAGATTTGCCATTTGTTAGCACCATCAATCATCGCTGATTCGTCAAGCGCCATTGGAATCGTATCAAAGAAACCTTTTGCAATATAAAACCCAAGTGCTGCACCTGAAGAATAGACTAAGATTAAAGCAAAGAGTGTTTCGGTTAAGTTTAAAGCTTTTAAAATATAATAAACCGCAATCATACTCATAAAGCCAGGGAACATGTTTAGAACTAATGCCACTTTTAAAAATGGTTTGCGTAATTTAAAACGTAAACGAGAAAGCGCGTAAGCCATCGCAATCGTAATGAAAGTTGATAAAATACAACTAATCGTCGCTACGAATAAAGTGTTTAAAAACCAGCGGACAAAAGGGAAGTTCCCCGTTGTGTTTAATAGAAGAATTCGATAATTTTCTAAAGTGAATGTTTTGGGAATGATGTAAGGAACAAAGGCGCCTCCTTCACCACGAAAACTCGTTAAGACAATCCAAACGATTGGGAAAAGCCAAACAACAGACAGGACTCCAAGAATAGAATAAGAAGAAGTTAAAGTCAGGCGTTGTTTTGCCTTGTAGCTTTTAATTTTTGGTTCTTTGGCCATGATTTACGCCTCCTTAAATGAATTCGTGCGCGTGTAAGCAATTAAGCTAAACGTTGCGGATAAGATGAAGATAATAATACCGATTACCGATGCTAAGTTGTAGTCCATCGTATTAACCGTTAAGTTATACAACCAAGTCACTAGTAAGTCGGTTGAACCTGCACCGTAAAAGTTTGAATTGTTTGGTCCGCCGCCCGTTAATAGGAAAATCACGTTAAAGTTGTTAATGTTTCCGATAAACTGTTGAATCAAAGCCGGCGTCATAACAAATAAAATTTGCGGGAAGGTAATGTTTCTAAAAATTTGAAACGCGTTGGCCCCATCGATTCGGGCTGCTTCAATTTGATCGGTCGGTAAGTTTTGGATAATACCAGTTGAAACAAGCATCGTCGCAGGAATCCCAATCCACATATTGACAACAATTACGGTAATCTTTGCCCAGTTAGGATCCGTTAAAAAAGGAATCGCTTGGTCAATGAGCCCCCAACGAATTAAAGTAGCATTAATTGGCCCGGCACCATTTAATAAGTTACGCATAATTAATAACGAAATAAATTGCGGAACCGCCAGTGTAACTACAAAAATGGTTCGCCAAATTCCTTTAAATTTTAACCCTTTCGTATTAATTAAAAGGGCAAGCAACACACCAAAAAAGAAACAAGTAACGGTTGCTAAGACCGCCCAAACGAGAGTCCAACCTAAAACAGGGAAGAAGGTGGAAGCCATTTTTCCGTTTAAGACGTTACCAAAGTTTTTCAAACCAACCCACGTAAATAAATTTTTAGGAGGCAAGTGGTTATGGTCATAGTTCGTAAAAGCAATTGAAATCATATAAAGCAAAGGCAGTACGGTGAAAAATAACACACCCAGTAGTGGAATCGTCATCAGTGTCGCATGGAAACGCTCATCTAATAGACTATGTAAATCTTCCATCGTTGTCGGTGCTTTTCTCCCGGCTTGTTTTAATTCATAAAGATGACGGGCACTTTTTAGGTTAACAACATACAAGACGAGCAAGACAACACATAATAAAATAGCAGCAATGCCAAATAATAACAGTAACATCGAGTTGTCGCCTTCTTGTAAGACTGGAATCCCTAAACGCTTATCCATGACTAAACCTTGTTCTTGCGTACCTAAAGTCGCAAGCATGCTTAAAGCGTGAATCCCGTTTGAGACAAGCCAAAAGAGGAACGCAATTTGAGAAATAAGAAAGATCGCCCCTTTTAACCATTGTTTG
Source organism: Enterococcus lemanii (assembly GCF_016909125.1). Classification (GTDB taxonomy): domain Bacteria; phylum Bacillota; class Bacilli; order Lactobacillales; family Enterococcaceae; genus Enterococcus_I; species Enterococcus_I lemanii. Next base: position 22,710 of record NZ_JAFBFD010000041.1, on the reverse strand, counting down.
TTGGCGAGGTTACTAGACCCCATGATAAAAAAGGAAAGTTTGGTAGCAATATCTCCTTTTTTGAATAATTCCAGAAAGGAAATATGTTGTTCGTATTTTTTTCGTTTAAACATATCCTTACGACTCGCTTTCTTTTAGTTTTAAAAAAAGCGGTGAGGGGACGCCTATGAGTGACGCCACGCCCCACCACGTTTAAAGTAGGTATTGCTTATTCTGAGACTTTTGCTGTATCTTTCACTAAAGCATCCAGTTTGCTCATGAAATCAGCTTCTTTAATGTTGCCTTTGTAAGTATCGTTAAGAACGGCATCAACAGCAGGCCAGAAAGAAACCATCTCAGGAATTTTTGGCATAACAACAGAATGCGTTGTTTGAGACATTTCCATTACTGCTTTTGCAACATCGTCAGAAAGAACCTCTTCATTGCTTTGTAAGTTTTTGTTGGATGGGATGACACCCATTTTTTCAAATTCAACGAGCTGAGAACTTTCATTTGATAAGAAGTTCGCTAAAGCCATCGCAGCTAGAGGCGCTTCTGTTTGTTGGTTGACCGCAAATAATTTAACACCTAAGAAGGCTTTCATTTGAACTTCGCCATTACCAAAGTCAATCGTAGGGTAAGCGGCCACGCCCATGTTGTCACCTAATGCTTTTTCGACATCGTTTTTAGACCAAGGGCCAGAAAGAAAGGCGTCACTTACACCAGATTCTAAGTTTGCTAAAGCTTCTGCACCAGATTGCACCACGCCAGGGTTATTTTTTTGAGCGGCCACCCATTTTAAGACTTCAACCCCAGGTTCGCTATTGAAATTCGTTCCTTCTGGATCTTCACCAGATTCGCCATATAAGTACAAACCGTTACTCATAAATAATGGGCCAAAGATATAGTTTGCGCCAGCTTCTGCAAAGTTTGTTCCAATTTTACCAGCGCTTGTTAAGCCGGTCCAAGTTTTCACATCGTCTTCACTTAAAGTGGAAGTGTTGTAGTAAAGAATTTGAGACTCAACGCCATAAGGGTAACCGTAAAGTTCGCCTGCCCAAGTCGCACCTTCAATCGCGGAATCCACGTTATTGGCTTTTACTTCTTCAGCGTATTTCGTATTTGGATAAATTAAACCAGCTTCTGCCATTTGGCCAAGTTGGTCATGAGGCATCATGAACACGTCGGCGGCTGCTTTTGGATCTTTGGCCACGTCTTTTTTCGCATCCGCTGAGCTTCCTGCGGCAATTTCAACTTTTACGTCAGGGTATTCTTTTTCAAAGTCGGCAACAATTCCTTTAAAAGTATCGATATGCTCGGTATCAATCCAAACTTTAACGTTCCCTTCGACTTTGACTTCTTCTGTTGAATCATCACCCGCTGTATTTGGCTCAGAGGTGTCTGTCTTCCCATTGCCACACGCAGCAAGTAAAACAGTTGAAGCACTTAAAATTAAACCACTTGTTAGATATTTTTTCCAATTTCCCTTCATTTTTGAACCCTCCGTCTAATTAATAATTCGTTACAATGCAATTATGCAACCGATTGCAACAATAGTCAAGTATTTTTCGGTAGAATATTTTATTATTTTAAATAAATAAATATAAAAACCAAGTATAAATCAATGAGTATCCACTATAAGTAACTTTAAATAGCCGGTTTTACCGTGTTTTAAATAAGGAAGTACAAAATCTATCTTAATGCAACCGGTTGCGAAAATCATTGCTTTAAAATGAAGAATGTGGCATAATAAGGAAAAATTAAAAGGAGCGAACTAATGAACACACCAGCTATCTACCACCGACCAGAAAGTGAATTTGCCTACCTCTATGATGCCGATACTTTGCATTTACGCTTGCGCACGGCAAAAGACGACATTGCCAAAGTGTCGCTACTAGCGGGGGACCCGTATCAAGTCGATAAAAAATGGTACGAAAAAAGTCAACCGATGAAAAAGATTTTATCCACCGATCTATATGACTATTGGTTTATTGCCACGACGTCCTTAACGAAGCGCTTGTCTTATGGTTTTGTTGTAGAAGGCGTCGATGGGCTGCAAGCTTTTTATGGCGATCATGGCATTTATCCTTATGAGACCAAATATTTAGCGATGCCGAATAATTACTTCCGCATGCCTTATTTTCAAGAAATTGACCGTTTTAAAACACCGAATTGGGTGAAAGAAACCGTCTGGTACCAAATTTTCCCCGAACGTTTTGCCAATGGCGACCCGAGTAATGATCCAAAAGGAACCTTGCCATGGGGCAGTCGCGATCCCGAGCGCCAAGATTTCTTTGGCGGTGATTTGCAAGGCGTGCTGGATCACTTAGATTATATTGAAGATTTAGGCATTAACGGATTGTATTTCTGTCCGATATTTGAGGCCGAATCGAACCATAAATACGATACAATTGACTATTTGAAAATTGATCCCGCCTTTGGTGACGGTGCTTTATTCAAAAAACTCGTCAAAGAATGTCACCAACGCGGCATAAAAGTGATGCTGGATGCCGTCTTTAACCATATGGGTGATACCTCACCACAGTGGCAAGACGTATTAAAAAATGGTGAAAAATCAAAATACGCCGATTGGTTTTATGTGCGCGAATTCCCAGCCACATATACACCAGGCAAAGACTTTGAAGACGCCAATGATTTGACCTATGATGTATTCGCCTTTACCCCGCATATGCCCAAATTAAACACGGCGAATCCAGAAGTGCAAGCCCATTTGTTAAACATTGCGAAGTTTTGGATTGAAGAATACGATATCGATGCGTGGCGTTTAGACGTTGCCAATGAAGTCGACCATGCGTTTTGGAAGAAATTCCGCCAAACGTGTGACGCGGCCAAAGACGATTTTTATATTTTAGGCGAAATTTGGCATTCTTCACAAAGTTGGCTACAAGGCGATGAGTTTCATGCAGTCATGAACTATGCTTATACCGATGCGATTTTAGGTTATTTTGTCAAAGAAGAAATTGGTTTGACGAAAATGGTCTCAGAAATAAATAACCAATTAATGTTATACCGCGACCAAACCAATCAAATGCAGTTCAACGTTCTTGATTCACACGATACCGCGCGCTTGTTGACCGAAACCAAGGAAGAAAAAGACTTAATGAAACAAGTCATGGCCTTCACCTACATCCAACCAGGCGTACCCTGTCTGTATTATGGCGATGAAATCGGTATGACCGGTGCGAATGACCCCGATTGTCGCAAATGCATGGTTTGGGATACAAAAAAACAAGACCACGCCTTATTAGACTTTACCAAAAAACTAATCGCGACCCGCAAAAACAACGCAAAAATTTTATCAGAAGGCGCCGTCCACTGGAAACAAGTCCAAGCCGATTCAGGCACGATTATTTTTGAACGACACTTAGATAACCAAATTATTCGAGGCGTATTCAACACCGGCGAAGCCCCACTTGTCACCAGCCTACCAGGCGAAGTATTACTAGAAAATTTAAGTACACAAACAAAAGAGCAACTAACAATCGCACCAAAAGGCTTTGTACTTACACGAATTGAAAAATAAAACAAAAAAACCGCAAAAAACTTTGCGGTTTTTTCCCTTGGCTTTATCAAAAAGACTAGTAATAAAAAAGGAAGAATGCATCTATAAAAAAGATGCATTCTCCCTGCGTAAAACACGTTGTGAAGAATCTTCCCCAAAATTCCTCTTACCCGTATTATAGCCTTTTTTCACTAGCTTCACAAACAATAGCATTTCTGAGTATTTGTCAAGTTTTTTGAGAGTTGCTGTTCAGACTACTGACGGCTGAACGATGCCAAATAACCTCTAGCATTTACTCTGCTTGCTGGAATATTTTGAGCTATCTATCAAATATTTTAGAAAGACGAACCATTAGTGAAAACACTTAAATAATGAGAGGGAGCAGCTATGAAAATGTTCGAATTCTTTTGATTTATTTCCGAAAAAACGATATTTCAGGACATTCTAAAATATTTTCATGCAACATTAGTGTGATTTTTTAAGTAATGCCTACTGAATAATTGCCAAATATTCACAACGTGCCCAATTTATTTTGTAAGCGCCGCTCACCTACGAGAATTCATTGGCTTAGGTGGCCGTGATGACGAAGCCGTTCGAACGCTAGTGAGTTACGGATGCGGGACAAGGTTGAGCGTCAGCGAAACGTTGTTCATTTTTCCTGTAGTCTCTCAGCTTTCGAGCTTCAAACGGAGAGCTAGTTGCTAAAGCACCAAGCTTCCGTAATTCACATCGAATCATTTAACACGGCTCCGGCGCCAATGATTCTCTTCGGTTCGCTCGTATAGATGAATCAACAATAGATACATAACGGTTTCTTCATCACTGAAACCATGTTCTTTTTGAATTAGTAAGGTACCCAAAGCCATTCGTAAAAATTATGCAACATTGTTTTTTTATTAAGGAATTTTTTAGTATATTCCTTTTTTAGCTCTGCCCAAGGAATACGACCCGCTTTTTTAATCCAATGATTTCAGAATTCATTTTTAAGCTAGCTAGTTGGTTAAAATTTTCAAAAGTAAGTTACGTGTAAATTTGTGGGTGATACATTAAAGCCTCGAACATTGATAAAAAGTGTGCGATTTTCCGTATTCTGTCGTTAAAAATTTCGCACTTGTTATAAAAAAAATTGAGTTCAAATGCCGCTGTTTCAATGTTTTTTATTTAATCGGTAGACATTAAGTAAATATTAACTATTTTAATATGTCACAAAAGAATAGTGACAAGTGTGACAGTTTGCCTTATACTTATTGTAAGAGGTGAGATAAAATGAATAACATTCTAGAACGAATCAAACAAGTTATTGCTGACAAAAATTTATCACATGAATATTTAGCTAATAAAATGGCTATCTCTCGAAGCTATGTTTCAATGCTATTAAGTGGAGATAGAGTGTTAAATAAAGATTTAATTATTAAATTTTCAGAAGCTTTATCTATATCGTTAGAAGAACTATTGAATTCGACTGTTGATGCAGAAGAAGACTATGTAATTAGAACTAGAGGAGAATTCAAATCTCGGTTAGCTCGCAGCAAAATAGCCAATGTTAAGATACAGATGGATGACTATATTCGCTTGAAAGGAATCTACGAAAATGAACAATTCACTTCAAAATGAAATCCATAGAGTTGCAAGAGAACAGGCTATCCTTTTCTTAAGTGAATTTAGTGTTACTGATTTTATCGGCCCAACGATTGAGTCTATAATCGAACTGAAAAGAATTCATCTAATTTATGACACAATCGATGACTGGGAAGCAGAAGGTTTTAGCGCGTCAAAACAAGGTCTAAATTTTATCTTTATTAATTCGAATTTTAACTTGAGATTGCAAAAATTTACAATCGCCCATGAAATCTATCATTTAGACGATAAAATTGAGCAATTGGCGAGCGCGGTAGAAGCCGAGAGAGCTGCAGACCATTTTGCTGCTAATATTTTGTTACCTGAAAATGTAGTCTTTGAAAAATACCGATCTCTAAAAAGATCAGGATATAATTCTTTAGAGGTTTTTTTTGCTTTAGCTGATTTATCGCAAGTTCCCTATGAAGCAATGTATAAACGATATAAAGAATTAGAAATTTCAACGGTAGATATCGATAAGAATCTAAAATTAATCCAAATTGAATCTAGAAATCCTTATTTAAAAACACTTGAACAAGAGCTTCAATTGTTGAGAAAGAATGTTTTACTAAGTTTATCAGAATTAGATCAACCAACTTATAAGAAGGCATTTAGAAAATTGGAAAATCTAAAAAATCATTTTGAGCAACAAAGGATGGTGGCTGATAGTGAGTGAAGGATTAAAAACATTCATCGATGCTAACATCCTGTTTTATATGAATGATTTTAGAAAGTATGCAGTAGATGAGTGGTTGGAACAATTATATGACACTATTTACATTCATAAAGAAGTTCTGGAAGAATTGAAACTAGAAAATGTTAAAAAGTTCTATCAAGATAAGCTGGAAAATTCTCGAAAATGGGAACTATTTAATCCAGAAGATGAAGATTGTTTGACGGAAGATCAATATGATATTTATATGGAAATTTTTAATCAAATCAGAATTCAATTTAAAGAATTTCAAGAAGAAAGAGAAGAAAAAAATACTACGGATAGTGGAGACATTGCTATTTTGGCCGGGTGTCAATTACTAGAAATCCCCCTAATAACTAGCCAAGATTCTGATTTTGAGAAAGTTATTGATAAATACGACTTGAAGATATCACATGGTATAGAAGAGCTTCCTGATGAATCGATTAAGGTCCATGACATATTAAAGCTTGGTAATCAATTAATTGAAAGAAATATATGTACTAGAAGCCAATACAAAAAATTTTGTAAAGCTTCTATAGGAGTCGAAATTTTTTCGAAAATAGAAAAATATTTAGTCGATAATAATAGTTAAAGGATTTCCGTTAAAATCAGTGGGAGTTCTTTTTTATTTTGTAACGATGTTAATGCTAGTATTAACTCTATTTGCTAGATGATTTTGAGTTTTCTATCAAATTGGATATTTCGGAACAACAAACCAGTTTGCACGGGGACAAAAACCATTTATCACGGAATATAAAACCATTTGTCTCGGCTAAGAGACCACCTTCACTTTTCCCTTTATAATGAAAGCGGCACACATTTTAGTGTGACTACTTTTAGGAGGTCGATAATTATGCTGAATTATCGAGAAATCATGAGATTGAGAAGTTTAGGTTATAACATTACTGAAATCGCGAATAGCCTTCACAGTTCTCGAAGCACAATCAGAGAGGTGCTATCTCGGTTTGAAAAGAATGGGGCTACTTGGCCACTAGATGACGCGATCACTAATGAAAAGCTGTATGAACAGCTTTATCCAGAAAGAAAGGAGAAAATAAAACAATACAAAGAGCCGGATTTTGACTGGATTCATTCTGAACTCTCTAGAAAAGGTGTTAATTTATCGTTACTTTGGAAAGAGTATCAAGCAAAATGTCGATTAAGCAACGAGATTCCTTATATGTATACCCAATTTTGTGAACACTACCGTTCTTGGGCGGGAAAGAACAAGGCAACGATGCGTATTCATCATAAACCAGGTGATGCAATGATGGTTGATTGGGCTGGTGGTACTTTAACAATCACTGACTCCTATACTGGCATTCAAACAGAAGGATATTTATTTGTAGCGACGCTCCCATGTAGTGGCTATGTTTATGTCGAACTTTGTTCGGACATGAAAACCGAAAATTGGCTAGCTTGCCATACAAATGCCTATAGCTTCTTTGAAGGCGTTCCAAGACTATTGATTCCCGATAATCTTCGTACTGGGATTACAAAAAATACTCGCTTAGAAACAATCATTAATAAAAGCTATAGCGAACTAGCTAGCTATTATGATACGGCTATTGTTCCTGCTAGAGTTAAAGCTCCGAAGGATAAAAGTGCAGTTGAAGGGTCTGTAAAATTCGCTTCTACTTGGATTCTTGCTGCTTTGCGTAATCAGACGTTCCTATCCCTAAATGATGCGAAAATAGCCGTAAAAGAACGATTGATTGAGTTAAATAATCAACCATTCCAAAAACGTGAAGGTTCTAGAAAGAGTGCTTTTATTCAAGAAGAAAAGGCGTTTCTCCAACCGCTACCTTCGACGCCCTTTGAACTTGCTACTTGGTCAAAAGCAAAAGTCTCTTCCGCTTATATCGTTAGTGATGGACGCAATCATTATTCTGTCCCTTACAACCTCATTGGAGAAACCGTTGATATTCGTACCACACGAGAGATGGTTGAAATTCTTTTTCATGGAGCCCGTGTCGCTTCTCACATTCGACTAAACCATCAAGTAAAAGATCCTATTGTAAAAAAAGAGCACATGCCTATGAAGCATCAAAAATATTTAGCCTATGATAAAGCAGATTTTATTAAATGGGGGACTTCCATTGGACCGAATACAGAACGTGTTGTGCAGTCTTTTTTATCTGCAGGACTGGCCCCTGAACAAGGATATAAACCCTGTGTGAGCTTGATGAGCTTGTCGAAAAAATATTCAAAAGATAAGATTGAACAAGTCTGCTTGGAATGCCTCTCGTTTAATGAAACACCTTCTATCCGATCAATCAGTCTCCTACTTAAGGATTTGCCACCTTCGAATATATCTAAGACATCGAATTTAATAAACTCAAGTCCAGGAATTACTCGTGGATCAAAACAATTTCAAAAAGAAGGTGACGTAAATGCTTAATCAACCGACTGTTCAAATATTACGAGAGTTGCGCCTTAACGGTATGGCTACAGAATTACAGTCTCAATTAGAAACACCTCATATTTATAAAAACTTAGGTTTCGAAGATCGTTTAGGAAGACTTGTCGAGGCTGAAAAAGACCAGCGAAATAATAATCTTTTAACTAGAAGAATGAAGGCTGCACATTTCTCTGACCCTTCTGCCTGTATTGAAAATATCGAGTATCATCCTGACCGTCGATTGGATCAAGGACAAATTCTTCGCTTGGCAACCTGTGACTATATTAAAGAAAATCATCATGTTGTCCTACGAGGCGCTACTGGTGCTGGAAAAACGTATATTGCTAATGCCCTAGGCAATGCAGCTTGTCGAAAATACTTGAAGGTAAAATACATGCGATTGCCTGATCTTTTAAGTGAGCTTACTGTTTCTAAAAATATCGGAACTTACGAAAAAGTAAAATTGGCCTATACAAAGTTAGACCTTTTAATTATAGATGAATGGTTACTTCGACCATTACCGGCGGAAGAGTCCTATGAATTATTAGAAATAATTGATGCTTGTTACCGAAAGGGGGCATTTATCATCTGCTCACAATTTGATATAGAAGATTGGTATTTCCGTTTAGACTGTAATAGAGGTGAAAATCAAGACAGCACGGTAGCTGAGGCAATCCTAGATCGAATTGTCCATAATAAGTACGACCTTTTTGTTGATGGGGCGATTTCTATGAGAAAAAGACATGCTTTCTCTAACTAAATTGGAGAATGTCCCTTTAGATAGTGAGATAGAATGCTTCAATAGGCACGATAAAGTGATTTATCAACTATATTATTAAAAATTGAGGCCAGTGTGTTGCTTCCGTGACCACTGGTTTCTTGTCCGTGCAAAGTGGTTTTATCTTCCGTGCAACATGGTTTGTCTAGCCGAAATATCCAAAATATTTTAGAAAGACGAACCATTAGTGAAAACACTTAAATAATGAGAGGAAGCAACTATGAATTTGTTCGACAAATCTTTTATGAAAGCTATCTCAAATATTGATATATTATATGCACACAAAAAGGAAGAGACATTCATCTCTTCCTTTTAGGACTTTAGTGCACCTCTGTCAAAAGTACACACGCCGTCGTGGCTCTCGTTTTGATGTGTATTTATAATACCATGTATATTTAATTTAATCAATTATTTTTTCATTTGTAACCAAGGCGATAATTTTTGCGCTCCAATTCTTCGATAAAAACGCTCATTAATATCATTTTTAAACAATAGCTTATTAAAGTTGATATAGTATATTACTTTTTTTCGAATTTTAGAATTTGAGAAAGAATGAAATGTTGATAGAATTTTTATAACGTCATAAAAGCGAATGACTTTATTATTTGATTTAGGCTGTAAATTAAGTCTTTGTTTTAAGGTGGTGACAATACTTAAGTTTCTTGGTGTGCGATATCTCGTAACTAATCCATAGTGAGCTGTTAAATTACGTAAATCTATCAATATTTCCAAAGCGCAGATAAATTCTTCTTTTCCGCCATTGTTTATATCAAAATCTCCCATATCCCTCACGATATTATTTTGAATATCATTATTTAATCCATGAAACAAAACAATTAAATCATTTAACATTAAAGTATTAATAATTACCCAGAACGGGGGGGACTTGTAACTAGAAATATATGGATATTTAATTTTGCAAAAGTCGCTGTAAGATAATTTTAACAATTTCCCAGTAATATTAGATAGTTGAAGGGTTAAATTGCTTCCAGGTGTCAATGTAAGATTTGAATTGGTATTAAGGTCTATTGAAAAAGTCCCTCCGAATTCATTTGCTTTTATCCCTTTGATGGTTCCCGTGAATCTTCCTTTTAAAAAATAATGATTTTGGTTATTTTTATTTTGACTAATATCACCTACAAAAGTAAGTTGATGGGTACGAATATTAATTGCGTGATTTGAAAAAAGTTTGTGTGTATTTTTAGGATTTATTTCTCTAACCTGCGTTCTGTTATTTGTTCTAGTATTATAGAAATAAGAAGTGTATCTGGGACTTCCGTGTGAAGAATTAGGAATTGTATAACAATTGATGTCTTCATATTTTAAATTATCGCTAATACCGTCGTTACAATATTTTTTACAGAAATAATAGGCAATTCTTGTTTTTAATTCGGTCTCAACATTAGCAATCTGAAGAAACAGTTGTTCTGAAATGTCTTTGTCTAGCTGATAGGCTCTGTAAAAATCTTTTATATTTTTTCTGTTTGAATATACTTTTTCTGGGATTTGATCATTCAAGATGAGAGTTTCAAAGCCATTAATTATATTGAAATAGTTTTTAGTAGCAAATATTTTCTTTGCTGTTTCTGTATCATCAATTTTTAAATTTCTTGATTGCTGAATCTCTACTTGACGATTTAGAGTAGAGAATTCTTTTTCTCTAGCCATAAGTTCAACCCATCCATTTCAGTGTTATTTAGTAATTATCATAAATAATATACAACAAAAAAGGCAATATAATTTTATGAAAAAGTGTAATCGTTTCATTTACATAGTGGTTATCTAACAGATGATACATATCTTATAGCCTTTTTATTTACAAATTCCAAGCCAATCCCGAACAATATAGTCTAAAAAAGAAGAAATGCATCACTTTTTTAGCCCAAATAGCTTAAAATCAACGGATAAGACTAGATTTATTTCAAAATTATGATAGAATGATGAAAAAAGTTTAAGAATCAAAGGAGAGGCTAAAATGACAAAAAAATATCATGTCGCAGTCGTAGGGGCAACAGGCGCCGTTGGAACAAAAATGGTGGAACTTTTAGAAACCACGACTTTTCCAATTGAAAGTGTGAAAGTTCTTGCTTCAAAACGTTCTGCAGGGAAAATCATTCCTTTTAAAGGCGAAGATTTAATCATTGAAGAATTAACAGCAGACTCTTTTGAAGGTGTTGACGTTGCTTTATTTAGTGCGGGTGGCAGTATTTCAGCAACCTTTGCACCTGAAGCAGTCAAACGCGGGGCAGTCGTTATTGACAACACGAGCCATTACCGCATGGATCCAACGGTGCCGTTAGTTGTACCAGAAGTCAATCCAACGAGTTTAAGTGAGCATAACGGCATCATTGCCAATCCAAATTGCTCAACCATTCAAATGATGGTCGCGTTAGAACCAATTCGCCAAGCGGTTGGACTAGATAAAATCATTGTTTCGACCTACCAAGCGGTTTCAGGGTCTGGTGCCAAAGGGATTGCGGAATTAGAAAATCAAATCCGCGAATACGTAAATGGCACCCCTTTAAATGAATTAACCGCTGAAGTTTTACCATGTGGTTCCGATGAAAAACATTTCCCAATTGCTTTTAATGCCTTGCCTCAAATCGACGTGTTCGGTGAAGACGGCTATACATTAGAAGAATGGAAAATGATGAACGAAACGAAAAAAATCATGAACGACGAAACTTTAAAAGTTAGCGCAACCTGTGTCAGAATCCCAGTTATTAATGGCCATTCTGAGTCAATTTATATTGAGACAAAAGAAGAAACTTCACTGGCACAAATTCGTTTGTTATTAGCCGATGCGCCAGGTGTAACACTTGTTGATGACCCAAGCCAACAATTGTACCCACAAGCCATTGACGCCATCGACCAAGGCACAACCTTCGTTGGACGCATTCGCCCAGATGTCGACAACCCGACAAAAGGCTTCCATTTATGGGTTGTATCAGACAACTTACTAAAAGGTGCTGCACTAAATACCGTTCAAATCGCTGAAAAAATGGTTGAACTAAATTTACTTTAAAATCAAAAACAATCCCCGAATTACGATAAAAGGTAATTCGGGGATTGTTTGTATAAGAGAAAAACACTTCTTAAATTTTTAAATCCAGTTCACCATCTAAGATTGCGTCTGCATGATGACGTGTAAACAAAAATACAACGAATGGTTTGATTTGGTGAATGCTATCTTCCTCGCCTTTCTTATTATAATAACAAATTTAGACGGTTGATTAATTGGTATACAGCACTCTTTTTTTTAAATCACTTCATGTTCTCTTGTTAAATAGGGGTTGCTTACCAAAAAAAACAACAACCGCCCACCACAAAAAACCAAAACAAGAATGATTCCCCAGAAGATTTTCTCAAGATTTTCGTGTATAATAAAACGTGATGGGAAAAATGATGTTTTGTTTTTATCATAAAAACCGCATAATGAAACGAATGGCTGGAATTTTGACTTCCCACAACTTAAAAGGGGGAAGCCAGTGTTCGAGCTCGGACGTGGAGATTGGCGGTTGAATTAGCAATATTTAATTATAGGAAGAGAAAATATATTTAAGAGGTGAACAATTTGAGTTCAATAAAAATTATTCCTTTAAGTGGTGTGAGAGAAAACGGAAAAAATCTCTACATTGTGGAAGTAGATGAAGATATCTTTGTCTTAGACTGTGGGTTACGTTACCCAGAAAATGAGTTGTTAGGAATTGACACGGTGATTCCTGACTTTACGTATTTAGAAGCCAATGCGGACCGAGTGGCAGGGATTTTTGTCACCCACGGACACGCGGATGCCATTGGTGGCTTACCGTACTTGCTTGAAAAGTTTGAAGTGCCTGTTTTTGGTACCGAACTAACGATTGAGCTGGCTAAATTAGTCGTGCGTCGTTATGAGCCGACTAAGAAGTTTAAAGAGTTCCATGTAATTGATACGCATTCAGAAATCGATTTTGGTTCAACGGTTGTTAGTTTCTTTCCAACAACGCACTCGATTCCTGATGCAGTGGGGATTACGCTAAAAACAAACGAAGGCAATATTGTTTATACCGGTGATTTTAAATTTGACCAAAGTGCGATTCCGATGTACCAAACGGATTTTGCTCGTCTAGCTGAGATCGGCAAAGAAGGCGTGTTTGCTTTGTTAAGTACGTCAAGCAATGCGGAAAACCCAACGACGGTCGCTTCAGAGTTGCAAATTGCCGATGAAGTGTATGACAACATTCGTTACTGGGAAGGGCGGATCATTGCAGCTTGTGTGGCGAGTAATTTACAACGCGTGCAACAAATATTAAACGCCGCGCACCGTTCCAATCGGAAAGTTGTATTAACGGGCCAAGATTTTGGTCGGATTATTAAGACGGCGATGAAATTAGGCCGCTTAACCTTACCAGCAGAAGACCTATTGATTACATTAAAAGAAATGGCTAACTACAGCGATGAAGAAATTTTGATTTTAGAAACGGGCCGCATGGGTGAACCGATTAAGTCGTTGCAAAAAATGGCTAACGGAACGCACCGGACGATTCATGTGAAAGATGGCGACTTAGCGTACATTGCGACGACGCCGACGATTGCGATGGAGACGGTCATGGCCAAAACCGAAGACATTATTTATCGAGCAGGTGGGGTTGTTCGGAGTATTTCAGACAATTACCGTGTATCAGGTCATGCGAGTCCGGCTGATTTACAATTAATGATGAATTTAATGAAACCGAGATATGTTATCCCGATTCAAGGAGAGTACCGTCTGTTATCGGCGCATGCGAAATTAGCCGAAGAAGTTGGGATTCCAAAACAAAACATCTTTATCCCAGCTCGTGGCGATATTTTAGAATACACGAAAGGCGAGTTGCGCATGGCGAGTTCCGTTCCGGCAGACAACGTGATGGTCGATGGGATTGGCGTTGGTGATATTGGGAATATCGTCTTAAAAGACCGCAAGATTTTATCAGAAGACGGGGTGTTTGTTGCAGTCGTAACGATTAGTCGTCGTGAGAAGAAGATTGTTGCCAAACCGCAAATCACCACTCGTGGCTTTGTATACGTCAAAGCCAACCGCGACTTGTTACGTGAAGGTAGCGAGATGGTGGCTGAAATTGTTGAAAAACATTTACACGAAGACGATTTTGAATGGGCAAAATTAAAACAAGACATTCGGGATCAACTGAGTCGTTTCTTGTTTGATCAAACGAAACGTCGCCCGGTTATTATGCCCGTTATTATGGAAGCAAGTCAGCGTAATCGTCGCCGATAAGCATTGAAGAAAGCGATTTTAAGTGTTACAATACCAAAAGATTATAGCAAAAAGGGGAGTAACAAAATGAATATTATTCGAGTGGCAAACGCAGAAGAAGGCGGCAAAAAAGCTTTTGAACTGATCAAAGAAGGCTTAGCAAATGGTGCAAACGTATTTGGTCTAGCAACAGGAAGTACACCAGAAACCTTATACAAAGAAATGACCGCAAGTGACCTAGATTTTTCAAATTGCGTGTCCGTTAACTTAGATGAGTACGTTGGTTTAGCGGGCGATAACGATCAAAGCTACCGCTACTTCATGAACCAACATTTATTCAATCAAAAGCCTTTTAAAGCAACTTACGTACCAAACGGCAAAGCAGAAGACTTAGCAGCTGAGTGTGCCCACTACGAAGAAATCATTGCCGCAAACCCAATTGATATCCAAATTTTAGGGATTGGCGAAAACGCGCACATTGGTTTTAACGAACCAGGGACACCATTTGATGCGAAAACATCCGTCGTTGAATTAACAGAATCAACGATCAATGCGAACAAACGCAACTTCGAAAAAGTAGAAGACGTGCCAACGACGGCGATTTCAATGGGAATTGGCTCAATTATGCAAGGCAAAAAAATTATCCTTTTAGCCTTTGGAACAGCCAAAGCCGAAGCAATTGCCAACACCGTGAACGGTCCGGTTACAACGGATGTTCCTGCAAGTATTTTACAAAATCATCCGGATGTAACGATTATTGTGGATGAAGCAGCTGCCAGCCAACTTTAATTTAGCTGAAAAAACTTTGAAGCATTTGTCTTCAAAGTTTTTTGTTTATAAAAAAATGTTCGGAAAAAAGAATGCAACTTTATTGTATTTGAAACTTATCGCAAATAGTTTCTGCAAAACAATAACAATACCATGAAATATTGCGAAAAAATCAGTTTTTATTTGAAATAGACTGTTAATTAAGGTTGGTTTTATGTATAATTATGTCAGTTAGTCTTTTTTTAAAGATTTTTTCAAGAAAATTTCACAATTTGATAAACATTTCCATGAATTTGAAAAAAGATAGAATAAAAATAAATCAGTAAAGGAGGTTCGTACCGTTTATCCAAGAATGTGACGAGAATCGCAAATTTAGTGAGCGTCATTTTTGGAAGATGGGCAATCGATTGAGTAAAAAACGAATAATGAAAAGTTTAGGGCTAATCGTTGTTGCTGGCTTAGCGATTGGGATTAATGTCGTTGGTTATCAAAAGAGTCGTCAAGACCAATACGATCAAAGAGTCGCTCAAGCAATGAGTAGCATCAAGAACCAAGCCGAGCAAATCGATAAAATACAAGCAAGCCTGAATGCAACGCTTCTTTCAGCGAATACTGCTTTTTTAAGGCCAGATCTGACCTTAGAAGAATTAGATAAAATCGAAACTGAGATTAATCAATTAAAAGTTTCAGCAGCTGATTTCTCAGTTGAGGTAAATGATTTACCAAAAGAAAGTCTGACCTTTGCAACTAAAAA
This sequence comes from Enterococcus lemanii, assembly GCF_016909125.1. Taxonomy (GTDB): domain Bacteria; phylum Bacillota; class Bacilli; order Lactobacillales; family Enterococcaceae; genus Enterococcus_I; species Enterococcus_I lemanii. Next base: position 6,963 of record NZ_JAFBFD010000041.1, on the reverse strand, counting down.
AGACGACTTGAAAAATCAACACCAAGTCTTAGTGAGTAAACTCCGCATAGAAGAAGCGATACGAACGTTCTTTGAAGCAGAGACCTTGGATTGGCAAACCGTCGAAACGAACGCGGCAATCAATGATACCGTAACGCTTGAACAGTTAAAAGAAGTCCAAGAAGACGTAACGCGTATCCCTGAAGACCAGTGGCAGCAAAATATGACAAGCTATTTAGATTTAGCCCAAGAGCAACTGGAAACAGTCGCGAACGTCCAAGCATTCGTAGATACCATGCTCGTTGACGGGCAGGTAACCGATGCAGCGACTTATGGCAATTATCTTGAGTTAGATTATCAAGTGAACCAAATCGCAAGCAACAGTTGGCGCGCCCAGTTGAAACAAGCCGTCGATGCAATTGCCACTCAAATTGGTTTGTACTAAAATCAATATGGTTACTAATTTGATAAGAAGGAGGCGTTCCATTGCCGAAACAATCAATTAAATGGCTACTCGTTGTTGTGAGTGCTTTTGTCGCGCTTGCCGTGATCTTTATCGGTCTAAAAGGGACCAAAGATCAAGTGGCTAGCGAAACAACGCCGCTAGTCCAACAAATTCAAAGTGAACAAACAAAGTTGACCAAAATAAAACGTCAATTAGAGGCGGCTTATCTTGATGAAGCAGCTGGCTTTTTAAAACCAGCAGTCACAAGTGAAGAAATGGCGAAGTTAAAAACAACCGTCGAACGCTTAAAAGATTTCTCTGAAGAAAAAGGGTTAACCAAAGCCGACGCCAAAAAAGAATTTGACGCGTTTACAGAAAATCGCCTCGCCGTGAATCAACAATTGACTCAAATTTTATTACAATTGAAGATTCAAAGTCAATTAGCGACACTTTTCACCGAACCAAACGTAGCCATCCAAACGGTTAATGACCAACTTGTATTAGGACTAGAAGTGAGCAAAGACCAATTAATTGAAGTCAAAGAAAACCTTTCTTACTATAAAAAAGAAAACCAGTGGCAAGAAAATGCTTTTGCTTACTATCACTTAGCACAAAAACAGTGGGAAGAAATCGAAGCAATCAAAGCCCAAATGAAACAAGCTTTAAACGCACCAGAAAGCTTAACCCAAAGTAATTACGAACAAATCGTCGCTCGGGTCAAACAATTACCAAGTGAAGATTGGCAAGCGCAGTTCCAAACAAGTTTAGCGGAACTACAAACAGCCCTGCTCAATCAACAAAACCAAGTAACCGAAGACACGACGACCGATAACAATACCGATGATTTTGAGACAAACAATAACAATAACAATCAAAATCTAAACCCATCCATTCCAACGCCGAATATTCCGACCCAGCCAAATAATCCTGGGAGTGGGACGGGTACCGGAACAGGGGGACAAACACCAACACCAGAGCCAGAGCCGACACCAGAGCCAGAACCAACACCGGAACCGGAACCAACGCCGGATCCAGAGCCAAGTCCAGAACCAACACCAGAACCAGAAGAAACACCCGATTCTGGTACGGCTGCCTCACAACCATAAAATGTAAAAAGAAAGTTTCGGCTTTCAATAGATTAAGGAGCACATCATGGAAGAAACAATTAGTTTAAAAGAGATATTTGATATTTTGCGCAAACACGTGACAACAATTTTAATGAGCACTTTTGTCGGCCTCGCTTTAGCCGGAGTAGCGACCTTTTTTGTGATTACCCCACAATATAGTTCACGTGCCCAATTAATTGTCTCACTCCCTCAGACGGAAACAAGTAACGTCAATGATATTAACTTTAACTTACAAATGTTAAATACTTATAAAGATATTATTTTACAAGGAGACGCACAAGCCCAAGAAGTTCAAAGCCGTCTAAGTAGTGAATATCAAATTAAAATGACACCGGCGCAAATCAAAAATGCCTTGCAAGTCGTCCAAGCACAAAACTCACAAATGTTTTCAATTCAAGCGACAACGGACAATGCCAATACCGCGCAAGCCATTGCCAACGTGACGGCAGAAGTCTTCCAAGAAACGGTGAAAGACATTTTAACGAACGTCGACAAAATCACGATTGTTTCAGGAGCGGTAGCTAGTCCAAAACCTGTTTCACCAAATAATAAATTAAACTTAGCAATTGGCTTAATTTTAGGCATGATGGTAGGGGTTGGTTTTGCCTTTGTCTTAGAACTCTTTGACCGAACAGTGAAAGATCCACGCTTTGTGACCGAAACATTAGAATTAACCGTCTTAGGAACCGTGCCACAAATGAGCGCCAAAGAAATCAATGCCAAAATTACGCAAAAAGCAATGAAACCAATTGCACCAAAACCAACAAAAAAAGAAGACGAACCAATGCGCCGTAGCAGGGCAAGAGTCTAGAAAAGGAGAACAACATGTCAAAAAAACATAAAGAAACCCAAACAAAAGCGGTTGGCTTAATTACCTTAACCGATCCAAGTTCTCCCGTATCCGAGCAGTATCGAACGATCCGAACGAATATTCAATTCGCTTCATCCGTCGATCGTCGTTTACAAACAATGGTTGTCACTTCATCCGGCCCTGTCGAAGGAAAATCAACCACGTCAGCGAACTTAGCCGTTGTCTTTGCTAAATCTGGTCAACGCGTCTTACTAGTAGATGCGGATATGCGTAAACCAACCGTTTATAAAACGTTCCAATTAAACAATACCGTTGGCTTAAGTACCTTGCTAAGTACCACCAAAGAAGTGAACGAAGCAATTCAACCAACCGTTGTCGATAATTTAAGCATCTTAACGAGTGGACCAAAACCACCAAACCCATCTGAGTTACTTGGCTCTCAGCGAATGAACCAAGTCATTCAAGAGTTAAAAAATTATTTTGATATTATTATCTTTGATATGCCACCAGTCGTAACCGTAACCGATGCGCAAATTATGGCTTCAAAAGTCGATGGTACATTACTGGTCGTACGTGAAAATGTGACCAATAAAGAGTCACTAATGAAAGCCAAAGATTTATTAAAATTAGTCAACGCCCATGTCTTAGGCACTGTTTATAATGGGGCAACTCAAACAAAAGACCAAGGTTATTATTACTATTAAGAAAGAAGTGAGCTTCAATGATTGATTTGCATTGTCATTTATTACCAGCAGTTGACGATGGCCCAGAAAATTTGGAAGAAAGCTTGGACATGGTACGTTATGCCATTAGCCAAGGCATCACCCATCTTTTATGTACGCCACACCATAACAATGGTCGGTATGAAAATGAAAAGCAAGCAGTCATTGAAGCTGTTCTTGCTTTACAAACAGAAATTGATCAACGAAAATTGCCTTTAACCTTACTTGAAGGCCAAGAAGTCCGTGTCACCGGGGAATTAATGGCGGATTTAGAAAACGATCGCTTATTGTTCACCGATCTTGAGAACACCTATTTATTACTTGAATTTCCAACAATTGACGTGCCAACGTATAGCGAAAAACTTTTTTTTGAACTACGCACGAAAGGTATTGTTCCCGTCATCGTCCATCCAGAAAGAAATGCCAAATTTCGTGAAGAGCCTGATTTACTATTACCCTATTTAGAAATGGGTTGTCTGGCTCAGTTAACGGCACCAAGTATCGTTGGAATTTTTGGCAAGAATATTCAAAAAACCGCCCAATTAATGGTTGAAAGAAATCTGGTTCAAATGGTGGCTTCGGATGCACACGGTATCAATAAACGGACTTTTTATTTAAAGGAAGCTTATGAAATGATTGGGCAACTTTACGGCCAAGAGAAGGTAGAGCAGATGCAACAAGTCGCCAAAGATTTAGTCAATGGGGATCCAGTGAATTATCCAGCAGTGATCGAAAGTAAGAAAAAGAAAAAATTTGGGTTGTTTTAGGGGGAGAGAAAGTGGCAAGAGAAAGTGTCAATAAGGAGAACATAGGGGTTCAATTAAAAGAGAAAATAGCTAGTAAACAAGCTTTCTTTTTTGTTAAAAGAATCGTCGATATAGTTGGTAGTGTGGTAGGATTAATTTTACTCTCCCCTTTGTTCTTGATTGTTGCTCTGTTAATGAAAATAGAAGAACCACGAGGGCCTATTTTCTTTTCTCAAACAAGAATTGGAAAAAACGAAACCCCGTTTAAAATGTATAAATTTCGTTCGATGTGTGTGGATGCGGAGGAGAAACTTGAAGCATTGCTGAAATTAAATGAAGTTGAAGGCGCAATGTTCAAAATGAAAGATGATCCAAGAATTACGAGAGTTGGGAAATTTATCCGGAAAACAAGTATCGATGAATTGCCACAACTATGGAATGTCATTAAAGGGGAAATGAGTTTAGTTGGTCCAAGGCCACCCTTGAATCGAGAAGTTGAAAAATATACGATGTATGATAAACAACGATTATTAATAAAGCCGGGATGCACTGGTTTATGGCAAATTAGCGGACGCAATGAAGTAGGATTTGATGAGATGGTCTCGTTGGATTTAACTTATATTGAAAATATTGGATTTGTTAGAGATATAGAAATTATGGTGAAGACAATAGTTGTGATGTTGAAACCGAATGGAGCTTTTTAAATTTATTGCATAGGGGAAATCTTAAATGAAAAAAATATTAATTACTGGTGCTGCTGGATTTATCGGAGCTCGCCTAGCAATGTTGCTTAATGATACTTATGAAATTATTGGTATTGATAATCTTAATGATTATTATGATGTTTCTCTAAAAAAAGAAAGATTAAAATTGTTAGATGTTAAAAAGAATTTTAAATTTATAAAAATGGATTTAGCAGATAAAGAGAAAGTCCATTCTTTATTTGAAAATGAAAAATTCGATTTAGTAGTTCATTTAGGTGCACAGGCCGGAGTTCGATATTCTATTGAAAATCCGTTTGCTTACATTGATTCAAATATTACTGGAACTATGAATATTTTAGAAGGTGCGCGTCATTTCCCTGTAGAACATTTAATTTATGCCTCATCTTCCTCTGTTTATGGGGGAAATAAGAAAACACCATTCTCTACTGATGACAATGTGGATCATCCAGTATCTCTTTATGCAGCTACTAAAAAATCAAATGAGTTAATGGCTCATACATATAGTCATTTGTATGGTATACCCACAACAGGATTAAGATTTTTCACCGTCTATGGACCGATGGGGCGACCCGATATGGCTTATTTCTCTTTTACTAATAAGATTATTAATAATGAAACAATTCAGGTGTTTAACCAAGGAAACATGATGAGGGATTTTACTTATGTAGATGATGTTGTCGAAGGAATTATTCGATTAATTCCAAAGGCTCCTAAAAGAAATTCAAAATGGAATGAAGAAGTCAATTCTACGTCTGAAAGTTGGGCACCGTATAAAATTTATAATATTGGGAATAACTCACCAGTTAAATTATTAGATTTTGTTGAAACGATTGAAAAATATCTAGGGATGACAGCAACAAAAGAATTTTTGGGAATGCAACCAGGAGATGTGGAAGCTACTTATGCTGATGTGGTAGATTTGGAAAAAGCAATTCAATTTAAACCTAAAACAACAATTGATGAGGGAATTGGCAAGTTTGTTAATTGGTATAAAAGTTACTATAAAATTGGATAGGTAGGAAAATTTATGAGACAACCAAATATTTTATTAGTTTCATCAACTGGGGGACATTTCGAGCAGATAAAAAAATTACAACCGTTGTTAGATAAGTATGGTGGGGTATTAGTTACTGAGAAAAGTTCAGTTGATAATAAAGCTGACCACTATATGCATATGACTGATTTAAAGGATAAATTAATGATATTTAAAATGCTATTTAATACAATAATAGCTTTTAAAATCTGGTTTAAAGAAAAACCAGATTATATTATAACTACTGGGACAATGGTGGCATATCCATTTTATTTATTATCAATAATCTTTAAGAAAAAATTCATTTTTATTGAAACATTTGGGAGAGCTGACGAACCAACAGTAGCTGGTAAGATGATGGAGAAACATTCAGATTTATTTTTTGTGCAGTGGGAATCAATGAAGAAATATTACAGTAAAGCAATATTTAAAGGGGTGCTATATTGATATTTGTAACAGTCGGGGTAAGGAAATATCCTTTTAACCGTTTATTTAAAGAATTAGATGAGTTAGTAGAAAAAGGTGTTATTAAAGAAGAAATTTTTGCTCAAATTGGAACCTCTACTTATAAACCCAAAAACTATCAATTTGTTGAATACATTTCTCAAGAGGAGTTTCAAGAAAAGATTGATTTATCAGATATCGTAATTTCACATGGGGCTTCAGGAAGTATTATGAGAGCTTTAAATTCTAAGAAAAAAGTCATTGCAGTTACTCGTCTTCATGAATATGGAGAGCATATTGATAATCACCAAATATCAATCAATAAAGCCTTTGGTAATAACGGATATGTAGCTCCTGTAATTAATTTAAGTGAACTTTCGGAGGTATACCAAAAACTCATAACGAATAAGATTAAATTAAAACCTTGGAGTAATAATGAACCTATGATGTTAGTTAATGAAATAGATGCCTTTATCCAGCAAACGTGGAACACGGATAAATTTAAGAGAAGATGATAAAGAGTGTTATTAAACCAAATATATAATGTGAAAATTTTTTTGTATATTTATAAATGACTAATTATATCTTGAATTATTCATACTTATAGAAAAAGAACAATCCAAGGGTCAAAATGACTCGTTTTGACCCTTGAACATGAAAAAATAAAACTTTTAAAAGAAAATAGAGAAAAGATACAAGAAAATTGAGTAGTAAAGAAAAATTTCTACGTAGAATGGCCAAAAATAGACAGACTCCCCCCTTGGTGCTAAAAACGATTTTTTTTTATAGGGAGAAGGTCATTTTACTAGTAGGAATACAACCGCATCTGCTGAATATTCCTCATTATTTTCCAAAAACTGTTCTGAAAAACATGCGAGGTCGCAAGTTTAATTTGAATATTTCTTGCGTGATGAACAAATCTAGCGGCCAC
>NZ_JAFBFD010000040.1 GCF_016909125.1 Enterococcus lemanii | reverse complement strand
AGACTCGAAACGTAAACTTGTATTTTTGCCGTAACGGTAGACATTCACCTCACCACCTTTCACTAATGTTATTATACTATATATATCCTAGTGAAGTTAAATACTTTATGTTAGAAAAAGGCATTTCAGATACGTTCGTAGCTGACGACCATTCCTCACCCGCTTATCGTTGGGCTTCGCCCTGCACACGATTGAAGTGGGCGTATCCTTGTCGGGTTTAGATGAAGCCAGTAGGGAGAGAGTTGTTATAATGGTGGATAAATACATTCCTTCAAAAGGTGACATCGTTTGGTTAAATTTTGATCCATCATCAGGAAAGGAAATCCAAAAGAGACGCCCGGCATTAGTCGTGTCGAGGGATAAATTCAACAATCATACAGGGTTCACGGTTGTTTGTCCGATTACATCAACCATACGCCAGTCGCCAATGAGATACCAACTCCCTGAAACGATCGGAACGCAAGGACAAGTGCTGATTGACCAACTAACATCAATTGATATAATGACCAGAAAAGTGCAGTTTATTGAAAAAATACCAAATGTTGATATGTTTAAAATTGACCAAATCATTCAGTTTATTTTCTGATAATTGGGCTCAATATTGTATCGCTTTAGTTTGGTCAGCGAATGATCGACAGTAACAACGTATAAAATAAGATGTACCAGAACGGGAGTGCGGAATACCTGCCATCTGAACAGGACGACAAAAAAGACACGTAGATGAGATTCTATGTGTCTTTTTTTTGAATAGAAAAGAAAATTGATTAAAGATTAGAATAGTTGCGTCATTTTCCGCATAAAATAACTTAAGAATAATGATAACGGTGGGAAATCCACAAGAAAGCAGGGTAGACTATCTTGAAAGTGTCTATCTAATCCGGTCTTTTTCAACTAAAAAATTTTTTATTCTTCTTCTTTTGGCGATTGATTTTCTAAATCGGTTCGAACAATTAAGACGTCACAAGGTGCATGGCGAATCACATATTCTGAAACAGAACCAATAAAGAGGCGTTCAACGGCATTTAGTCCAGTAGCTCCGAGCATAATTAAATCGATTTTATGTTCTTCATGCACGTATTTTGCAATCACAGCTTTCGGCGAGCCGTACTCGATCAATGTTTTAACGGCGGTTATTCCTTGTTCTTTAGCTGTTTTTTCGTATTCTGCTAATGATTCTTTGGCCATATCAGTCGCTTGCTCAGCTAACATGGTATCAAAGGAAGTCATTGTTTGAAATGCTCTTGCGTCAATTACATGAAGTAAAAGTAATTCGGCATCATTTCGTTTCGTTACGTTGATCGCCTTTTTAAAGGCCAATTCCGCTTCGTCTGAACCATCGACGGCCACCATAATACGATTATACTGTTGTAACATTAAGACCACATCCTTCTTACCTTTTCTTATATTGTAAGCTATTTTAAAAAAAATGCCAAATATCTTATCGCTTGTTATTTCATTTTTTTTGAAAATTGGATACTAAAAACAGCAGAGAGACTCATCATCATTGCAAGATAAAAAAGCGCGAGTTCTCTTTGGGCAAAAAAGGCTAAGATCACTCCTACACAGCCCGTAAAGAAATAGAGTTGCCCAAATCTCGTTAAAAATGTTTGTTCTTTGGCAGTATTACTAGCTAATAAAACGAAGAAAAAATTTTGTTTTTTTATGAGTAAATAACCTAAAAAGCAAAGCATTGCTCCGGCTAAAAGTAATAAAATCGTAATCATGTTGTCGGTACTCCTTTTTCATTTTATGTTTAGTTTATCATATAAAGCATCAAAAAAAACCTCTTGTCTAAACAAGAGGTTTAACGTTTTTTAAAACGGGGTTGTCCGTAGATGCCGTTTTTTGTCCCGGAGTATTGATCCCGCAAATCGAAGCAGGTGGGTTCCACGGTCGAAGTATCGAACTACCAAATGAGAAGGCATGCTACTAACTCGAACACCGGACGGATCCCAAGATATCAATAAAAATGTTCGGTCAACACTAAAAAGGGATAACTCGCACATCACAGATTGCCCACTTACATCATAGCATAGGAACTAAAATGTCGCAACTCTTTTGAAAGCGTTTTTATCGAAACGGGAATTTTATTCTATAAAAAGTACTTGTTGACGTATAAGGGAAATAAATCGCATAACATAAAATTTATCAATTATCTATTCATTTTATTTGATGGTATCTTTGTAAGGAATCCATAAAACGAAGAAAAATATTTCAAAACAATAGTGAATGAGTTGACGTTCAAGCAAGAAAAGTCTGAATGGATGAAAAAAGGAGGAATAAAAAAATGAGTAAAAAAGAATTATTTCATGCCATTTTAAGTGGGGAAAAAATTGAACGACCCTTAGTGAGTTGCTGGCATCATTTTTTGGAGGCTGAATATGATCCAACCGATTTAGCTCAAGCCACGATTGCTTTTGCTAAAAAATATGATTGGGATTGGATTAAGATTAATCCAAGAGCGACTTATTTAGCAGAAACGTTTGGTAATACTTATGATCCAGAAGACTATCAAGAAGTCTTTCCTAGACAAGTCAATCAAACTATTCAAAAATTCCCAGATGTTTGGACAATTCCTATTGTTGACGTAACAAACAGTGCTCCTTTACAAGAACAATTAACTGCAGCAAAAACTATCCGAGCAGCTTTACCAGAAACACCATTGATTCAAACGATTTTTTCCCCATTAACCATCTTAATGTTTTTAACAGGCAATTCGTCTTACTATGATCAAAAAATGTATGGTAGCCAAGCGCCACTTGATTTTAAACAATTACTTGAAAAAGAACGTTTTGGTGTTCATCAAGCATTACTTCATATTTCACAAACCCTTGTTTCTTATTTGAAAGAATTAGAAACAATTGGTTTAGATGGTATCTTTTATGCGGTAACGGGTACTGCTCATCCGCAATTATTTAGCGAAGCCGACTTTAGAGAGTATTCGGTGCCTTATGATGCCATTGTTTTAAACGCGATAAAAGGAAAAACGATTTTGCATACGTGCGGCCCTTTTGCCCAACCGCAACGTTTTGAAGATTATCCAATTGCGGCTATTAGTTGGGACACAAACGCCAAGGGCAATCCAGATTTATCCATTGATTTAAAAAAAATAAAAGTAGGTGGCATTTCGCATCAAATTTTTGGCAAGAACCAAGAAGTAGAATTGAAAAAACAAATCCAACAAGCATTGGATCAGGCATCTTCTTTTTTGTTGACGCCCAATTGTGCGGTACCAGTAGACGTTTCAGCGAATGAGTTGACGTTATTTAGAAAGAGTATATAAAAGTACTCGAAGAAAAAGGAAAGAAGGAATGAAAATGAAAAAGTTTTTGGGAGTATTGGTTGGAATAGCTGTTTTATTAACAGCTTGTGGAACGAGCGTAGATGAAAGTGAACAAAAGAAAATCGTGGTAGGCTTTGGTGTTGGAACGTATGAAGAACAATTTCGACAAGCGATTTTGCCCATTTTAGAAGATCAAGGCTATGAAATCGAAATCAAGACGCTTGCACATAATAATTACGTTAATCCGGCGATGCAAGAAGGATCCATCGATGTGAGTATTTTTCAAAGTACGGCCTATATGGAAGCTGTCAATAAAGAATTAGGGATAGAGATGACCGCACTAGCTTTTGTTCCGAGTGCGCCACAGAGCATGCATTCAGTAAAACATGACTCTATCGACGCTGTTCAAGATGGCACAGTGGTGGCTTTGCCTGATGATCCGGTCAATCAAGAACGTGCGGTACGTGTTTTAGAAGGCCTTGGTTGGGTCAGTGTCGATCAAGATGCAGGGACGATTGATTTTGATATCCATCAAGTCCATCCTGCTGCGTACGAGATTAAATTTGAAGTGTTAGATCCGGCTCAAATTTTGTCCTCATTACCAGATGTTGATTATGGCATCGTTAATGGTAACTATATCGCTGACTCCAACCGGAAAATTACGGATGGAATCGCCATTGAAGAAACGCCAAAAGAACACCGCATTATCGTTTCAATTTTAAAAGAGAACGAAGAAACGCAATGGGCTAAAGACATCAAGGCTGCATATGAATCCGTCGCATTTGAAGAATATATTTTAGCACAAGAAAAATACGATGGCTTTATTTTGCCAGAAGCATGGGCGAATAATTAAGTAGAGGAGTGAGTATATGAGTAAACGAATTCATTTTATTGGGGGCGGGCAAATGGTTGAAGCGATTATTCGTCCTTTGTTAAAAAGTCAAAAGTTTCAACCAAATCAAATAACTGTAGCCGATATCCAAGAAACGCGTAATCAATACTTAGAAACAACTTATCAAATTTCTGCGCAAAAAACACAAGAACAATCGCTTGAAACAGCAGATTTAATCGTGATTGGTGTTCGGCCACAAGACGATCTGCCTACTGTTATCGCGTCGTTGAAAAAAAGCCGGCCTGGAGTGACGATTCTTTCGATTGTAGCAGGGGTAACGATTGAACAAATTGAACAGTCTTTAGGTGAACCGCGAGCAATTGTACGAGTGATCCCTAATACGTTAACAGATACAGGTTTGGGTTATAGTGGTGTAGCCCTAAATGCCTTAGCTAAAAAAAGAGACGTTGATTTCTTTTTAACGGGTTTTGGCAAAGTAATGTATGTGGAAGAAAAGCTAATTGATGTATTTACAGGCTTTGGAGTAGCCGGACCAAATTACGTGTATTACTTTATTGAGTCTTATGCCGATGCAGGGGTTTTAGCGGGTCTTTCGCGAGAACAAGCGCGGGCAATTGCTTTAGAAAATACTATTGGGGCAGTGGCGATGTTACAACAAACAGGCAAACATCCTCGCGAACTGCTTGATATTAATAACTCAGCTGGTGGAGTAGGGATTCACGCCTTATTTGAGTTGAATCAGTCGGATTTTGCTGCTGGTTTACAAAGAAGTGTGTTGCGAGCAGTAAAAAGAACTACAGAATTAGGTCAGGAAAGTAAATAAAACAATGAATAAAAGAGGTGAAATAAATGACGGTTCAGTTAGATCACGTGGTGCATTACGTAAATGATTTAAATCAGGTAATTGAAACATTTGCTGCCAACGATTTAATTGCTTTTTATGGTGGCCAACACAAAGAGTGGGGAACACATAACGTTCTTAGTTATTTTGATTTGAGTTACATCGAATTTTTAAGTATAGAAGAGCCAACCTTGGCACAAAACGCCGACCAAGTACATGTCGTGGTAAAAGATGCGTTACGTCACTTACCTACAGAAGAAACGTTAAGTCGCCTGGCGTTAAGAACGGATGATATTGAAGCACTAGCTGCATGTCTTCGTCAAACAGTGCAAATTTCTCCAATTTTTGCAGGTAAACGCACGGATGCAAAAGGAAATTTAATTGAGTGGCAGATGTTTTCGATTTTAGGTGATTATCAAGGATTGCCGTATCCATTTATCATTCAATGGTCTGGGACAGAGAAAGAACGTCGAATCCAGTTACAACAAAGCGGGGTTATCCAGTCACACCCAGCTGGAGCTAAGGAACTAAAAAAAGCTATCTTTGCTGTTGACGAACCAGAAGCAGTAGTCAAACACTGGCAAGAACTTTTTAATTTGCCTCTACTTCAATCCACGAAAAATCTCGGCCTTTTAATTGGTGATAAAGAACTTCATTTTATTAAAGGTGTGACTAATCAGTTACAATCAATTGTCTTAACAGGCGCTACCACACTTGTCGGTAGCAATATTCAAATTGGTCAGAGCACCTATTTGTTTGAATAGTTCTATTTTTATGTAAAAAACCTTATGGATTTTAGTCAATGATCACTCAGTAATTAATGTCCACTGATTAAATAAAACACATTGAAATAGTGGTATTTGAGCGCAATGTTTTATATAGCAAGTGCAAGTCTTTTAACGATAGAACACGGAGAACCGTGCACTTTTATCAACATTGGAGGATTTTAATTTATAAACCACAAATTTACTTGCAACTTACTTGTGTAGATTTTGACCAATTTGTTGGTTTAAAAAATAAACCGTGAAAAACGCTGGATTAAAAAACAATGTTTAAAAAAGAGACAATCTACGATTAAGATAGATTGCCTCTTTTTTTATTAATTTTTCCGTTTCCACTCATCAAGTTGTGTCGCGCGAAAAGCCAAGGCTTGCTCGTACTTCCCGGTTTGCTTTGGTAAGTAATAACGCGCCTGTTTTAATTTATCGGGTAAATATTGTTGTTTTACCCAACCAAGTTCGCTTTGGTGGGGATATAAGTAGCCAATGCCACGATTTAACTGTTTCGCTCCTTGATAGTGGCTATCTCGTAAATGATTCGGCACGTCACCGGCTTTTCCTGCATGAATGTCAGCAAGCGCCAGATCGATTGCCGTAATGGCCGAATTTGATTTTGGACACAAGCATAAGTCTATCACCGCTTGTGCTAGCGGGATACGTGCTTCAGGGAAGCCAATTTTTTCGGCTGCCAATACGGCATTGACGGTGCGACTAGCGGCACTTGGATTAGCCAGTCCAATATCTTCATAGGCAATGACAAGCAGGCGTCGGCAAATAATGGCTAAGTCGCCTGCTTCAACTAGCCGTGCTAAATAATGTAACGCCGCATCCACATCGCTGCCTCGAATCGATTTTTGAAAGGCTGAAATAACATCGTAGTGCGCGTCACCATCTTTGTCGTGGGTGAGTGATTTTCGTTGTACACATTCTTCAATAATTGGTAGGGTTAAATGAATCACACCCCTCTCATTTTTTGGGGTTGACTTAGCAGCGAGTTCCAGACCATTTAATGCGCTACGTAAATCGCCATTGGTGGCGCGACTTAAGTGTAAAAGGGCTTCTTCATCTAACGTAACTGGCAAGTCGCCCAACCCAATAGTGGGCTCTGCCAGCGCTTTTTGGATGGCTTGTTGGATATCTGTTTCATTTAAAGGAAAGACTTCGAAAATTTGTGCTCGTGAGCGAATCGCTGGATTAATGGTAATATAAGGATTTTCAGTCGTCGCACCAATTAAGATAATTCGACCACTTTCAAGATGAGGCAACAAGAAGTCTTGTTTGGTTTTATCGAGTCGATGGACTTCATCGAGTAATAAAATCACCGTACCGCTCATCTTTGCTTCTTCGGCAACGACTTGTAAGTCTTTTTTGCTATCGGTTGCGGCGTTTAAAATGCGAAAAGCGTAGTGCGTTGAACCAGCAATCGCACTAGCTATACTTGTTTTACCAGTGCCAGGAGGACCATACAAAATCATCGAAGACAGCATTTTGGCATCGACCATTCGGCGAATAATTTTTCCTGGGCCGACGAGGTGTGCTTGTCCCACCACTTCTTCAATATTTTTGGGTCGCATGCGATAGGCAAGTGGTTTTTGCATGATATGCCACCTTCTTTCTTTGGTTTTCGTTTGTTTTATCATCAAGTATTTGTAAACAGCTTTAGTATATCATAAGGCAATCTTTTCGTGGCTTTTTCAAACGAAAGTGATTCTTTATGGCGCATTAACAAAGAATTGTGTATTATTAGCCATAGGTGATGAAAATGAATCCAGCCATAGAAGTTTTTCAAACAAAATCAACAGAAGAAATTGCGGCGTATTTGGTCGGCATGTATTTAGAATACGACACCCCATCTGGTAAATTAGGTGGGTATATTGTTGACTGTGAAGCGTATTTAGGCCCAGAAGATGAAGCCGCTCATAGCCACGGTATGAAAAAGACGCCTCGATTAAAAGCGATGTATGATCACCCGGGCACGATTTACTTATATACGATGCATACGCACTTAATTTTAAATCTCGTGACACAAGCCAAAGGGACCCCTCAAGGAGTGATGATTCGTGGCTTTGAACCGGTAGAAGGTTTAACACAAATGCAAGAAAATCGGCCGAAAAAAGGCAAGGATTTATCAAATGGCCCTGGGAAATTAGTCGCTGCTTTAGGGATTGATAAAGCTTTGTATGGCCAATCGATTTTTTCAAGTCCGTTGCATCTTGTACCTGAAAAAAGACAAATCCCTAAAAAAATTATCCGTTTGCCTCGAATTGGGATTCCTAATAAAGGAAAGTGGACGGAAATGCCCCTGCGTTTTATTGCAGCCGGCAATCCTTATGTAACGAATATACGCAAAAGCCAACTGGATGATCATCATGGTTGGCAATTAAATAAATAGCAATAGAAATGAGGAAAAAAACATGGCAAAAGAAACAATGCTGACTTTTTTAGACACACAATTAAACAAAAAAATGAATGATTATGAAGTCGCAATTGACTGGGATCCTAAAAACCATACGATTGAATTGGTTTTTTTACTATTTGCGCAAAATAAAGAACAATGGCAAATTGATGACGTCAGTGGGGTAAAGACTGAAGAAGAAGTCATCGAATTTGAAGACGGCATCTTACTTTATAACCCAGAAAAATCAAAATTTAACCAAGAAGATTATTTAGCTTGTCTGCCTTATGAAGGAAAAAAAGGGTTGCCGCAAAAAGACTTAGCGGGCTTAGTTGATTATTTAAAAGAAATTTTAGAACAAGGGACGAGTGATTTAATCGACTTTTTAAGTGATGAAACCCTTGAGATTTTCGAACTGACTTTTGACGAAGAAAAGTATCAAGATGCAACCAAAAAATACGCCAATGAAACAGCTTATATCCCATACCCAAGCTACTAAAAAGGAGAAAAAAACATGAAGTGGAATGAAGTAAAAATTGAGACGTCAAGCGAAGCCGTTGAAGCCATCGCCAATATTTTAATGGAAGCAGGTGCCAGTGGTGTTGCCATTGAAGACGCACTTGACGTTGAAAATTTCAAAAGTGATGCGTATGGTGAAATTTTAGATGCATCGACGTATACCACGCTTGAAGAAGGCGCGATGGTGATGGCTTATTTTCCTGAAACAATCTTTTTACCCGAAATTCTTCCTTTTATTCAAGATTCGGTCGCAAAATTGCCTGAATTTGGTTTAGCGATTGGTAAAAATGAACTAACGGTCAGTGAAGTGGTCGATGAAAATTGGGCGACTGCTTGGAAAAAGTATTACCACCCCGTCCGTGTGACCCGTTATTTAACGATTGTGCCTAGTTGGGAAAAATATGAAACAAGTGACCCAAATGAAAAAATCATCACACTGGATCCCGGGATGGCTTTTGGGACAGGGACGCATCCGACAACGAATTTAACTTTGCAAGCGTTAGAAGTTTGTTTGCGTGGCGGAGAAACGGTGCTCGATGTTGGGACGGGTTCTGGTGTTTTAAGTATTGCTAGTAAGTATTTAGGCGCAAATGAGGTTTATGCCTATGACTTAGATGAAGTGGCGGTGCGTGCAGCGAAAGAAAACATGGATTTAAATCCAATTGCTAAAGACGTGGTCGTCCAAGCCAATGATTTATTAAAAGAAGTTACGCTTGAAGCCGACATCATTGTTGCTAATATTTTAGCGGATATTATTTTATTAATGATTCCAGATGCTTGGCGTTTATTAAAACAAACGGGGAAATTGATTGTTTCTGGTATTATTGCTGACAAAAAACAAATGGTCATTGACGCAATGCAAGCGCAAGGGTTTGTGGTCGAAGAAATTTTACAGCAAAAAGATTGGTTCGCCATTGTATTAGGCAAACCCGAGGAAGAATAAGATGCAAAGATATTTTTTAGAAGAAGCTTATCAACCAAAAGAACGCTATGAAGTACAAGGCGAAGGTTACCACCACATGGTTCGTGTGATGCGGATGGTCAGTGGTCGTCAAGTGTATTTGGTTTTTACGAACCAAACGACCATTATTGCTGAGATTATAGAAATTAGTGAGCACAGTGTCTACTTAAAAGAAATCGGGAAAGAGCAACAAGCAAAAGAGTTACCGATTCAAGTGACGATTGCTTCAGGGTATCCAAAAGGCGATAAGATGGAATTTATTGCTCAAAAAGTAACGGAGCTTGGCGCCCATCAATTCGTCGGTTTTCCAGCGCAAGCATCGGTTGTCAAATGGGATGATAAAAAGTTGCAAAAAAAACAACAACGTCTGGAAAAAATAGCCCAAGAAGCAGCGGAACAATCCCATCGCCAAGTGACGCCAACGATTACTTTGTTTTCTTCAAGTCAAGCTTTTTACCAAACATTAACGCAGTATGACGCCATTTTAGTTGCTTATGAAGAATCGGCGAAGCAAGGAGAACAAAGTCAACTCGTTCAGACACTGAAGCGTTTGCCTTTAGGTGCGACCTTATTAGTTATTTTTGGTCCAGAAGGCGGTTTAAGCCAAAAAGAAGTGACGACTTTAGAAGCTGCCGGTGCGCGCCTTTGTGGTTTAGGCCCACGAATTTTACGGTGTGAAACAGCCCCACTTTATTTATTAAGTGCGGTTAGTTACCAATTTGAATTACAATAAAAACATTGTATAATTAAAAGAAAGACTCGTTTATTGACTTACTAAAAAAAGCCAATGACCGGGAAAAATGAGTATAAAGGAGGTTTTTTTATGGCGAAAGAAGTCGTATTAACTGGACCGAATGTGATCAAGCTCGTTTCTTTTTACATGAGTCCTGCTCACACAGAATTTGTAAAAAAAGCGTTGGATTATGCGACGAAAGCACACGAAGGGCAATTTCGTAAATCCGGTGAACCGTATATTATTCATCCGATTCAAGTTGCTGGTATTTTAGCAGAATTACATATGGATCCGCATACCATTGCGACAGGTTTTTTGCATGACGTTGTAGAAGATACGGACGTTACCTTAGCCGATTTAGAAGCAGAATTTGGCAAAGACGTAGCGATGTTAGTCGATGGTGTCACGAAGTTAGGCAAAATTCACTATAAATCACATGAAGAACAACTCGCCGAAAACCACCGAAAGATGTTAATGGCGATGGCACAAGACTTACGTGTAATTATGGTTAAGTTAGCCGACCGACTACATAATATGCGAACGTTAACGCATTTGCGTGAAGATAAACAGCGTCGAATTGCGCAGGAAACGATTGAAATCTATGCCCCGCTTGCGCACCGCTTAGGGATTAGCCGGATTAAATGGGAGTTAGAAGACCGCTCTTTGCGTTATTTAAATCCTAAGCAGTATTATCGAATTGTCCACTTGATGCAAAGTAAACGTGATGAACGTGAAACTTATATCGAAGAAACGGTAGAAGAAATTCGGATTGCTACGGAAGAATTGGATATTTATGCCGAAATCTACGGCCGACCGAAACATATTTATTCGATTTACCGTAAAATGGTGGATAAGAAAAAACAATTTGATGAAATTTATGATTTGTTAGCGATTCGAGTCATTGTGGATTCGATTAAAGATTGTTATGCGGTTTTAGGGACCATTCATACAAAGTGGAAACCAATGCCAGGACGTTTCAAAGACTACATTGCGATGCCAAAAGCGAACATGTATCAGTCTTTGCATACAACGGTCATTGGTCCAAAAGGCAACCCGATTGAAATTCAAATTCGAACGCATGAAATGCATGAAATTGCCGAATTTGGGGTCGCTGCACACTGGGCGTATAAAGAAGGCGTCACCGAAAAAGCCAAACCAGACAAAGTGGGTCAGCAAGTGAGCTGGTTCCAAGAATTACTTGAATTACAAGATGAAAGTTTTGATGCTTCTGAATTTATGGAAGGCGTCAAGGGGGATATCTTTAGCGATAAAGTTTATGTTTTTACTCCCAAAGGCGATGTGTCGGAGTTACCACAAGGCTCTGGTCCGCTTGATTTTGCTTATAACATTCATACGGATATCGGCAGCAAAACGGTTGGCGCCAAAATTAATGGTAAAATCGTTCAACTAGACTATAAACTCAAAAATGGTGATATCGTCGAGATTTTAACGTCACCCAATTCATTTGGTCCGAGTCGAGATTGGCTAAATTTAGTCGCTACTAGTAAAGCTAAAAACAAGATTCGTCGCTTCTTTAAAACCCAAGGCCGCGATGAAAATATTGAAAAAGGTCGCGATGCTGTTGTCAAAGTGTTATTAGAGATGAATTTAGCACCAAAAGAGATTTTAACGAAAAATCGTTTGCAAGAAGCCTTAACGCGTTATAATTATCATACCGATGAAGATTTATATGCTGCGATTGGTTACGGTGAAATTAGCGCAACAACGTTTGTGAATCGAGTGACCGAGCAAGAGCGAAAAGAAAAGTTACAAGAAAAAGAAAAACAAAAGTTACAAGAATTGATGAAGCCGGCAGCTGAAAAAAAATCAGATAAAATGAAAATCCGACATGAAGGCGGCGTGGTCATTCAAGGGGTTCAAAACTTAATGATTCGCATTAGCCGTTGTTGTAATCCCGTCCCAGGAGATCCGATTGTAGGCTACATTACAAAAGGTCGTGGGATATCGATTCACCGATCAGATTGTCCGAATATCGTCAACTCCCCAGAAAACCAAGCCCGTTTAATCGAAGTTGAATGGGAAGATGCAGGAAGTAGCCAAAAAGAATACGATACCGACTTAGCGATTCATGGATTTGATCGTTCTGGTTTATTAAATGATGTTTTACAAACGGTCAATTCACTAACGAAACGAATTTCAAGCGTAGAAGCCAAAGCTGACAAAGATAAAAATGCGACGATTCGTTTAACGGTTTCGATTCAAAATTTAGCACATTTACAACAAATAGTGACCCGCATCCAACAAATCCCAGATGTCTACAGCGTTGATCGGACGAAAGGATAGAAGAGAAAAGTGAAAGCAGTTATTCAAAGAGTTACAAGTGCCAGTGTTGCCGTTGAAAATCAAACCATTGGTGCCATTGGTCCCGGTTTACTCATTTTATTAGGCATTCATGAAGAGGACACCGAGGCAGAGGTCGATTACCTTGTCCGAAAAATTACCAAATTACGAATTTTTGAAGACGAGCAAGGAAAAATGAATTTAGATTTAGCTGCAATTGCTGGAGAAATCCTAAGCGTTTCGCAGTTTACCCTTTACGCAGATACGAAAAAAGGCAATCGTCCAAGTTATGCGAAGGCAGCCCGACCAGAAGTTGCCACGGATTTGTATGCGTTGTTTAACCAAAAATTACGTGAGGCAAACATAACTGTTGCGACAGGTGAATTTGGTGCGCATATGCAAATTGCTTTAGTGAATGATGGACCAGTTACGATTGTGATAGATACGCGAGAAAAGTAAAGAAAAGATTAAAAAAAAAGCAAATCTTACAACTTTGTTAGAAAAAGGTGAGATTTGTTTTTTTTTGAAAAAGACTGATAGAACAGGACAAATAGCTTTAAAAAATTAAACGTGTTATAAATGTACGTTAAAAAAATAAAAAGCTATTGAGCATCGGATTGAAGTGTGGAATAATCATTCATAACAACATATTTTTTCAGGAGGGAAGAAAATGAATTTTTGGCAAAGAGGGTTGAAAAGTGTGACACGTCGAAAAGGGCGCTCACTGATTTTATTTTTGGTTATTTTTATTTTAGGAAACGTGATTGCGGGTGCAGTCTCAATTGAGCAATCTACAAAAAATGTGGAAGAAGCAACGAAAAAGAAAATGGGGGCCGTTGCGACGGTTGAGATGGATTATGAACGACTCGATAAAGAGCAACAAAAAAATCCAGAGAAGTTTGAAAACGATGATTGGTATCAGCAACCAACGTTGAAAGAATATGAGGCGATTGGGAACTTGCCGTATGTAAAATACTATGATTATTCAATCTCGGGTTATTCTGGTTTAAATAAGATTAAATCTTATACACCAGACGATGGTGGTATCTCTTACGGCGGGAGCTATAAATACCAACAAACATGGAAAGGTGTTAACCGTAAAGAAATTGTTGATCTGGAAGAAGGGTTAATTAAACTTGTTGAAGGTGCGGTTTTTAGCGACAAAGATATTGAAGAAGGTAGTAGCAATATTTTAATTAGTAAAGAAGTCGCTGAATTAAATAACTTGTCGGTAGGAGACCAAGTTATTTTTGACGTTACGGGTGAATATTATTCAGATATGATGATGGAAGGCGAAACGACAACCGATGATGACGAGTCAAGTGAAGCGACGGGTCCAGAAGTGGTGACGTTTGATTTTCCAGCAACGGTCATTGGTATTTTCAGTGTTGTCAAAAAAGAAGCTTCAAAATCAACGGATCCAAACGATAATTCGAATAATGAATGGATGGCAACGGAACAAATTAATACGATTTATGCGCCAAATAAATTAGTAAAAGAATTAAATCGTCAAATGAATGAGAAAATCTGGAAGATACCAGAAGAAATCAGCGAAGATAACGATTATTACCAAGTAAGTTATGTTTTAAAATCAACCGATGATTTAGAAGCTTTTCGTGAAGAAGCCAATGCGTTAATTTCAAATGAATATTTCCAAATTCGAGCGTCAAGCGACCAATACGATCAAGTGGCTGGCGGGATGAAAAAGTTAGGTAAAATTTCAGGTTATGTTGTGTGGGCGGCGGTGATTGCCTCACTATTAATTATCTCTTTAATGGTCTTACTATTTTTACGTGACCGCAAACACGAACTAGGTATTTATTTAGCATTAGGTGAAAATCGCGGAAAAATTATTGGCCAAATCGTTGTCGAACTTCTTTTAACCAGTGCCCTAGCTTTAATTTTAGCTTTAATTACGGGGAATTTCTTAGCGAGCACGATGTCAAATTCATTGCTGCAAATGGATTGGTTTAGTAGCAATCAAGACATGTATTATTATAATACTGGTTTAATGAGCAGTAATTTAACTGCAGCAGATGTTCAAGAGGCTTATCAAGTCAGTTTTTCAGCGGGTTACATGATTAGTTTCTTACTAATTGGGATTGGCACGGTCTTGTTATCAGCAGCTTTACCACTACTTTATATTTTAAGATTAAATCCGAAGAAAATTATGATGTAAGGAGGGATTTTCATGACTTTATTAGAAACAAAAAATGTCGATTATTATTACCAAGACGGGGATCAGCGTCGTTTTATTTTGAAAGATGCTTCTGTTCAATTTGAAAAAGGCAAACTGTATGCCATCTTAGGCCAATCTGGCTCGGGGAAAACAACCTTTTTATCATTGATTAGCGCCTTAGATACGCCAAAAGCGGGAGAAATCTTATTAAATGGCAAAGATATTAAAGAAATTGGCTACGAAACGTTTCGTCGGAATAAAATTAGTATTATTTTTCAAAGTTATAACTTAGTGCCTTATTTAACCGCCGTAGAAAACGTGCTCGTTCCAATGTCAGTCACCGAAAACGAGATGCCAAAAAATCATCACGAAGTTGCGTATAATTTACTTGATTATATTGGCATTACCAAAGATAAAGCGAACCGTTTAGTGAACCAACTTTCAGGGGGAGAGCAACAACGGGTGGCGATTGCGCGGGCGCTAGCAACGAACGTCGATATCATTTTAGCAGATGAACCAACAGGAAACTTAGACGAAGAAATGGAACAAGAGATTGTTGATATCTTTAAAGAATTAGCACATAAGCACGACAAATGTGTCATCATGGTGACGCATTCCAATGAAATCGCGCAACAAGCCGATGAAGTCTTTTATTTACGAAAAGGTGTGTTGAAACCATATGAGTGATTTTTTATCAAATTTTACAAAAGATAACTACGATGGGAAAAAAAAGACGGAAACACCGGTTGATTCTGAGCAAGCAGCAGCTGAAGAGCTTTTGCCAAAAGAACCTGTGCCAAATACCATTTCTGAACCGCTTCGTGAGGAACCGGTGTTTACAAATGAAGCTCGTCAAACAACAGTAAGCGCAGAAGTCGAAAAAGAACCGATACCGGAAAAAACTTCTCGTCGTCAACAAAAAAATGTTTCGACCGTTAGTCGCTTTCAAAATGAAGAAACTGAATTTGATCCAACTTATAAGAAAAAGCAACAAAAAAAATATGCGCTTATTGGCTCAGGGAGTGTATTGGCCGTTCTTTTACTGAGCTTTTTGTATTATCAGTTGACCCATGTCAAAGTGCCTGATTTTGTGGAAAAAGAAATTTCAGCTGTTCGGACTTGGGGGAATGAAGAAGGCGTAAAAATCGAAGTCGAACAAACGTATAACTTTGATGTTCCTGTGAACCAAGTGATTGACCAAGGCGTGAAAGCCAATAAAAAAATTCGCAAAGGCAAAACGTTAACGATTAAAGGCAGTTTAGGCCCAAATCCAGAAGATAAACTAACGTTACCTGATTTTTCGAAAATGACGGTGACCGAAGCGAAAAAATGGATCGAAGAAAACAAGGCGGAAAATACAACCTTAATTGAAAACTATGATGAGACGGTTGCAAAAGGGAAATTTATTAAGCAAGAATTTGGAAACAAAGAATTAAAAGCCGAAGATTATCAGCGAAAAGATCGCTTAATGGTTTATTATTCAAAAGGTGTCGAAGTTTTTGAAAAAGATATTGAAGTGCCTGATTTTACAGGAAAAACACTCGCTGAAGTCGAAGAATGGGCGAAGAAAAATGGTGTAAAACTAAACGCAGTGAAAGACTTCTCTAATACAGTCGCTTTAAATCTGGTTATTTCACAAGAAACTGCTGCAAAAACTAAAATGGCTAAAAATGATACGTTCACCTTATCTGTTTCAAAAGGTAAAGCGTTGGAAGTGCCTGATTATAGTCAATATACAACAGAAGAAGCGAGTCAACTTCAAGGAAAAGTCCCAGCGGTCATCAAAAATATGTATTCGGATGTTGTTCCATTCGGGCAATTTATTAGTCAATCCGTCGCGGCTGGCGAACAATACGATGAAACCGACGACATCCCAACGGTCGTTGTCGTTTATTCACAAGGGAAACCTTATCTGAAAGACTTGCGTGGCAGTGTTTCAGAAGGCGATTTAGCCCAACTCTTTTTTGACGAGTACCAATCAAAAGGTGCCTATGTAAACTATTCGGTTTACTATGTTGATTCTTCTCAACCGAAAGGAACCGTTGTTGAAATGAGTACTTACGGGCAATTTATCGGAATGGAAGCGACCATTTGGATAGGAATTAGTTTAGGCAATTTAACGGAAACCGTTCCAGTCGTTCCTGAAGCGCCCGAAGTGCAAGAAGTGCCTGAAGCTTCCGTTATGACGACAACCAAACAAGTCGAAGAAAAAGAAGTCGTAGCAGAATAACAAAAATAACGAAACGAGAAAAAGACAACTTGTAGCTAGCGAGGTTGTCTTTTTTCGTGATTGTCACCTTCAAAAGGCGTATTACTTTTATTTTTAGGAGATTTTGTTACACTTTTATTGAGGTGAAAAAAATGCGCAATCAATGGTTAGACGAAGAGCTCAAAAAAATCGAAACAAGCGAAAATCAGTTTTTATTGTCAGAAGTTCGTAAATATATTGAACAACTTGAAGACGACAATGAAAGCCTTCAAATTGCACTAGAAGGCAGTATTTGGAGTCCCAATCGTTGGAATGAAGGAACAAAAAAATAACCAAATATTCCAGCTAGTCTCGAGGTGTTTTTTCGTGGTTAGCTGGGATTTTGTCTCAAACCTTACTTCTCCAAACTACGAATCATTGAGGGGGAGAGGCCAAAATGTTTTTTAAATGATTTGCTAAAATGATAGGCATCTTCGTATCCAACGGCTTTGGCGACTTCTTTGACGGTTAAATCTTCCTCTTTTTCAAGCAATTGTCGGGCTTTGGTTAAGCGAATTTGAATGAGGTAGTTAATCGGAGAGACGCCGGTAATGTCTTTAAAAATTTTAGATAAATACGTCGGACTCACATAATATAAAGTAGCTAACTGTTCAATTGAAATATCTTTGGCAAAATTGTTCTCCATATAAGTCATGATGAGTTGAACGACTTGATTCATTCGATCGTTTTGACTGGTATGTTCTTCTTCTGACAACTGCTCTTCTTTTTCTAAGCTTCGTAAAATGAAAAGCATCATTTCCATCACAAGTGCGCGACCCATTAGATTGAAATGGGTTTTTTGTTGATTAAATTCTTCTATTAACTGCCAAGCTTTATCAAAAATCTTAAACTGACTATCTTGCATTGACAACAGTGAACCATGTGTCGGGAAGAAGTTCTTTTCTAAACCGTAAAGTTGAAAGTTTTTAATCCCAATATGAAGTTGATGAGAATAAGTATTGATTAATTGCTTTTCCGCATGATCAACGCCCGGATTAAAAAGTAAAATATCACCACTGCGAACCGTTTTCCATTCTTCGTCGATTAAATATAAGGATTCGCCTTGTAAAATAATCGATATTTCAAAAAAATCATGATGGTGGATGGTGTTTTCATTGTTTGGCTGATTCCAAACATCAAAAGCATATAAAATTTCAGGGTTAAAGCATTGGAAATTCATTGGCAGCCTCCATTTATCTTGAAAATTCTTATCTTTCTATTATAACGCAAAAGTAGAAACAAACCAAAAAAACGGCCGAAAAAATGCATAGAAATTTCCATTGTCTATTATAAGATATTCCATTCTTTTTATTTGGCGAACCTGTAAGATAAGACTAGTAAAAAAGAAAGAGGTGTTTGGTTTGAATAATTTTCAATGGCTTTGGCAATATTTGAAAAATTATAAAGTTAAAATGATGATTGCCCTTGTTTTTGTTGTTGTCAATTCCTTGTTAATTGTAATTAACCCAATCTTAACGGGACAGTTGGTCGATAAAGTAATCGATGGGGGACAAGTGAATTTACTCGTACCATTTTTAGCAATTATGATTGGTGTTCAGTTTATTCGTACGGTGATTCGCTATACGTACCAAATTATGTTTGAGCGTGTTAGTCAAAACGTGTTATTTCGTTTGCGTCAAGACTTGTATAAAAAACTTCAAGAACTTGATTTTGATTTCTTCAACCATACGCGTGTTGGGGATATTATGGCACGCATGACGGGTGATACAGACGCTATTCGCCATTTTGTTTCATGGGTTAGCTACAATAGTATTGAGTCGATTTTATGGTTTGTGGCCGCGATTATTATGATGGGCTGGATTAATTTTCCGTTGATGCTCGCCTTAGTTGTGATTACACCATTGATTTATTTTTTAACGATGAAAATGTCAAAAGAAGCCCATCCAGTCTTCTTTGAAATTCGCGAAAGTTTTTCACGGCTGAACTCAATGGTTGAAGAAAACATTGGCGGAAACCGTGTAGTTAAAGCGTTTGCGCGTGAAGAATTTGAAATTGAAAAATTTAATGATTATAACGAAGATTACAAAAAAAGAAACATGGCATCCGCAGAAGTTTCTGCTAAATTCTTGCCGTGGCTCGATTTATTAGCAGGAAGTTTAACGATGACGACGCTATTAATTGGTGGTTGGTTGGTAATTAAAGGCCAAATGACGTTAGGTGATTTGATTACCTTTAATGGTTTTTTATGGATGTTAAATCAACCGATGCGTATGAGTGGCTGGCTCATTAATGACGTCCAACGTTTTAATGCTTCTTGTATTAAAATTCGTCAAATGATTCACACGAAAGCGACGATTCCAGTGGTCGATAATCAAGAAGAACTAAAAGTAAAAGGGTTCGTTGAATTTCAAGATGTTTCCTTCCATTTTTCTGATGATCCAGAGACGAATGTTTTAAGCGAGGTATCCTTTAAAGTCGCACCTGGCCAAACAATCGGAATTTTAGGTGAGACCGGTTCAGGTAAAACGACGCTAGTGAACTTAGTCGCTCGTTTTTACGATCCAACGCAAGGGAAGATTTTAATTGACGGAAAAAATGCCAAAGATTATCCTGTTCGACAGCTCCGTGAGAATATCTCAATGGTTATGCAAGATGTTTTCTTATTCTCCAATACGGTTGAAGACAACATCGCTTTTGGGAATCCTTATGTGGAGCCAGAGTACATTCAAAGAGTCGCTGAAATTGCCGATGCGCATAACTTTATTTCGAAAATGCCACAAGGGTATGACACGATTATTGGCGAACGTGGCGTGGGCTTGTCTGGTGGTCAAAAGCAACGGATTTCTTTAGCTCGTGCGTTAGCGAAAGACCCAAGTATTTTGATTTTAGATGATACTACGTCGGCGGTTGATATGGAAACCGAATCAAAAATTCAAAAAGAATTAACGAATTTAACGGGAGAAAAAACGACCTTTATTATCGCTCACCGTATTTCTTCTGTGCGTGACGCCAACTTGATTTTAATGATGGAAAAAGGGCATGTGGTGGAACAAGGGACGCATGAAGAATTGATTGCTAAAAAAGGTTTCTATTATGAAGTTTATCAAAAACAATTAGGTTTAACCAATGGGGAGGTGGGCTAGATGGCACGAAATAAATTTGACGTTGATGAGGAGTTAGAGCAGGAATTTAATTGGTCGCACTACAAACGTTTAGGTGGTTATGTTGGTCCATACAAACCAGCGATTTTGAAAGTTTTAGTCGTTATCATTTTGGCCAATATTGCGGGTATGTTTGGTCCTTATTTCATGAAAATTGCGATTGATGAAGTCATTCCACAAAAAAATATTCAATTACTGTTGATTATTAGTGGCTTGTTTTTCGTATCATTGCTTTTTATTGCTTGGTGTATGAAATATCGGATTGTTGCGATTACTGAAATTGGTCAAGACATTTTAAAAGATATGCGCTATTCAATTTTTGAACATTTGCAACGACTACCCTTTTCTTATTTTGATAATCGACCACACGGCAAGATTTTAATTCGGGTTGTCAACTACATTAACACGTTAAGTGACCTGTTAAGTAATGGTTTAATTAATTTGATTTCCGATGTTTTTAGTGTGGTGATCACCTTAGTCTTTATGTTCTTTATTGATGTAAAGTTAACGCTTTATAGTTTGATTTTACTCCCAATTTTGTTTGTGATGGTCATGTACATTAAAGACAAACAACGTAAAGCGTATCAACAATTAAGTAACAAACAATCGAACTTAAATGCTTATATTCACGAAAGTATTTCAGGAATTAAAATCACCCAATCTTTTGCACGTGAAGAAGAAAATGCGCAAATTTTTGATGAAGTCAGCAATGAATACCGCAATGCTTGGATGAAAGCCGTGAAAGTGCAATTTCTATTATGGCCTGGGGTACAAAATATTTCCGTTTTAACGACAAGTTTGATTTATTTTGTCGGTATTCGTCAAATTGGTGTGGATGTGTCAACGGGGACTTTAATTGCCTTTATTGGTTATATTAATAACTTTTGGAATCCAGTGATTAATATTGGGAATTTTTACAATTCCTTAATTACGGCAACGGCTTATTTAGAACGAATTTTTGAAACAATGGATGAAGTGCCTGATATTCAAGATGCTCCAACGGCGAAAGTTTTACCACCGATTCAAGGTCAAGTTGATTTTGAAAACGTTGTGTTTCGTTATGAACCAGGAAAAAATATTTTAGATGGTGTCAACTTTACGATTACACCAGGACAATCCATTGCACTAGTTGGACCAACAGGAGCGGGTAAAACGACCATCATTAACTTGTTAAGTCGTTTTTATGATGTCAATGAAGGCAGTGTTAAAGTGGATGGGCATGATGTCCGTGACGTCACACTTGCTTCTTTAAGAACGCAAATGGGAGTCATGTTGCAAGATACTTTTGTCTTTTCCGGTACGATTTTAGACAATATTCGTTATGGAAAATTAGAGGCAACCGAAGAAGAGATCATTGCCGCTGCCAAAGTGGTGCGTGCGCATGATTTCATTAAAGATTTAAAAGATGGCTATCAAACAGTGGTCGAAGAACGAGGCAGTACTTTGTCGGCCGGGCAACGTCAGTTAATCTCTTTTGCGCGGGCGTTGCTTGCAGATCCTAAGATTTTAATTTTAGATGAAGCAACGTCAAGTATCGATACGAAAACCGAAGAGCTCTTACAAGAAGGCTTGCAACAGCTCTTAAAAGGTCGCACCTCCTTTATCATTGCCCACCGCTTATCAACGATTAAAAATAGCTCGCAAATCTTCTACGTATCTGGCGGTAAAATTGCCGAAGCCGGTACCCATGAAGAATTAATGGCCCAAAAAGGGTTGTACCATCACCTGTATCAATCACAATATGATTTGATTCGTGCGAGCTAATCAAATCTTGCTCAAAAGTCAGATCCCCCTCTGACTTTTGAGCTTTTTTGGGTTATAATGGACGAGTATAAAAACGTGTAGAGGGGTCGATTTTTGGTGAGTGATTTACAAGCGTTACAAAATGGATCAGACATTCGTGGTATTGCCATTGCAACAGAGGAGTATGAGGCGAATTTAACACCCGCCGCCGTTTACCAGGTCGCATCTGGTATTTTGCATTGGTTGAAACAAAAAGCAGCGACACCAGCGAAAAGATGGGTAATCGGCATTGGTCAAGATTCTCGTTTGAGCGGCGATGCTTTAAAACAAAGCATGATCGATTCGTTTCTCAAACAGGGGGCGGATGTGATTGATTTTGGTCTAGCCACTACGCCAGCTATGTTTATGAGTACGCAATTTCCACAATTTGCTTGTGATGCGGGCATTATGCTAACGGCCAGCCATT
This sequence comes from Enterococcus lemanii, assembly GCF_016909125.1. Taxonomy (GTDB): domain Bacteria; phylum Bacillota; class Bacilli; order Lactobacillales; family Enterococcaceae; genus Enterococcus_I; species Enterococcus_I lemanii. The sequence continues at coordinate 4,641 of NZ_JAFBFD010000040.1, read as the reverse complement.
TGCCGTATTACTTTAATGGGGTGAAAATCTTTAGTCAAAGTGGTGGTGCCGAAAAAGAAGATATCCAAGCCATTTTAGCCAATCCAACGATGCTTGCAAGCGAGGTGACAGGTACTTTGACACAGGCTGATTTAATTACGCCTTACGCCCAAGATTTAGTCGAAAAAATTCGCCGTGGCATTCAAGGACAACCAGAAAAACCATTAACGGGTTTAAAAATTATTGTAGATGCCGGCAACGGTGTAGGTGGTTATTTTGCAGAAAAAGTGTTACAACCACTTGGTGCGGATACAACCGGCTCCCAATTTTTAGAACCAGATGGTCATTTTCCCAATCATATTCCAAATCCCGACAACCAAGAAGCAATGGCGAGCATTCAAGCCGCTGTTTTAGCGACGGGGGCTGATTTAGGTGTGATTTTTGACACGGATGTCGATCGTTCAGCGGTGGTGACGAAATCCGGTGAAGTGTTAAATCGGAACAATTTAATTGCGGTATTGAGCCATATTGTTTTAAGCGAACATCCGGGCTCTAGTATTGTGACGAATTCACCAACAACTGACCATCTAAAAGAATTCATCGAAGCACTCGGGGGCAAACAAGTCCGGTATATTTCTGGTTACCGTAACGTCATTAATAAGGGGATTGCGTTAAATGAAGCAGGGATTGATTGCCAACTAGCGATTGAAACAAGTGGGCATGCGGCCTTTAAAGAAAACTATTTCCTAGATGACGGGGCTTATGTGATTGCGAAAATCTTAATGCTCTTGCCGCAACTAGAAAAAAATAATCAAACACTGGAAGAAATGATTGCGACGTTAAAAAAACCCGTTGAAACGCAAGAAGTTCGTTTCAAGTTAGAACAAACCGATTATCGTACGCTTGGTGAACAAGTGATTGCCGATTTGGCTGAAATTCAAGTTGCGGGCTGGCAAGTTGACCCAGAAAACGAAGAAGGCATCCGTTTTAAATTAAGTGATGGATTTGGTTCAGGCTGGTTCTTATTACGCATGAGCTTGCATGAACCGCTACTTGTTTTACAAGTTGAAAATGACCAAAACGGTATCATTCCCCTCGTTTTACAAGAGATGCATCAATTTTTAAACGCTTATGAAAAAGTCAATCAAGAGAAGTTGGTTGCCTTGTTAAATTAAACAACGACGAAGGAACCCACTTTAAAAGCGCATTTAACGGCACTTTTAAGGTGGGTTATACTCATGTAGTTATTTGCTGGGTTGTTTAGAAAAAATAGCAGCCATTTGAAAAGAAGGCGATTTTTTCCAGTATTCAAAAATAAAAAAGATGACCAGGGAGAAAGTGACGCCAAGTAAAAATTTCAATTGGCCAAACTGTGCGGCTGAAAGCGTAGTTGAGTGCTTCCAAAGTAAGTTTAATAACTCAATGGGTAGCAAGTGGAAAAAATAGATTTTCTGACTTAGCAGCCGTAGTCCCAACGTTTTGGGTGTAGAAAATTCCAAAGATAGCAACCAGTAAAATAGGCAATAACTCAATGGAATGAGTGCAAAAATAAAATTTTTATCTAGTCCAGGTTGAGCATAAATAAAATGAGCTTCTATTGCAAACAAGAAGAACGAGCCAAACAATAATTTTTTTAAATGACGTGAGAAAAAGGTTTCTTTCTTTAAAGTATCGGCTAAATAAAAACCAACGATGACAAAAATCAAGCCAAAGAACAGCCCGTTTTTCGTCGTAATAAATAAATTGAAAAAACGTTGATAACTATTTTCTAAAAAGCTCCCTTTTAAATAAGCAAAATATGTTTCACCCGCTCCAAGCAAGTATAAAAAAAAGCTTATGAGAAAGGCCCAAAAATAGCCGATGGTTTGAATTAGTTTGGTCGCTAAATACAAAGCAAGTAAAAGTGCGGGGAAAAACCATAAATGATACATCGTCCCCGCATAAAGGAAGCCAACTGTGAAAAAAATAGGAAGATGCAACAATTTGAAATCAATTTGTTGCGAAAAATACCAGATTCCTAAGGGCAAATAAAAAAGACTAATCCAAAAGTATTGTTTTAAAAATCGTTTTAACCAAGACCGGTATAAATAAAAAGAACGTTGATATTTTTGACGAAAGAAAAAAGCGCTACTTATGAAAAACAAAGGAACAGCAATTCGACAAATGACACTTTTAATTAAAAAATGGTAGATTGGCTGTTCAACGACGGTCCCTACATGGATTAAGACGACTGCCAGTGAACAAAGCAATTGCATACAATCAATGGCCGAGTAGCGATTCGATTGCTCAAGTTGAGAAGAAATTTTATTCAATGTGCTCTCCTTTAAAACGAACTTATCTGGGACTATCATACTTGAAAAGCGCGTTGTCGACTAGAGCAGAATCAAAAAATCAATCAAAAGTCTGAGATTATTGAGTGAAGCCGTGAAAAATTGCATTTTCTTTAGTTTTTAATGGAGAATTGACAGAAAATTTGATAAAGTTAGGAAGGTTTAAAATAGGGAATGAAAAATAGAATAAAAAGATGAAAAAATAAAAGAAAAGAGGATATGGATGAACGTATTTCGTAAAAAAACACTGCGGCCAGCAACGCAGGGGTTTATGAAAAAGAATTTAAAATTAAAAGATTTGATTATGTTAGGCATCGGTGCGGTGATTGGAACAGGGGTTTTTGTTGTAACCGGTACCGCAGCAGCAAACTATGCTGGTCCTGCTGCGACCCTTTCGTTTGTTGTCGCAGCATTTGTCGTCATTTTAAGTGGTTTTTCATTTGCTGAATTTGCTTCTCGGGTGCCGGTTACAGGCGGACCATACAGTTATTTATATGTCGTATTTGGTGAACTGATCGGATGGTTAGCGGGTTGGTTCTTAATTTGCGAATATTTACTGGCGGTTTCATCGGTTGCTTCAGGTTGGTCTTCTTATGTCCAAGGTTTTTTAGCAAGCATGGGCGTGCAGTTACCAACCGCTTTGACAGCAGGGTACAACGCCAAAGCTGGGACTTATGTTGATTTAATCGCGGCTTTGGTTGTTATTTTTATCACATTTTGGGTTAGTCAAGAAGCAAAAAAAGCATTACGCTTAAACAATGCAATGGTTTGGGTTAAATTTGGGATTATTGCTTTATTTATTGTGGTTGGTGTCTTTTTTGTGGAACCTAGTAATTGGAAGCCATACTTACCATACGGGCTTTCAGGTGTTTTTGATGGTGCGGCATTAGTTTTCTTTGCTTTCTTAGGTTTTGATGCGATTGCCATGGCGGCCGAAGAAGTCAAAGACCCACAAAAAGATATTCCAAGGGGAATTATCGGTTCAATTATTATCGCAACGGTTCTTTATGTGATTGTGACGTTCATTTTAACAGGGATTGTTCCTTACACCGAGCTTGGCGTGGGTGACCCCGTAGCTTTTGCGATGCGTTACGTCAATTTAGGCATGGTTGGCTCAATTCTTTCAGTCGGTGCGATTTTAACGTTATTAACAGTAACCATCTCGATGTTGTATTCATTGGTTCGCTTAGTCTATGCGATTAGCCAAGACGGTTTGTTACCCGCTTTTTTACAAAAAATTGATAAGAAACACCGGACACCGGTACGAGCAACGTTTGTTACAGGAGCCATTGCGTTGTTCTTTGCGGCCGCTTTTCCACTGGATCTTTTAGCGGAACTAACGAATATTACGGCTTTAGCATGTTTAATCTTAATGTCACTCGGAATTATTCGTTTACGTAAAATGATGGGAGAACCGAAAAAAGGTGAATATAAAGTGCCTTTTGTGCCAGTCTTGCCGTGGTTAAGTGCCCTAGCCTGTGCCTTTTTGATGACACGATTACAAACAGCTACTTGGATTGTATTTGCCATTACGGTGGCGATTGGTTTAATCATTTATTTCTTCTACGGGTATAAAAATAGTCATTTAAATGAAAATAAATAATGTCTACTGAATAATTGCAAAATATTCATAGCGTGCCAAATTTAGTTTGTAAGCACCGCTCACCTACGAGAATTCATTGGCTTAGGTGGCCGTGAGACCGCTTCGAGCCTGTAGTCTCTCAGCTTTCGAGCTTCAAACGGAGAGCTAGTTGCTAAAGCACCAAGCTTCCGTAATTCACATCGAATCTTTTGACACGGCTTCGGCGCCAATGATTCTCTTCGGTTCGCTAATCTGGATGGACCTAGCAATAGATGCATAAAAAATTTTTTTTATAAAAGAATATGAAATAATTTATTTTAAAAAATAATGAATCACGAGTATCAATTAACAAATCGGGTGATTTCGGCAAATGAAAGATTTTCTTGAATTTGCATAACGGTTTCTTTATCACTAAAGCCATATTCATTTTGAATTAGTACGGCGCCTAAAGCTATTCGTAAAAGTTGCACAACATTACCTTTTTTATTTAGCATATTTCTTTTTTAGCTTTTCTCAAGAAATACAAGCCGTTTTTTTAATCCAATGATTCCTAGGGTTTATTTTTTAAACTAACAGATTGATCAAAATCTGCAAAAGTAAGTTGCGTGTAAAATTGTGGTTTATAAAAAACAAACAACCTCCCAACAAAGTAATGATGGGTCTATAATATTTGGTGTTGTTACTAAGAAATTGGTAAGAACACCCTTTTTCTTTCTATAACAAAAAAGCATCTGTTTCCCTTATAATTAA
>NZ_JAFBFD010000039.1 GCF_016909125.1 Enterococcus lemanii | reverse complement strand
CTTAATTATAAGGGAAACAGATGCTTTTTTGTTATAGAAAGAAAAAGGGTGTTCTTACCAATTTCTTAGTAACAACACCAAATATTATAGACCCGAATTTTCGAGGGTTCTTTTAATTATAAGCTTTTTGATTGTGATGAAGTGCAAGCGTTGGTTGGTTCGTTTGTAAATAAGAAAGGTGGGGAATGGACTGAATTTCAGTTGCTCCTTCGAGTAAAATCGCTGCTCCTTCAATCGAAAAATTGTAGATAACCGCACTTGAAACTTCCCGGACTTGCATTTCGCGGGCGGTTTTTTGATCTTGCCAAAACTTCTTTTTGATTAACTGTGAAGAGCGGTCTTCTAAAAACATTGATAAGTCGCCACCTGTTTGTTCAAACAGCCGTTGAATTAATTTTTGCGAATAATGTTCTTGTTCAACTAACAAGTGCTGTTGCAAGGAAAGTAGAAATTCGCGTGCATATTTTTTACCTTGAACTTGCGCTGCTTTAAAGTCTAGCGCCACTTGATAAGCTAATTGGAAATAGTCGTTTCGCAGGCGCAAATCAACTTTCTTTTTGGGAAAAGCTGCAGTAACAACTTGTGGATTAACAATTGGTAAGATATGCAGGTCAATTTTACTTTGACTTTGCTGCATGTAACTGAGTATTTTTTTCTCTGTTTCTAAACATTGAAAACTGAGTGGATTAATAAATAAATAGATCTCTATCAACGAATAAACCCCCAAATGTTCGCTATCAATTATAACCTTACTCTATCAGATAATCGCAAAAAGATGAAATGAAACACCTCTTATCTTAAAATTGCTTTAATCAAGCTGGTTTTCTTTTGCCGCTCGGACAATCTTATTTTCGGCCGCGTGATAAGGAATATCTAGAGAACGAAGGAGCGCGTGGAAATCTTTTTCTCCTTGTGTTGCACAAGTTACCTCTAGCTCTAGTTCATAGTCATGTTGCTTGCCATACCAACTTTCATCAAGCGCCAATAAACCAATGGGTAATTGAATTTCATAGCGTTTAGTTGTTAATTTAGCAAAGGGTTTTATGCTATCTAAATCAAATCCTTGTTTTTTTAAAAAACGAGCAACTTCGCCGGTTGGAAGGATTCGACTTTGCTTAGTGAGCGCATGTAAAGTCGTTTGGTCTAGCGGATCAGTAATTTCAAGTAATCCTTGCTGCTTAGGAGCAGGACATTTTAAAGTTAATTCGCCATGGGTTTCATAGTCCCGAATACGTAGGCCGTATTTTTTTTGACGTAGTTCTTTAGCAGGGGTATCAAAATAAAGATTGGTTTGAATCGTTGGTTTTAACTGCGATAGTTGGTAATGTTCAAAGACTTTCAAATAATCTTTTTTTTGAAGGAATGTTTTAAATTCAATTTCAATTTGTTCGGTCATGTCGATTCTCCTAATTGATAAAATTAACTTTATTGTAGCGTATTTTTGAAAAAAGCAAAAGTTTTGAATTGTTTCCTTGAGAAGGCTAAAGATTTTAAGGAAACTGTGCTAAAATGGGGGATGAATCCGAGTTTGAAAGACAAGAGGTATGAATGATGGAAAGAAATTGGGATCAGTTTTTAGCACCTTATGAACAAGCTGTTTCTGAACTAAAGGTGAAATTAAGAGGCATTCGTAAACAATATCGCGAAACAAGCCAACACGTGCCGGTTGAATTTGTAACCGGGCGAGTAAAGCCAGTCGATAGTGTGTTAACGAAAGCAAAATTACGCAACATTCCTTTAGATCGTTTAGAAAGCGAAATGTCTGATATTGCTGGCTTACGGATTATGTGTCAATTCGTTGAAGACATTTATCAAGTTGTCCAGTTATTAAGGGGCCGTAAAGATATGAAAATTGTGATTGAACGCGATTATATTGCCAATAAAAAAGCGAGTGGGTATCGTTCGTATCATTTAGTGGTAGAATACCCCGTTCAAACGCTTGAAGGAGAACGGATGGTATTAGCAGAAATTCAAATTCGTACGTTAGCGATGAATTTTTGGGCGACGATTGAGCATTCGTTAAATTATAAATATCAAGGGGATTTCCCAGAAGAAATCCGCGAACGGTTAAAGCGCTCAGCTGAAGCAGCCTATCAATTAGACGAAGAGATGTCAAATATCCGCGTGGAAATTCAAGAAGCGCAACACCTGTTTTCACACGGGAAAGGTACCAGCGATGAATTCAATTATCAAACAAGTACGCAGTGGGGGGAGATAAAATAATGGAATCCTTAAAAGTGGCCTTAGTTTTTAATCATGTTGAAAAATCAATTCAAGTCGCCGATCAATTAAAGCACTTGTTGGTCACTTCAGGGAACCAAATTGACCAAGATAATCCAGATATTGTGATCTCAATTGGTGGTGATGGGACGCTTTTGTCTGCCTTTCATCTTTACTCACATAAATTAGATCAAGTTCGCTTTTTAGGGGTTCATACGGGGCACCTAGGCTTTTATACGGACTGGCGAGACTATGAGTTAGAAGAGTTGGTTGATACGCTTTGTAATAACCAAGAAGCCAATGTGAGTTATCCTTTACTAGATATTGTCATTCAATACCGCGACGACCGCGCAGACAAGCACTTTTTAGCTTTGAATGAGTCTTCAATTAAGAGTATTCATCGAACGATGGTTGGAGAAGTTTTTATGAAAGAACAGTTTTTTGAAAGTTTTCGCGGCGATGGCTTGTCTGTTTCAACGCCAACTGGTTCAACTGCTTATAATAAGAGTATTGGCGGCGCGGTTTTACATCCGAGCATTGAAGCAATCCAACTCGCTGAAATTGCCTCGCTAAACAATCGCGTGTTTCGCACAATTGGCTCGCCGATTGTCGTTTCAAAAGAAGATTGGATTGAAATCAAATTACCACAAGGCAGTGAATGTCTCATTACTATTGATCAGTTTAATATTCAACAAGAAGAAGTGGCTTCAGTTATTTATCGCGTCGCAGAAGAAAAAATTCGGTTTGCTTCTTATCGCCACATGGATTTTTGGCATCGTGTGCGAGAGGCATTTATTGGAGAGCATCAGAGAAGAAATGAAATTTAATTATTTATACGAAAAAGAAGAGAATCAACAATTGAAGTTTTTTTTAAAAGAGCAAGGGATTTCAAAACGTTTACTTGCTAAAATAAAATTTCAAGGTGGTCAAATTTTTGTCAATGGGAAGATTGAAAACGTCTTATTTGAGTTAAAAAAAGGTGATCTAGCGACGATTATTATCCCGGACGAAGGAGAACACGAAACGTTATTGCTAGATGAAACACCAATTGAGATTGTGTTTGAAGACGAGCATTTATTAATTGTGAATAAACCAGCCGGTGTGTCATCGATTCCAGCACAGTACCATCCAAACTTTACGATGGCAAACCGGGTGAAGGCGTATTACAAAAGGCAAAATTACGTCAACCAAGTGGTGCATGTTGTCACCCGTTTAGATCGTGACACGTCGGGGTTAATGGTTTTTGCGAAGCATGGATTTGCGCATGCGAAACTAGACGAACAATTAAAGAGTCGTACTTTTTATAAAAAATATCAAGCTTTGGTTGCAGGGGAACTATCGAGTCTTCAGTCTCATCAAAAAATTATCCAACCAATTGGGCGTGACGTAAGCTCAATTTTAAAAAGACAAGTTGTTGCAACGGGTCAACAAGCCGAAACAGAATATTGGGTAGTTACGAAGTTTTCGGAATATGCACTGGTTGATATCCAGTTACATACGGGGCGCACCCACCAAATACGGGTGCATTTTTCGGCAAACGGTTGGCCACTAATCGGCGATGAGATGTATGGCGGACGGATGGATTTATCGGTAAAACGCCAAGCTTTGCATTGTTACGAACTAAAATTTAAGCATCCTTTTACACAAGCGGCGTTGCATTTTAGACAAAAGCTACCTGCTGACATGGAGGAAATGTTACAAACAAGAGATGAGTGAGGTGAAGGAAGTGGACGAATTACAAGAATTAGATAGCCGCTTTGCTCAAATAAGAAAAGAGTTAGCAGACAATGATTTAACCAAATTTCGAGAATCTTTTTTAGATTTACATATTTATGAACAAGGCCAATTTTATCAATCGATTACTGAAGAAGAACGGGCGCTCATGTATTCGTATTTATCACCAAAAGAGTTAGCCGACATGTTTGACTTAATTGAAGAAGACAAAGAGACGTTAAAAGAGTACTTGTCTGAAATGCGTCCAAGTTACGCGGCTCAAATGCTCGCTTCGATGTATACGGATAATGCGGTCGATTTTTTAAATTTGTTAGGTAAAAAAGAAACAAATAAATATTTAAGTTTGATGAGTAACGAAGACGTTGCTGAAATTCGCGAACTGCTGCATTATGAAGATGATACGGCTGGTTCAATTATGACGACAGAGTATGTTTCGATTGTTGCCAATCAAACGGTTCGTTCGGCCATGTATGTTTTGAAAAATGAAGCCGATATGGCTGAGACGATTTATTACATCTATGTCATTAATCAGGAAGAGCAGCTTGTTGGGGTTATTTCGTTAAGAGATTTAATCGTAAATGAAGATGATACACTCATTAGTGAAATTATGAGTGAACGGGTGATTGCTGTCCATGTGGGGGATGACCAAGTCGATGTTGCCCAAACATTTCGTGACTATGATTTCTTAGCGTTGCCTGTTATTGATTACGATGATCGTTTGTTAGGCATTGTAACGGTCGATGATATTATTGACGTCATCGATGAAGAAGCGACGAGTGATTACTCTGGTTTGGCGGGGGTAAACGTAGAAGAAGTTAGCGAAAACCCGGTAAAAGCGGCTACTAGACGTTTGCCTTGGTTAATTACACTCTTATTTTTAGGGATGGCAACGGCGACGTTAATTAGTAAATACGAAGTCTTAGTGAGTGAAGCGAGTATTTTGGCCGTCTTTATTTCTTTGATTACGGGAACGGCCGGCAATGCTGGTACGCAATCACTGGCGGTAGCAGTGCGGCGTTTGGCGATGAATGATGACAAAAAAAATAACTTTTTGACGATTGTTGTTGGCGAAGTTTTAACCGGTCTTGTTACAGGAGCGATTACAGGGATAACGATCTTTTTGATTGTAACAGTCTGGAAAGGCAATCCAACGCTTGGTTTTGTCATTGGGATCGCGATGATGGCGGCGATCACGGTTGCTAATTTAGCAGGCAGTTTGATTCCCATGTTGATGGACCGCCTCGGTTTTGACCCAGCGGTTGCCAGTGGTCCGTTTATTACGACTTTAAGTGATTTAACCAGTGTGTTGATTTATTTTAATATTGCCAGTTTATTTATGAGTCATTTTATGTAAAAAAGTAATCACTTAAACATCAAAAAACGACTTCGAATTCTAAGTACTAGGAATTCGAAGTCGTTTTTGATTGTAATTTGTTTTATTTACTTAAAGAAAATGGCAAATCAGCATTTGTTAATTTTCTTGGTGTTGGCACGGTACCTAATTGATATTGAATCGAAGCGCCCTTGATTAAATCTTCGTGTTTAAAGAAGAGAGGCGTGTGCTTTTCGTTGTTTAATTTTACCTCATGTAAGAATTGTTGTTGTGGGTAATTTGGTGAGGTATTAATTTCTAATTTTTCGCCACTTGATAAGTGAACCGTTGCTTTGCTAACTAAAGGCATCCCAATGACATACTCGCCCGTTCCTGGTGAGACAGGGTAGAAGCCTAGGCTGTTAAAGATATACCATCCAGCCATTGAACCGTTGTCTTCATCGCCTGGGTAACCATTCGTTGAAGCGTTAAAAGCTTGTGTCATTAATTGTTTTAATAAAGGTTGTGCCATTTCTGGTTTACCGATATAGCTAAATAGGTAAGGTAAGTGGAAACTTGGTTGGTTTGAGATGGCCATTTGTCCAAACTCAATCGCTGCAAATTCACTCATTTCGTGGATTTCAAAACCATATCCTTCAACATTAAAGCGTGGTGCTTGGTTATTTAATGCAACTAATTTTTCTTCAAAAGCTTCTTGGCTACCGTATTCGTGAATTAAACCAGCGAAGTCTTGGTAAACCGCAAAGCTACTTTGCCAAGCCGAACCTTCTGCATAATCACGTCCCCAACGAATATCTAAGAAGTTTTCCCGGAAATTGCCATCGGTATCTTTCGCACGCATAAAACCAGTTTCTTGATCAAAGATATTTTTGTAGTTTAAAGATTGTTTGGCATAAAAATCAGCTGTTTCGCGGTCACCAATTGTATTTGCCACTTGGCTAATACAAAAATCGCTATACGCATAGTCTAAGGTATGGTTGACCGATTCATGGTAATTGCTTGGTACATAGCCATATTTCAAGTAATCAAGGGTTCCTTGACGACCGTAATTTGAATTTTCACTTTGGATGGTTGCTGCTTTTTTCATTGCTACTAAGAATTGCTCCATTAAATCAGAACGAATTCCTTTAACGGCCGCGTCTGCAATCACCGCATCAATTAAAGTACCTGGCATTAAGCCGCGTTCGTCTGGTGATAACCATTTTGGCAAGAAGCCGGTTTCGTTGTAGCTATTTAAGAAACCTTCTAACATTTCTTCATATTTTTCTTTGGCGATGAGTGAGTACATTGGGTAAACGGTTTTGTAAGTATCCCAAAAACCATTGTTGGTATATAAAACACCCGGACGCACCACTTTACTATAGGTATCGTAATGAATTTTTTCATTGTTTTCATTGATTTCATAAAATGTTTGTGGGAACAAGAACATACGATAGAAGTTATGGTAGAAAGTATCGGTTTGACTCTTATCTTGGTGTTCAACTTCGATTCGGCTTAAGTAATTCTCCCATTCTTGTTCACTTTGCGCTAAGTAATCGGCTGCTGTTAAGTCTTTTTCGCGTGTTAAGTTTAAGGTTGCTTGTTCAGAACTGATGAAAGAAGTCCCTAAACGCATCGTTTGTTCTTTTATGTTGCCAAAGCGCACCACGATTTGCCCGTCTTCGCCGCTTTCTTTTAAGGCATCACCGACAATCGGTTGATCAAACAAAAGCGTGAAGTAAAAATGGAAATCACTGTCTTCGCAACCAGAAAAGTTGATAACGTGTCCAGTTAAAGTGTGCGCATCGGTTTGTTCGATGGCAAAACGACCTGGTAAAGTCAACATTAACCCTGCTTGCTCGTCTTGGTATTGCGCCGTTAAAATCCCACCGTACATACTTGGAATCATTGTTGAGCGAATATCGTAACGCAATTGGTGAATGCTAATATGCGTTGGACGGAAGATACTTTCATTTGGGCGGTAGGAACTTTGGGTATGGAAGGTGCTGATGTTTGGTAAATCACCACTAACTGGCGTAAACATCATTCTTGAAAAATCCCCCATCCAAGGACTTGGTTGGTGTGTCAAGCGGTAACCTTGGAAAGTTCGGTCTTCTGGGTGGAACCACCAGCTACCTTTTTGATCGGTTGTTTGCACACCAAAAAAGTTCATACCAAAAGGCACACCTGTATAAGGAAGGCTATTTCCGCTTGAGAAGCTATATTGGTTGGCTGTTGCGTGTCTTGTATCAATTGTGTGGATAATCATTTATATTCTCTCCTTTGTGGATTGTCTTTTTATTAAGTGGACGGGCACTTTTATGTCTTGTGGCATTTGCTTGGTTTTTAACCAAGTAAGCAAAGTGTCACCAGCGATTGCACCAAGTTCTTTAAAGTTTTGGGCAACTGTTGTGAGTGGTGGATCAATTAATGCGGCCGCTTGGATGTTATCAAAACCAATAATTGACACATCTTGTGGAATTTGATAATTGTTTTGTTTCAAAATTCGCATTGCTTCAATTGCGACTAAATCATTTTCGCAAATAATTCCTGTAATTTTGTGTTTCTCTAAATAAGTAATTAAGTGATCATTGGTTGCTTGTTCATCATTTGATAGCGTATGAAAAGCAATTTTTGCTTCTTTTAAAGCTCTTAAGTAACCAATATAACGACTTTTAACGGACTGAGGGTGGCGCGTGCTACCAAAAAGATAGGCAATTTTTTGATGTCCTTCTTCAATTAGGGCTTGTGTTGCTAAAGAGCCGCCATTTACGTTGTCTGATAAAACTGTCGGAAAGTCGACCTCAAAAAACTTCTTATCTAAAACAACGACAGGGAAATGTTCAAAATCGAGTTCAACTAAAATTTCTAAATGTTGGTCGGTGTCTTCGGCATAATAAATCATGCCATCATATTCTTGAATGATTTCAGCAACTTCTTTTTGTTCGAAGATTTCGCGGGTGGCCATCGCGACTTCGATTTGTTCTTTTTGCAAAGTCGGCAATAAGCCTTCCGTAAAGTTTCCGACAGATAAATCGTTTAAGAAAGGTAATATAAAAAGAATTTTCTTTGTCCTAGCAATCAGTGGGAAGTTAGCTGAGTTGGTTGTGACGCCTTTTACAAAACTTCCTTTCCCCCGAACACGATAGATAAAATTTGCTTGTTCTAATTCGTTTAAGGCTCGTTTGGACGTAATACGACTTACTTGGTAACGTTCTGAAAGTTCTTTTTCGGTTGCGAGCTGTTCATCGGCTTGGATTTTTCCTGCTAAGATATCGGCTTTTAAATCATTAAAGATTTTTTGGTATAAAGGTTCAGTCATTATTAATCTCCTTTCTTTAGTTGATATATCATATTTTGATAATACCATAGATTAAAAGAAAATAAAATAAAAACTTTTTACTTGAAAGCGTGGACAATTCGAAAAAAAGCGGGTATAATGATTTTTGTAAGATATATCAATTTTATGGAGGATGAACAAAATGGCTTACAAAGATATACCAACTTCAGTACAAAACTTTATGGACATGATTACAGAAAAATGTGGAACCGAACATGCAGATTGGGCGAAAAACTTTAATGCAGGGTTTGCCAATACATTACTAACAACTGTAAAACGTTATGAAGATGGCACAACGTTCTTATTAACAGGAGATATTCCTGCAATGTGGTTACGCGATTCGACGGCTCAAGTTCGTCCTTACTTAGTGATTGCCAAAGAAGACGAGGATTTAGCGGCGATGATTAGTGGTTTAGTCAAACGTCAATTCTTCTATATTAATATTGACCCATATGCCAACGCATTTAACGAAGAAGCAAACGGTGCTGGACACCAAGATGACTTCACGGTGATGAACGATTGGATTTGGGAACGTAAATACGAAATTGATTCTTTAGCTTATCCAACACAATTAGCTTACCTATTATATAAAAATACTGGACGTACCGATCAATTTAACGAAGACTTTGTGGAAGGGATTAAAAAAATCTTGCACGTTTTCAAAACAGAACAAGATCACCGCAAATCCCCTTACAACTTTGTTCGCGATACATGGAGAAAAGAAGACACGTTAATTAACCATGGCCGTGGAGTAGAAGTGGCACCAACTGGTATGACTTGGTCAGGTTTCCGTCCAAGTGACGATGCCTGTGCTGGTGGTGGTTACTTAGTGCCATCGAATATGTTTGCCGTTGTTGTTTTAGGTTATATTGAAGAAATTTTCTCAACGATTTTAGAAGATGCTGCAATTGTTGCACAAGCAAAAACTTTACGTGAAGAAATTGAAGCAGGCATTCAAGCACATGGTCGCACGACGAACGCAGCAGGCGAAGATGTGTATGCTTATGAAGTCGATGGTTTAGGTAATGCGTCATTAATGGATGACTCAAACGTACCAAACTTAATCTCTGCTCCTTACTTAGGCTATGGATCAGTAGATGATGAGCGTTACCTACGTACGCGTAAAACATTATTAAGTAAAGAAAATCCTTATTTCTATGAAGGAAAATTTGCCAAAGGTATCGGTTCTTCTCATACTCCTGAAAACTATGTATGGCCAATTGCGATGGCGATGGAAGGGATGACGACCAACGATAAAGCTGAAAAAGAGCGCATCTTAAACACATTAGTGGCAACAGACGCTGGCACAAACTTAATGCACGAAGGTTTTGACGTAGATAACCCAGATAAATTTACACGTGAATGGTTCTCTTGGGCGAACATGATGTTTTGTGAATTAGTGATGGATTACTTTGATATCCGCGTAGAAAAATAAAGCTTATATAATAGGAGAGAATAAACTCATGAAGAAAAAAGTTTATATTATTTCCCATAGTCATTGGGATCGTGAGTGGTACTTGCCATACGAGCAACACCACATGTTATTAGTTGAATTAATGGATGATTTGTTAGAAATTTTTGAAACAGATCCAGATTTCAATAGCTTCCACTTAGATGGCCAAACCATTTTACTTGACGATTACTTGCAAGTTCGTCCAGAAAAACGTGAAGCGATTCAAAAAGCAATTGATGCAGGCAAATTACGTATTGGGCCATTCTACATTTTACAAGATGATTTCTTAATTAGTGCAGAATCAAACGTTCGTAACATGTTAATTGGAATGGAAGAAAGCAAAAAATGGGGTACGCCAGTTAAATTAGGTTACTTCCCAGATACTTTTGGAAATATGGGTCAAGCGCCACAAATGATGAAAAAAGCCGGTCTTGAAGCAGCAGCATTTGGTCGTGGCGTAAAACCAATCGGCTTTGATAACGAAGTCTTAGAACAAGAAAGCTATTCTTCACAATATTCTGAAATGTGGTGGAAAGGCCCAGATCAATCACAAATCTTTGGTTTATTATTTGCTAACTGGTATTCAAACGGCAATGAAATTCCAGCTGAAAAAGCAGCAGCAATTAAATTCTGGGACCAAAAATTAGCGGACGTTGAGAAATTTGCTTCAACTGGTCATTTGTTAATGATGAACGGGGTTGACCACCAACCGGTTCAAAAAGACGTAACCGCAGCGATTAAATTAGCCAATGAATTATATCCAGAGTATGAATTTATTCACTCGAACTTCACCGACTACTTAGAAGCGGTTCAAAAAGATTTACCAGCCGATTTAGGAACCGTTGAAGGGGAGTTAACTTCTCAAGAGACAGATGGTTGGTTTACGTTAGCGAATACTTCTTCGGCACGTGTTTACTTAAAACAATGGAATACACGTGTTGAACGTCAATTAGAAAATATTGCTGAACCTTTAGCAACGATGGCGTATGAAGTAACGGGTAAATACCCACATGATGAACTAGATTACGGTTGGAAAACCTTAATGCAAAACCATCCACATGATAGTATTTGTGGCTGTTCAGTCGATGAAGTGCACCGTGAAATGATGCCACGTTTTGAAAAAGCGAATGAAGTTGGGAAATACGTGGCAAACGAAGCCGTTCGTACGTTAACCCAAGCAATGGATACGAGTGCTTTCCCTGAAAATAGTTTCCCGTTTGTTGTTTTCAATACAAATGGTTTAACGAAATCGGGCGATGCCGTTGTTGCTGTTGAGTTAGAACGTAAAACATTTGCGCAAGGTTGGCCAGCTAAGCTTTATCGTGAATTAGAAGCAGTTGAAAAAGGTGAATACCACGTCATTGACCAAAATGGCAAGGTAGTAGCAGCGGTTATTTCAGAAGAAGATGTCCGTTTTGACTATGATTTACCAAAAGATGCTTTCCGTATTCCTTATATGGAACGTTTTGTAACGGTAACGATGCCTGTGCAAGACATGAAGCCTTTCTCATGGGAAACATACGCACTTGTACCAGGTAAAGTTGAAGCAGCAGCAGGTACTTTAGCTAATGAAACAGGGACACAAATCGAAAACGACTTGATTAAAGTGGTGATTGCAGACAATGGTTCACTTGCAATTACGGATAAAGCGACCAATACAACGGTTGATAACTTAGCTGTTTTTGAAAACGTTGGGGATATTGCCAATGAATATATCTTCTTCCAACCAACAAAAGACAAAGCAATCTTATCAAGTGATGTTAAAGCAGAAATTAAAGTGGTTTCAAATACTGCTCAAAAAGCCGTGATTGAATTAACGCACGTATTAGAAATCCCTGTTTCTGCCGATGAACTACTAGAACGCGAACAAAAAATGGTGGTTGGCTTTACTTCTCGCCAAGCACAACGTTCAAGTAAAACGGCACCATTTGAAATCAAAACACTAGTAACCATTACACAAGATAGTGCGAAAGTTGATTTTGAAACAAGCATTAACAACCAAATGAAAGACCACCGTTTACGTGTCTTATTCCCAACTGGTTTAGTCAATGTCGACACACATGAAGCAGATAGTATTTATGAAGTGGTTACTCGTCCAAACGGTGTAAGTGCAAGCTGGAAAAATCCAACGAATGCGCAACATCAACATATGTTTGCGAACTTACACGATGAAAACTATGGCGTAACGGTCGGAAACTACGGCTTAAACGAGTATGAAGTGGTCAACAGCGAAACAATCGCCGTCACTTTATTACGTGCGGTTGGCGAATTAGGGGATTGGGGTTACTTCCCAACACCAGAAGCGCAATGTATTGGAGAATATACCTTTAACTATAGCGTAGAATTACATGGTGCACCTGAAACACGCTATGCAACTTACGAACGTACTTACACTGCTCAAGTACCATTTACGACAGCACAATTGCCTGTTCAAGCTGGTACGCTTGCTGCAAGTCGTCAATTTATTACCTTAACTGGAGAAAAATTTGTCCCAACTGCCTTAAAACGTCGTAAAGCAGATAACCACATTATTTTACGTGGATTTAACATGGCTGATACTGCTGAAGAAGTTGTAATTACAAAAGATTCTGTTCAACCAGAGTTATTAAACCTATTGGAAGAAAAAATGGATGAAGTTTATTCAACAACGGTGACGCCATACGAAATTCGTACAGTTGGTTTAGGTGAATAAGATTTAAAGCTTTCAAGCAAAAAAGTAACTCCTTCATGAAATTTATTTTTGCGTTGAAAATAAAATTTAAGCGATTTGCTATAAGTAAACTACCCGATGCCTCCCTTATAAAAAGGGCGTGCATCGGGTAGTTTGTTTGAGCTTATGAAATTGGGGTGAAATAAAGTGATTGGTTGCCCATTTCATTAAAAGTTTGTTCAAATTGTTGACGTGCAATTGGTCGATCTTTCGTTTCTAATGGATCATTTACGTAAATGTATGTGTCATTAAATCCAGTAATCACGGCTGCATGAATGTTGGTCGTTAAATATAACTCCCCATTTCTTGTTTCCCATAATTTATAATCGCTATTTTCAGGGGGAATGAAGTCAATGGTGACAAGCGTCCAAACCGGTTGTCCTGAAGCAACTTGTTCAAGTAAATCATCTAAAGGAGTCTTTTCACTTGCAACGACGGTATAACCAATCGGGGCATATTGATTGGCTAAATCAGCAATGGGGGAGACAAAGACGCCCATCGCCCAAAATTCATCGTTCATGTCCCCAACAAAACCTTCGTTAGGGTCACCTTTAAAACCATCTGCATATTCCACTGGAACGGTTGCGATTTGTTCTGCTAAGGTATTTTTTACTCACGTCGATGCCATAATAATTTAAAAGCATGGCTAAAGAAGTGACTTCACAACCATTAATTAGAGAAGGTGCTTCAAGTTGGTGAATAAAAGGGACGTCAAGTTGTGCTGATTTTGTGTTACTATTGTGCACGTCATTATTTGATGGCCATTCCTCTATGATCGTTTTGTTTAATTTGATGTGATTCGTCAGAAATGTAAAAGTAAAATACCCACTAATGAGGAGAAGAACAAAAGCAATCACACGATTGATTTTCCCTTTTTTTGAAATTTTTTTCCAAGGTTTAATTTTGAACATCTCTTTTCTGGTTATTCTTTAGAAAGTATAAAACTTTTATTTATGAGAAACAAGGAATTAAACTCGAACAATAAAAGAAGAAAATGCGAATAAAAATCAACGGAGTGAATTTTTATTCGTGAGCAATCGCGAATGTTTACCGATTAAGTAAAAAACATTGAAACGTTTAAAGTGGTTCCACTGTTAAGGACCATTCAAAAAGAAATCTTGAAAATTGGGCAATTATTCAGTAGACGTTAGCTAAAAACAATGGCCATGACAGTTATCATGGCCATTGTTTTTTGTAGTAAGTCACTAACATTCATTAAATAAATTGCGTATTTGACATGGAGACTTCTTTGATCAACCATTGGCCATCTTCTTTGACAAAAGTATGATGGGCTTCGGTGATGTGGTTGCGGTATTTGTTTTTACCGAGGTTAATCGTTTTTTGCTGTGTTTTGACTTGCAATAAGTCATCGGTTTGCTTCATCACTTCAAAAGATAAAAGCGTGTGTTCTAAATCATATTCAGCAAAAGTTTTTTCGAGTTCTGATTTGGTCGCTTCTCTAGCTTCTGGAACAAGTGTCTGAATATAAAGCGCTAAGTCTTTTTCGTTAGCGGCTGTTAAGTTTGTTTGTAAAACAGCTAGGGCTGCCTGCGCTTGGGTTTCGTCTTTTATTTTGCCAGTGATTTCCACTTGGCCAGCTTCTTGTTGAATGTTATCAGTAATTTCTTGCGCTTGATTGAAATAATTGACAATCAACACTAAAAACAAGAGACCTGCGACCGCGATGAATCCTTTTTTGAGCATAAAAATCATCCTTTCAAAATTAACTGCTTAAACATCAGATAATTTACTTGGACTAATTATACCATGATATAGATTTCTGCCAATCATTCCTTCAGGCATTAAGTATGGACCATCAAATGGTCGCTTCATTTCTGCTAATTCTTCAATTGGGTCATTATCGGTTAACCATTCCGTGATTCGCCAAACGGTTGTATCGATTCGACTTAGGATACCACCGTAACGAATGTCTAAAATTTCCCAGCCAAATGGTTTGTTTGCTTCAAACCATAGTTGGCGATGGCTCAAACGTAATTCTTCGACGAGTTCTTTTGCGCGAGCGATTGTTTTTAATTGACGCGTCATTTCTTCTTTATCTTGTGCAAGATACGCTTTTTGTAATTGGTTTCCTAGATCCGCTTTAATCGCTAATAAATCGGCTAAAAGGGTGTAGTGATGGAACATCGGGCTAATTTTTTCAGAATAGTGTGCTTGTTTCAACTGCTTAGCCAATTCTGTATAATGAGTCGTTAAGTCAAAGTGTGAAATGGTTTCGTCATATAAACCTAAAAGTAAATCTTGATACAAAATGATTTTACTTACTGCTGAAGCGTCTGGGTTGTTAGGAGCCACTCCTGGTGTTTGATCAAACAAATCAAGTAATAAGAAAGCTGCCATTTCTTCGTTTTGAATTTCATTAAAGCGTTGTGCTAATAACTCATCTGACACTTCCTCATTAAATTGGTGTTCAGCAAATAACTGTAAACCAAGTAAGGCTGAATCAAGTGGTGTTTCTGCACCATCATCGCCCCATAAAGTGGCGTAAATGGATTGAATTCCTTGTTTTTTACAAGCATTTAAGGCAGCTTGGGTGGAAGCGATTGATTTACCGTAGTTTGGCGCAATCCCATTCCAAGTCCAAATGCCACCAGCAAAGACGATTGGTTTTTCTAATAACTTATGACTTTCTAATAAGTGATGGTATTCGGCTTCATTATGGTGGTAGTAATCCCAATAAACCATTTTGACGTCAGGAATATTTGCGACTACTTCTTTTGGAATATCAAACTCAGGGTCGTAATAATCACCCGTTTTTGAGCCTAATCTGAAGTACATATCACTCCACATCTCAACTTCAAGGTCTAATTGATTGGTAATTTCTAAAACTTTGGCTAAGTGACGGTTCATGATGTCAAAACGGTTGGTAAAACCATTTTTTTGTAAATAGCGGCCTAGCCCTAAAGTGTGCGCTTCATCCATGCCGATATGAATTTTTTTGGTACGAAATGGTTTGCTAGCGGCTTGAATGGCTTTTTCTAAAAAGGCATAGGTTTTTGGTTCATCGACAAGCAAAATATCTTCGGTGTCTTTCATTTCACGCGCGAAGTTCCATTTTAAAGGGTTTTTTAAATGTCCTAAAACCTGAATGGAAGGGATGACTTCAATCCCTAATGCAAAACCGTAATCGTCTAATTCTTTTAATTGTTCATAAGTATAACGACCACGCATGTAACCAAAGTAAGGATATTCGGGAATTTCATAAGTATCTTCCATATAAAGCATGAATTGATTGAGTCCCATCGTACTACAAGTTTCAAGGAGCTCTTTGATTTTCTCAATCGTTGGTACCGCATTTCGTGAGGTGTCAACCATCGGGCCAATCAAATCAAAGTGGGGTGTTTCATGTAGTTCATATGAAGGATCATCCCAGTGTTTTAATAGTAAAGTTAAACCACGGAAAAAATGTGCCGGTTTGTCGAAAACAATTTTAATTTCGTCTTCACTTTTTGAAACAATTAAATCTGTTCCTTGTTGCCTAACTTGGATCATTGTGCCATCGGATGCCCAAGTGAAATTTAATTTGTTGCTTAAAAGCTTGACTCCCTTTTCAATGAGAGTTAAATCACCAGTAAAATGTAACGCTTTCATTAAAGTATCCCCTTTCAAATTTATCAAAACAAGTATAGTACAAAATCCAAAAAGAAGGAATCGTTTGAAAGTTTTACATATTGAAAGCGGTTTTTACACATTATTTTTGGGCAGATTGCCGAAAAATCAAGGAATATTTAAGAAAGAAAACAATAGTCAAATGTGAAGAAAGGTTGATATACCAACGAATAAAGCGTGAACAAGAATCACATATTGAGTACCATTGCAAAACACGGTAAGCTGAAAGCGTGTTCAGGTGACAAACGAATTGAAGGGGGAAAAAAAATGGAGTTAACTGGCAACAAGCCGCAATTAACGGCAAAGCAAAAGCAACGAGAAAAAAGAAAAAAAGCAATTATTTCTAGTCGGCAATTATATGTCTTTATCTTACCGGCATTCTTAAGTTTCTTGATTTTCTCATATATTCCTATGTACGGAGTAATCATTGCATTTAAAGATTACATCCCAGCGTTAGGTGTTTGGGGGAGTCCTTGGGTAGGATTTAAACACTTTAATCGTTTCTTTGATTCTTATTATTTCTGGGATTTACTTAAAAACACTTTAGGTATTAGCGTGTATTCATTAGTGGTAGGGTTTCCATTACCGATTATCTTAGCTTTGGCATTAAATGAAATTAAAGATGGACCATTAAAGAAATTCTCGCAAACGGTTACTTATGCACCAAACTTTATTTCAACGGTTGTTATGGTTGGTATGATTTTAGCATTCTTAAATCCATCAACGGGTATCATTAACCACGCGTTAGGTTTTATTGGAATCGAACCAATTTCATTTATGGAAGACCCACGTTGGTTTAAAACCGTTTATGTATTATCGGGTGTTTGGCAAGGAACTGGTTGGGGATCTGTTATCTATCTCGCTGCTTTAGCTGGGGTTGATACACAATTACACGAAGCAGCCATTGTTGATGGTGCAAGTCGCCTGCAACGTATTTGGCATATCAACTTACCAACTATTCGACCAACAATGGTGATTTTATTAATCATGAACGTCGGTTCTGTGATGAACTTAGGGTATGAAAAAATCTTATTAATGCAAAATCCATTAAATATGGAATCTTCTAACGTTATTGCGACTTTTGTTTACCAACAAGGTTTGTTAGAAGCTCAATATAGTTACGCTGCAGCGGTTGGTTTATTCAACTCCGCAATTAACGCGATTCTAATGATTACTGTAAACAAAATTGCCGCTAAATTAGGCGAATCAAGCTTATTCTAGGAAGGAGATACATATGAACAATCGATTAGTCAAAGACACCAAAGCCGATAAAATCTTCATGGGTTTTAACTACATCTTCATTATTTTGGCGGTTGGAATTGTCTTATATCCATTGATTTACATTATTAGTGCTTCAATTAGTGATCCACAATTTGTAAACTCAGGCGAGATGTGGTTATTCCCGAAAGGTTTCACTTTAGAAGGCTATAAAACGATTTTAGAAAACAATAGTATTTGGCGTGGGTACTTAAATACCATTTATTATACAGCGTTAGGTACATCAATTAACTTATTAGTAACGTTACCGGCTGCTTACGCTTTATCACGTCCAGACTTTTACGGACATCGTGCCTTTACAACATTCTTATTAATTACGATGTTTGTAAGTGGTGGTTTAATTCCAAGTTACTTATTAATTAAAAACTTAGGCATGTTAAACACTGTTTGGGCATTGGTTTTACCTGGTGCAGCTTCTGTTTATAATATCGTAGTTACAAGAACATTCTTCCAATCAACGATTCCACGTGAAATGGAAGAAGCAGCCATTATCGATGGTTGTTCAGACTTTAAATTATTCATGAAGATTGTATTACCATTATCGACACCAATCATTGCGGTTATGGCATTGTTTTATGGGGTTGGTCACTGGAACGGATTCTTCAGCGCGTTAATTTACTTATCAGACAAATCAATGTACCCATTACAAATGGTTTTACGTGAAATTTTAGTTTTACAAGATATGTCATCAAACTCAATTGGTGGTACAATGACTTCTGAAATGGCTGAATTAATGTATTCAAAACAACAATTAGCAGCCGTAATTAAATATGGTGTGATGATTGTTTCAACGTTACCAATCATTGCGGTTTATCCATTCTTACAAAAATACTTTGTTAAAGGTATGATGGTAGGTTCCGTTAAAGGATAAAAAACTAAATTTGTTTAAAACGGCCATTCGCCGATTTAATAATAATCTTTTCGAAGGGGAGAAAGAGATGAAGAAAACAAAAGTATTAATGGGTTTATTTGCATGCGGAATGTTACTTGCAGCATGCGGCAACGGTGGCTCTGATAAAAATGCAGGGGCAGACGTTGAATTAGGAACAGTTGGGGAATTCCCAGTTGTGAAAGAAAAACTTTCTATGACCATGATGGGCCCAGGTACTGGTGCAGCAGAATGGAAAGACATGGCTGTGTTCAAAACAATGGCTGAAAAATCAAATATTGATTTTACTTTCACGACACCTCCAATGGCTGACTTTGCGACAAAATTAAACTTAGCTTT
Organism: Enterococcus lemanii; assembly: GCF_016909125.1. Classification (GTDB taxonomy): domain Bacteria; phylum Bacillota; class Bacilli; order Lactobacillales; family Enterococcaceae; genus Enterococcus_I; species Enterococcus_I lemanii. The sequence goes on along the minus strand of NZ_JAFBFD010000039.1, from coordinate 10,481 downwards.
TGCTTCAGGCGATTTAGCGGATGTTTTATTTGGAACGGATTCAAACTCTTTAACAACTGCAATGGAAATGGACTATGGTAAGCAAGGAATCTTAGTGCCAATTGAAGATTTAATTGCCGATAATATGCCAAACTTTAACCAAATTTTAGAAGAAAATCCAGATATCCGTAAATCAATTACAACACCAGACGGTCACATTTATTCATTACCAATGATTCACCGTGGCAACACTGCGATTTGGCCTCGTGGTCCAGTTTGGTACAATGGCGAATGGTTAAAAGCGTTGAACGTAACAGAATTACCAAAAACAGTGGATGAGTTCTACGATTTATTAGTTCGTATGCGTGACGAAGATCCAAATGGTAACGGTAAAGCCGACGAAATTCCATTGACAGACGTTAAAATGGATTCAACACGCCCATGGTTAATGTCAGCATTTGGTATTACTGAACGTGGAATTGAAGAAATTGACGGTAAAGTTGTTTATACGCCAATTACTGAAAACTACAAAGAGTTCGTGACATTCATGAACAAATTGTACTCTGAAAAATTATTAGATCCTGAAGTATATTCTCAAGCAGATGAGCAAAAGAAAGCGAAAGGCCAAAACAATCAAATCGGTTTATTCCCAGACTGGTTCTCATTCTTTACAACAGGTCGTAAAGAAGTAGACGCGATTATCGATCCAATGTTTGGTCCATTAACATCTGATATTTCTCCAGAACCAATTATGCCAGCAAGTACACGTATGGCTCGTGCAACATTTGCGATTACAAGCAAAAACCCTTCACCAGAAGCAACTTTACGTTGGGTTGATTACTTCTACGGTAAAGAAGGATCTGATTTATTAAACGTTGGTCCAGAAGGCGCGTTCTGGGAGTATGCGAAAAACGATGCAGGCGAACAAGTTCGTATTTTTGCTGAAGGCGTAGATCCAGCTGATTCAGAAACAGCTCGTTCAAAAGTAACACCAAACTACGGTATTACTGTACCAACAATGGGCTTCCCAAGCGATCCTGCAACATCAGTTAAAGCGAACGCAAACGATGTCCCAGATACAACTTTCCAAGACTTCATTACAGAAGAAACCGAAACAAAAATTACACCATTTGCTAAAGTTACTTTCCCATTATTATACTTAACTTCTGAAGAGTCAGATAAAGTTCGTGATAACGCAACTGACTTGAAGACTTACGTAGAGCAAATGGAAGCGAAATTTATCACAGGTGTTGAACCATTATCAAACTGGGATAAATATGTTGACACAATTAAAGGCATGGGCGTAGAAGACTACGTGAAAATTTACCAAGGTGCGTATGACCGTTGGGCAAGTGCTGAATAATTTGTCTTAATGCAAGAAGGGATTGCCTTTCTTTTGTTGAAAAAGTAAAGATTTAGAGTTTTTATTCTCTGATCTTTACTTTTTTCTTTTGAACAGGGGAAGATTTGTGAATTCTTAGCGTTTTTTTATAGTTTTAAACTAAAAAAAAACCTCATTTTATGTTAAGCTATCCTTAGTAGTTTTAAGGGGGGCTTCATTTATATGAAAGAAATGAGAGGAATTATTAAAGGCAGTTACGTTTTAGGACAAAGGATGATTGAAGGCCTGTATTTGCAGCTTTTATTTGTTTTATATACGTTAAGAGGTGGGATTGTTTTAGGTTTTTTTCCAGCATTGGCTTCAGTTTTTCAAGTTATTTATCTTTTTATCATTCGTGGAAAAGACTCTGTGAAAATTCCTGACTCATTTAAAGCGTTTTATCTAAAATATTTTAAGATGAGTAATTATTTAGGTTATACCATGCTTAGCTTGTTCTTGTTTTTAGTTTTTGATTTAAGAATTTCAAAAATCTATCTTCAAGTACCAATTATTCATTATGGGCTAATTTTAATTTTAATTTTATTATTTGGTGCGTGTCTATTTGTGTTTCCGACACTTTGCCGTTATGAGTTAACTTATAAGCAGTATTTACGTCAAGCAATTGGGTTGTTTTTTACGAATTTAACAGAATCTATTGCGATGTTAATCGGTTCTTTTTTAGTAATGGGGATTTATGTTGCTTTTCCAATTTTATTAGTGATTGCAGGCGTTCCTTTATTTGTCTTGCCGGTCATGTGGTTTGCCCTTCAAGGAATGAAGAAAATTGAAGGAAAGGTTGATTCTTTATGAGAAAACCTTACTTCTCCTTGAATAAAGTTCGTTTTGATTTTAAGAAAAAAACGTTCTATCGCTATGTCGTATCTTACTTAATGGCTTTTTTGTTACCGTTTTCGATTGTTTCAGTGATTTGGTATCAAACGTCAACAACCAGTATTAACGATCAAATTGATTTATCTGCGAACAATCAATTGATTCAAGTTCAATCGATTATGTCAGGGAACTTAACGCAATTAGATTTAATTGCCAAGCAAATGGGGTACAGCAATCTTTTAACGGAAAAAATGGCGACACACCCTTATTATGCCTCCGAAATGACAAGAGAATTACAACGTTATAAATTTTATAGTAGTTTAATCGAAGAGCTTTATATCTATTATTACAATTTACCAAATGAAATTTTTTCTTCAAACGGAAAGCTTGATTTACGGACGTTTATTCAACTACGGTATGCCGATTTTTCTTTTGAAGACCAGTCGTTGAGAGAAGCGTTGCAAACAACTGTTCCTTATATGCAAACGGTCTCAAAAGCGAAAAGTAGTGATGAGTTAGGTTTATTAAGTTATTTTGTTCCAATTGTCACCGCAGAAGGCGTTCCTTATGCAACCGTCGTGTATACCATGAAGATGTCTGATATTCAACAAGCCCTTGATAAAGCAGTTAATCAAGAGACCGGGAAGGTTTTTATGCTTGATGCGCAAAATACCTTGCTAGCGTCGTCTTCTCAAGGACAAATACCTTCGTATATGCAGACACCACAAAAAGTGGAAGAGCTTTTGCAGAGGACGACGAAGCGAACCGATGAAGGGGTTTATCGTATTAGTGTTGTCGAAGACCAAGATTTTGGGATTCGCTACGTTGCTTTGACGAACTCAAGCCTCGCCTTAAAAGATGTTAAACGGGCACGGATGCAATCTTTATTTTTTGTTTTGCTATTGTTAGCGGCAGGGATTGCAATTGTTATTTTTATTACAAAAAGACAATATAAACCAATCCGTGAGTTAGAAAAATTAATGGAACAACAAATTGGTACCCCTTCAGCAGATGAAGAATTAGGTAGTATCGATCAGATTGGTAACCAAGTAGTGACGTTTTTAAAACAAAACAAAGAACTTCACCAAGAAATTCGTCGCCAGACCCCGCATGCACGTGAACAAGTTTTGCGTAAGTTATTAATGGGACGTTTTAAAGACGAAAAAGAAGTGCAATTGTTATTAAAAGCCGTTGATGTTCAATTATATGATCAAGGCTATTTTGTGATGTTAGTTGATACCAAAATGGTTACGACAGAAACAAGCATTCAAAACCAAGAATTTTTAATGAGTTTTTTAGATGACTTAAGCGGGGAGACGTATCGAGCGTATGGTTCTGAGTTGTTATCTTCTCAAGCGATTGCCTTGTTGGTTAGCTTGGATCAAGGGAGTAATCCACAACAAGTCGTCAAAGAAATTGTGGCTAAAATCGTCTTAGAAAACGTGGTTGGTCCAGCAGTTGGGGTAGGTTCCGTTGTCAAAGAACTAGTAAATATCAACAATTCTTATATCGAAGGCTTAGCGGCACTTGAGTATCACACCGTTTCGGGGTTGCCAAACCAAACGTTATTCTTCCATGATATTAAGCACTCCAAGAAAAATGAGGTATTCTCATATCCGACGGAAGAACAAATCAAATTGCGTCAAAGTTTGCAACAAGGGGATTATGAAATTGCCACCGAGACGATTAAACAAATGGTTCAAAAAGGAATTCAAGATCAACCAACTGTCGCGGGGATGAAGCTTTATAGCTATTATCTACTGAATAGTGTGGTTACCGTAGGGGTCGAGATTGTTGGGGAGTCCTTTTTTAAAATCGCTGAAAAGGCAACTGAATTTAGTAATATTTACGAACTAGAAACGGCTTTAATTGCGATGAGTAAAGAGATTTGCGTGACGGTCTTAAAAAATCCGAAAAACCAAGAATCAGAACTACAAAAAGAAATTTTTGCTTATTTAGATGAACATTACGCGTCACAAGATTTTTCTTTAGAGTCTGTTGCGGAAGAATTTGAAGTGTCGGTTTCGTATTTAAGCCGTTTTATCAAAAAAGAAAGTGGCATGACTTTTTCGAAATATGTACAAGACCGTCGTTTAGAAAAAATTAAACGTGATTTAATTGAAACCGATCAGCCAATTAAAGACATCATTGCCTCAGCAGGTTATTATGATGTTTCAAATTATACAAGAAAATTTAAAACAATTACGGGGATGACACCTGGTCAATTCCGTGAAAAATATCGTTAGAAAAGAGTGTAAAACATGGTAAAAAGATTAATTAGTGCCACTGCTTCAGAAATTCGCCAAATGAATCGCGAGGAGATGTTTGAAGCAATTAAAGCAAGTGATGGGCGCGTAATTGTTAGTGAAAATGTTTGTTGTAGTGCTACTGCAACCGATAGTACAACGAACGCAGAACTTGCTGCCGCTTTTGGCGCAGACATGTTGTTATTAAACTTATTTGACTGTTTTAACCCGGTAGTCATTGGCTTGCCAGGAATTGGTCTATCAGAGGCCTTTGATTACTGGGCAAATCCAAGTAAAAATACACGAAACCCAATTGAAGAGTTAAAACATTTAACTGGACGTTTAATTGGGATTAACTTAGAGCCAGTTGCCGAAGATCAAATCACAATGGGTGAAAAAGTCCAAATTGGGAATGGTCGTAAAAGCACAGCTGCAACTTTCCAAGCGGCAGAAAAACTTGGTGTTGATTTTATTTGTTTAACCGGAAATCCTGGAACAGGGGTGACCAATGAACAGATTGCAGCAGCGATTCAAGTTGGGAAAGAAAACTTTAGTGGTTTAATTATTGCTGGTAAAATGCATAGTGCTGGTGTGGATGAACCAATTATGACAACGAGTGCGATCGAAGCATTTGCTCAAGCGGGTGCAGACATCTTGTTATTACCAGCGGTTGGAACGGTTCCAGGTTTTGATCAAGAAGAATTAAAAACAGCGGTTAAAAAAGCCAAATCGCTAGGCATGTTAACGATGTCAGCGATTGGCACCAGTCAAGAAAGTGCCTCTCCTGAAACCATTCGTCAAATTGCTTTATGGAATAAAATGTGTGGCGTTGATTTACACCACATTGGTGACGCGGGTTATAGCGGTGTGGCACCGTGTGAAAATATTTATCACATGTCGGTGGCAATCCGTGGCGTGAAGCATACGATTCAGATTATGGCGCGTTCGATTAACCGCTAATTAAAAGAGAAAAGTAGGGAGCAACAAATGACTAAGATTCGGGCGGATATTGAAGAAAATATAGCCGCAACTTACGAAGGCTATGAAGAACAATTACCTGAAAATATTCAACAAAAGTTAGAGTGGTTTAAAGATCAAAAAATTGGTGTGATTTTTCACTGGGGTTTATATGCAGTCGCTGGGATTGTCGAATCTTGGCAAATGTCAGAAGAAGACGACTGGGCTAGAAAACGTGGTGGCTGGCGCAATCAAATCGATGAGTTGCGCAAAGATTATTGGGGACTAAACCATAGCTTTAATCCGTATGCTTTTAATCCAGAAGAATGGGCGAAACGTTGTAAAGAAGCTGGTTTTCGTTATATGATTTTTACAACGAAGCACCACGATGGTTTTAATATGTACGACACAAAATATTCCGACTATAAAGTGACGGCTGCCCCTTGTCCGTTTGCAACCAATGAACGTGCTGATTTATTTCTTGAAGTGGCAGATGCCTTTCGAGAACAAGGCATGGGGGTTGGCGCTTATTATTCAAAACCAGATTGGCATTCACCACTTTACTGGGTTCCAGGCGAACATGCAAAAGGGCGGTATGCAAGTTATAATCCACTTGAATACCCAGAACGTTGGGCGCAATATGATCAATTTGTCCATGATCAACTTGTTGAATTAGCGTCTTCTTATGGCGACTTAGATTTGATGTGGTTAGATGGTGGCTGGGTAAATAAGCGCAATGAGTTACTGGACATGGATCGCATTGTAACCGACGTCCGTGCCCAACAACCAGACCTTTTAATGGTTGACCGTAGCATTGGCGGTATCCACGAAAATTATGTGACGCCAGAAAGAAAAATTCCAGATACACCACCAACAAAAGCTTGGGAAAGTAATATTCCTTTAGCTAAAAACTGGGGCTTTTGTCCAAACGACACTTATAAATCTTTTGAAGAAATTTTAACTAGTGTGGTAAAAGTGGTCGCGATGGGTGGGAATATCATTCTAGGGGTCGGGCCAAAACCAGATGGCACGTTACCCAATGAAGCATTCACCATTTTAGAGCCACTAGGGAAATGGCTCGATCAATTTGGTGAAGGAATTTATGAAACACGCCCCGTTCATTTTAAAGTGGCTGAAGGCTGGTACTTTACGCAAAAAGGTGCGACTTATTATGCTTTTCATGAAAAAGGGCAAACGAACCCACTAGTCATTGAGGAATTGCCTTTTGCTGTTCACAAAGTTACCGATTTGAATACAGGTCAGGCAAGCAATCTGGATACGATTAATCAAAATTTATGTCATGAAGATTTATACCAAGTTTATAAAATTGAATAAAACATCAAAAAAGGAGGAGCTGGGGGAACAACTCCTCCCTTTTTTTGTGTGAAGTGAGGAAAAATGACAATTATTCAACATAAGAAAACAATTCTTTCTATTTTGAAAATCATGCTAGGGAATCTTTTGTTAGCGATTGCCTATGCGAAATGGATGGTTCCACATGCGATTATTAATGGCGGCGTGACGAGCTTATCGCTAGTCTTACAAAAAATAACGCGTTTGCCATTGCCCTATTTAACCAATGGCTTAACCGTTCTTCTATTAATTATTTGTTGGCTATTTTTAGGAAAAGCGAGTTTAATGAAGTCTTTGGTTAGTAGTTTGTCTTATATGTTCTTTTTTACGTTGTTTTATGAATGGCCTTTTCAGTTGACGATTTGGTTACCACTTGATTTTCTCTTGGCTTGTGTCGTGATTGCCTTTGGTTATTACTGTTGTCTTTCTGAAGGTGCTTCGACAGTTGGTGTGGATGTCATTGCGCTTGTTTTACATCAAAAAAATCCGAAGCGTTCGATTGCAAAAATGATTCGTAATCTGAACTTTAGTGTTTTAGCCTTTGGGTTTTTTACTTATGGTTGGCTTTCCGTTGCGGTAGGAATTTTATTTAGTTTTGTTTATGCTTGGTTTTTAGCCAAGTTTTTAGATTTTTCGGAATTACGTTTAAAAAAGGCGTCTTTAAAGCCAAATTAGAATGTGTATTCCTTGCGAATAGGCATTAAGAAAAAACACATATTGTTTTGTATTCGTTTACTTAGTAGAGTTAAGTTAATAATCATAGGAGGATTGAGGAAAATGATTAAATTTCCAAAAGATTTTTTATGGGGTGCGGCGACTTCTGCCCCACAAACAGAGGGTGCTGCTTTAGTCGATGGTAAGAGTCCATCAACTTGGGATAAATGGTTTGAAATGGAACCAGAGTTATTCTTTGATCGTGTAGGGCCAAACGACACGTCTAATATTTATTACCAATATAAAGAAGACGTGGCTTTAATGAAAAAAATGAATTTAAATTCTTATCGGACTTCGATTGCTTGGACACGTTTATTACCAGATGGCAAAACGTTAAATCCAAAAGCGGTTGAATTTTACCGTAGTTATTTCCAAGAGATGTTAGACAATGGTGTGGAACCGATGATTAACTTATTCCACTTTGATATGCCTTGGTGGTTAATGGAAAAAGGTGGTTGGGAAGCACGTGAATCGGTGGATCACTTTGCTTTTTATGCGAAAACGGCTTTTGAGCAATTTGGCGATTTAGTTAAAAAATGGGCAACCTTTAATGAGCCGCTTGTTCACATTGAGTGTGGGTACATGGGGGATGCACATTGGCCAAAAGTTCGCGACTTTAAACGTGCAATTCAAGTAGGGTACCATACCATGTTAGCACATGCCAAAGCCGTTGAAGCTTATCGCAACAACCCACACAACGATGGCAAAATTTCAATTATCTTAAACTTAGCACCTGTTTATGCTAAGAGCGATGAGCCAGCTGATCAAGAAGCACGTCGTCGAGCGGACTTAATTTATATTCGTAGCTTCTTAGATCCAGTTGTTTTAGGTCATTTCCCAGCAGAATTAATCGAAATGTTTAGAGAAAGTGATTTATTGCCAATCACTCAAGAAGGCGATCGTGAAACATTTGCGAACAATATTGTCGATTTTGTTGGGGTGAACTATTACCAACCATTGCGTGTACAAGCCGTTGAAAATCCAGAGTTTCCTGCGAAATCACCAGGGGCTTGGGCACGTGGCTATAACTGGCCAGAAAAACGGATTAACCCGCACCGTGGTTGGGAAATTTTCCCAGAAGGCATTTACACCATTGCGATGCGCATGAAAAACGATTATGGCAACATGCCTTGGTTCATCTCTGAAAATGGGATGGGTGTTGAAGGCGAAGAAAAATTCATGGATGAAAATGGCGTGATTCAAGATGATTACCGCATTGAATTTTTAGAAGAGCATTTAGAATATTTAGCCAAAGCCATCGATGAAGGAACGAACTGTTTTGGTTATCACATGTGGACGTTCTCTGATTGCTGGTCATGGTTAAATGCTTATAAAAACCGTTATGGTTACTACCGAATTAACCGTGATGACAATTACCGTCGTTCGGATAAAGCAAGTAGTTACTGGATGAAAGATGTTATAAACAATCATGGGTTTACACGAGGAGAAAGATAGATGTTATTTGCTAATGGCTGGTCTTTAAGTATCAATCATCAAAGTCTATTACCAATTGCTCGTCGAGTGAATCAATTGCTTGAAAAAATTGATCAGGCTCCAGGAGTGATTACGAAAGAAGCGGATGCAACGGTTCAATTAATTTTGGACCGTCAAGCAGCCACAAGTTCGGTTGAAAGAACGGCGCAAGGTTTGATTATTACCGGCACTTGTACAAAAGCAACTTTACGGACGGCTGCTTACGCTATTTTAAGAGTATTTTTAGGCGAACTACCTGAAGGGAAAATCCCTGTAGCATTCGCGCAACCACGTCGTATTTTTATGTTAGATATGGCTCGTAAATATTACTCAAAAGAAACCATTTTAAAATTTATTGATGCATTGAATTTTGCTCAATTCAATGTGTTGCAATTGCATTTTTCTGAAAATGAAGGTTTCCGAATTGAATGTGAAACGGCACCTGAAATTGTTTCAGCAGAATTTTTAACGAAAGCCGAAATTCGCGAGATTATATTATACGCTCAAACAGCGGGAGTTGAAATTGTACCGGATTTTGATAGTCCGGGCCACTTGCGCCAAATTTTAAAAACACATCCCGAATGGCAACTTGTCAAAAAAAATCCAGACGGTTCTTTGGAAAAAAATCCGACGGCGCTAAATATTGCAAATTCAGAAGCCGTTGCATTTATTCTTTCAATCTACCGCGAGTTTGCTGAATTATTTTCAACGAGTACCTATTTCCATATTGGTGCCGATGAATTTGTTGATTTTGATGAGATGGAAGCTTATCCCGAAATTCAAACGTATGCCAAAGAAATTTATGGAGAAAAAGCTGCAGGGATTGATGCCTTTGTAGGCTACGTCAACCGCGTGATTGAAGAAGTGAACGGTCTAGGTTTTATTCCGCAAGTTTGGAATGATGGCTTCTTCCGCTTGAATCGAGCAGAAGTCGTAAAATTATCAAAAAATGTTGAAATTACTTACTGGACGAAATGGAACCAAAATATGGCTCCAGTTGAAACATTTATTGAAAAAGGTTATCGTGTAACGAATTTTAACGACAATTATTTTTATTATGTTTTAGGTGAAAATGCTGGGTATACTTATCCAAGTTATCATAAAGTGATTGATTCATGGACACCAGATATGTGGCCACAACAACAAGTCGTACCGGTAGAACCAAAACAATTACCGGGTGTTGCCGTTGCAGTTTGGAATGATATTCCTGATGCGCAAACGCAAACCGAAGTTTTAACCAATGTTTCAGAATTGTTTTTTGCGGTGATGCAAAAGCAAACCGGGAACGTCTTTGCGACAGAAGAACAAATTGCTGAATTTTTAGCAAAAATTTTTGTGTAAATGAAAAAGACCACGCAGACTCTAAAAAAGAGTTTCGTGGTTTTTTTGGGCTCTTTGTCAAATAGTGTTGTTTAGCAATATCCGTATAATTAAGAAGGACTCAGGTTCTTCTTTTTGGCTCTTTGTCAAATAGTGTTGTTTAGCAATATCCGTATAATTAAGAAGGACTCAGGTTCTTCTTTTTTTGTTATTTAATTTTGGCTTTT
>NZ_JAFBFD010000038.1 GCF_016909125.1 Enterococcus lemanii | reverse complement strand
CCTGTGAGTACGTGTCTGTCAGAGACAACCTAATTGTACCATATGGGGAGGTTCCTTTTTTGTGTCTTTTTGAAAGACTGTTCTATCAAAGGTTTGAAGAGTCTAATAATTATGAAATTTGTTCAATTGCACTTTCATTATTTCTCCCGTAGCTACTTGCTCGGCTTTTGCATTTGCAACTTCTTGCTCTTGTTTATATTGTGCTTGTTTTAACGCCATTTCTTTGTTTGCCTCAGCAATTTCTGTCCGACGTCTGATTTCTTCTTGTTGCGCTAATTGCTCATTTTCAGCTTGTTTAATTCGCGTTTCGCGTAAAGCATTTGATTCAGCAACTTCTGCATTTTTTTTGACTTCAGCAATTTGAGGGCGTCCAAGTGCATCTAGATAGCCATTTGGATCCGTAACATCTTTAATCGTAAATGATACAATTTCTAACCCCATTTTACTTAAATCCGTTGAAGCGACTTTTTGAACTTGTTCTGCGAAATCATCGCGATTTTTATAAATTGCTTCCACAGTCATCGTCCCTAAAATTGCACGCAAATGCCCTTCTAAAACTTCTCTTGCTTCATCTTCTAAGTCTGCGGTAGATTTCCCTAAATACTGTTCTGCGGCTGTTTTAATTGATTCAACACTATTACCAACTTTAACTAAAACTGTTGCACTCGCCAGAATCGGAACCCCTTGTTCGGTATATACTTCTGGCGTTCCTATTTCTAATTTATGGGTTAATAAACTTAATTTATGGGCCTTTTGAACAATTGGAATGACAAAAGTACCGCTATTTCTTAAAATTTTGATGCCTTCTTTTCCTAAAAACGAACCAGTTACGATTAAGGCTTCATCCGGTTTTCCAATACGGTAACGAGCCATCAAAAAAATTAAGATTGCCAGAACCACTAGCACTACCCAAAAAAAGATACTCCCTAAAAATTCAAAAATTATAAACATTCACATTCTCTCCTCTTTTATTAATGTTTTTATATTTTTACTTTGAACGACCAAAGCAATTCCTTGTTCATCAAAATCGATAATTAAAACTTTTGTCCCCACCGGAAGTAAGTGATTTTCTTCCTGATCTTGTAAACGATAGAATTTAGCAGGGTAAACGGAACGGGCACTTTCACTACCAATTTCCATCACTTCTCCAATCGTGTTTCCTTGAATTTTTTCCGTTAGTTGCCCAAACAAAAAATCTTCTCTTGACAAGACGTTCGTCTGATTTTTATCAGTCAAGTGATTGTATAGGTACATGATTGGGAAAAAAATAAAACTTAGCACTAAGTACAAAGAAAAAAGCACGAACGAGATGAGCATTAAACCAATGATTATTTTAAGTAGTAGCGGCTGTTTCATCAACATTTGATTCAATTCCTGTAACCAGTCAATCACTTGATTCACCTACCTAACACCTTTTATTAATAAGAATCATAACGCAAGTTCTTTCGTTCTACAAGAAAAAAATAAGCAAAAAAAAAAGATACATCTTTAGTTGGATTTTATTATCCGACTAAAGACGTTCTTTTGTTTATAAATCTTTTTTGACTTCTTCTAAAGCAGACAACGCCCGATTAGCCAGCGCTGCATAACGTTCTTTTTTATCTTTAATTCGTTCAGTCAATTCTGGGAACAGACCAAAATTAGCATTCATTGGTTGAAAATGTTTGCCAGAAGCATGCGTGATATAATAAGCCATACTGCCCATTGCTGTTTCTTGTGGCAAAACAATTGGTTCTTCCCCTTTAACTAAGCGTGCCGCATTGATTCCTGCATGTAAACCACTTGCTGCACTTTCAACATATCCTTCAACACCAGTCATTTGACCTGCAAAAAACAAATCCTGACGTTTTTTAGACTGATACGTCGGTTCTAATAGTTCCGGACTATTCATAAAGCTATTCCGGTGCATCACACCATAGCGGACAATCTCAGCATTTTCCAAACCCGGAATCATTCGGAAAACACGTTTTTGCTCTCCCCATTTTAAATGCGTTTGAAAACCAACAATATTATATAAACTCGCAACCGCATTGTCTTGTCTAAGTTGAATTACGGCATAAGGACGTTTACCAGTTTTGGGATCTTCCAAGCCGACTGGTTTCATTGGACCAAACAGCATTGTTTTTGGCCCGCGATTGGCCATCACTTCAATAGGCATACAGCCTTCAAAGAATTTCTCTTTTTCGAATTCTTTAAGCGGGGCTACCTCAGCGGTGATCAATGCTTCACGAAATGCTTCAAACTCTTCTTTTGTCATCGGACAATTTAAATAGGCTGCTTCTCCCTTATCATAGCGTGATTTCAAGTAAACTTTATCCATATCAATTGTTGAGCGATCAATTATCGGTGCTGCTGCGTCATAAAAATAAAATCCTTCTGAACCATTAAACGCTTGAATCGCTTTCGCTAACGGTTCAGATGTTAACGGACCCGTTGCAACGATGGTCACTCCTTCGGGAATTTCTGTAATTTCTTGCGTAAAAACTGTTACTAAAGGGTGTTCCTTTACACGTTTGGTAATTAATTCAGAAAACGCATGGCGGTCGACTGCTAAGGCACCTCCAGCTGGTACAGCCGTTTCATCAGCAGAAGTAATCACAACTGAATTAAGTTGACGCATTTCTTCCTTTAACACCCCAACCGCATTTGCTAAACTATTACCGCGTAATGAGTTCGAACAAACTAATTCAGCAAAGTTATTCGTATGGTGTGCTTCCGTTGTTTTTACCGGGCGCATCTCGTATAGATGGACAGGAATTCCTGCTTGAGCTACTTGCCAAGCGGCTTCACTACCGGCTAAACCGGCGCCAATTACATTCACATGTTTCATTTTATTTCCCCTTTTATGTCTTAAAAAAGGAAAACCGAATCGATTATTTGAATGATTCCGTTTCCTTTGATTTTATTTTTGTACTGCTTCTTCATAGTCACCATTTGGACAAACGACTTGTTTTCCGCCTTTTACTTTCTTTTCAACTAGGAAATGCTCACATTTCGGACAGTTACGCCCAACTGGCTTATCCCATGAGACAAATTCGCATTCTGGGTATCGATTACAACCATAGAAAATACGATTTTTCTTAGATTTTCTTTCAATAATTTGTCCTTCATGACACGATGGACAAGCCACACCAATTTCTTTTACAATTGCTTTAGTATTCCGGCACTCTGGGAAGTTACTACAAGCATAGAATTTGCCATAACGACCTAATTTAATGACCATTGGTGAGCCACACAACTCACAATCAAAGCCGGCTGGTTCATCTTTAATTTGAATTTTTTCAATCTTTTCTTCCGCGCTAATCAGCTCTTTTTCAAATGGACGATAAAATTGATCAATAACCTTGACCCATTCTTCTTTTCCTTCTCCGATCGCATCTAAACTATTTTCCATTTCAGCGGTAAAATGAATATCTATAATTTGTGGGAAAAATTCTTCAATTAATGTATTAACAATTTCTCCCAGTTCAGTTGGTTCAAAGCGTTTTTGTGCCAACTTAACATAATAACGTTTTTGAATGGTTTCAAGCGTTGGTGCATAAGTTGATGGTCGTCCAACCCCATTTTCTTCTAAGGTTTTAATTAAAGTTGCTTCATTAAAACGTGCTGGTGGTTGGGTAAAGTGTTGTTTCGGTTCAATATCGACCGATTGAACAATATCACCTTCAACCAAGTCTGGCAAAATATTATCTTTTTCTTCTTTGCCACTATCGCTACCTTCAACATAAACTTGCATAAAACCTTTAAATTTCACTTTTGAGCCATTTGCAATAAAAATAACATTGTTTTGCATTAAAGTGACTTTCATCGTATCAAAAATAGCTGGTGTCATCTGACTTGCGACAAAACGTGACCAAATCAAAGTATATAATTTTAATTGATCTTTATCTAAATATTTCGCCATCTCTTCAGGTGTTCGCAAAGTACTCGTCGGTCGAATCGCCTCATGAGCATCTTGAGCCCCTTGCGTGTTTTTGGTGGCCTTATTTTGGTTTGCAACGAATTCTTTTCCGTAGGTTGTTTCAATAAATTCAGTTACTTCAACTTTTGCTGTATCAGATATTCGTTTTGAATCCGTACGCATATAAGTAATTAACCCAACTGTTCCTGATTTTCCTAAAGCAATTCCTTCATAAAGCTGCTGAGCAACCATCATTGTTTTGCGTGTCCTAAAATTTAATTTACGTGCGGCTTCTTGTTGCAAACTACTCGTGGTAAAAGGAGCGGCCGCTTGACGTTTCCGTTCTTTTTTCTCTACTTTGGTTACTTCAAAGTCTTTACCATCAAGACGATCGGTTACTTCTTTTACATTTTGAGCATTGGATAATTTTTTCTTTTTACCGTCTACGCCCCAAAAACTCGCTTTAAATTTTTTCTTAACTTTTTGGAAATTTCCATCTAGTGACCAATACTCTTCTGGTTCAAAATTACGGATTTCTCTTTCACGATCAATAATAATTTTTAAAGCAATCGATTGAACGCGGCCAGCACTTAAACCTTTTTTTACTTTACGCCACAAGATCGGGCTAATCGAATAACCGACTAGTCGATCTAGAATACGGCGGGCTTGCTGGGCATCAACTAAATCAAGATCAATGGTTCTTGGTTCTTTAAACGCTGCTTTTACTGCATCTTTCGTAATTTCGTTAAAGACTACGCGATTTTTATCTTTTAAATCTAAGCCGAGAAGAAAAGCTAAATGCCAAGCAATCGCTTCTCCTTCTCGGTCCGGGTCACTTGCAAGAAAAACTTTCTCTGCTTTTTTTGCTGCGGAACGTAATCCTTTGATGACGTCCCCTTTTCCCCGTATTGAAATGTAATGGGGTTCGTAATTATTTTCAACATCAATTCCCATTTTACTTTTTGGTAAATCACGAATATGTCCCACACTAGCGACAACTTTATAGTTTCTCCCTAAATACTTTTCAATCGTCTTTGCTTTTGCTGGTGACTCCACAATCACTAAATATTTATAAGCCATGAATCGATTGCGCTCCTTTCTTAAACAAAATACTTCTATATAATAGGTGTACTATTCTTTCACAATAAATCGTAGCCTATCATATCGGTAAGCAGAAAATTTGTCAAGAAAGGAAATTTTTAAAAAAGATAAAATAAAAAATAAATTTAATAATTTGGCAACTCTTCTAGTATATCTTGCCACTGAAAAACACACTTCGCACCGTCTTGGATTAAGCGGTGACAACCATTCGATTGCCCAGAAATAATTTCTCCAGGAATCGCAAAAACTTCTTTCCCGTACTCTAAAGCAAGTTGAGCCGTGATTAAAGAACCGCTTCTTTCTTTGGCTTCAATGACACACGTCCCTTGGGATATCCCAGCAATAATTCGATTGCGCATAGGAAAGTGATGTCTTTTAACGGCCGTATTTTTAGGGTACTCGCTTAAAACTAAATGATTTTTTTTCATTTCTAAAAAAATTGGCAACACCTCTTTCGGGTAACAAAGGTCTAGACCACATCCGACCACGCCAATGGTTTTCCCACCAAATCCAATCGTTAACTGATGACTATAGTAGTCCACTCCTTTGGCCAATCCGCTAACAATGACTTGCTTTTTTGTAACGAGCTTTGGAATTAATTGATAAAGCACATTATATGCATATGGCGTTGCTAAACGCGCACCTACTACAGCTAAAGTTGAATAGTCTAATAGCTTCAAATCACCTTCATAAAACAAAACGAGCGGAGGATCGGCAATATGTCGTAAGTTTTCAGGATATTCTTTTGAAAAATAAGTGATAAATTTTTGATCTTTTAATTTTTCCTCTAACCACTCGGGTGTTGTTTGTAACCAACTTTCTACAAAAACACCCCAATTCTTGGTTGGTTGAATTCTTTTTCTAATCACGTCTAAAGTAAGAGGAATTTCTGCGTATTTTTGAGCAAAGTTTAAAATTTTCCACTTATTCGTAATTCCAATTCCATCACAGTAAACTAATTTTAATAGTAGCTTTTCAAGCACTTCCTGATTATCCATCGTGACCCTCTCTTTTTAGTTATTTTTTACTTAAGTACGCAAAAAAAGAGGAAACGATTTATTTTGCCTTATAATTTGAAACAGGTGAAAAACTAAGGCGATGGATGGGCGTTATTCCTTGTTTTTCCAACCCTATTAAGTGTTCTTTTGTGCCGTAACCTGCATTTTTTTCAAACCCATAACCGGGATATTGTTGCCCATACTCTTTCATCAAATCATCGCGATAAACTTTTGCAATGATACTAGCCGCGGCAATAGAGATACTTCGTGCATCCCCTTTAATAATTTTTTCTTGTGGAAGCGCTAGTGGTAACGTCATTGCATCAATCAATAAAAAGTCAGGTGACACTTTTAGCGCCTCAACAGCTTGAATCATTGCTTTTTTACTTGCTTGGTAAATATTGATTTGGTCAATTTCACTTGGATTAATTTGCCCAATACCAATCGCAAGAGCTTTTTCTTCAATCTCTTGTTTTAGAGCGTTTCTTTTACTTTCACTTAGTTGTTTAGAATCATTTAAGCCTAAGATTACACAATCTTTTGGTAAAATAACGGCCGCCGCGACAACCGGACCAGCTAACGGTCCACGACCAACCTCGTCAATACCAGCAATCCATTCGAAACCCTTTTGATAGGCTCCCTTTTCAAACAGTGTTTTTTCTTGAAATTGTTCAATTAATTGTCGTTGTTTTTCAAATTTCTTTTCTAACTGTGTAATTAATTTTTGAACCCCGATACGTGAATCTTTTCTTAAATTTTCGACATAAGCATCGGGTAGTTGGTCAACTTGTAACAGTTTTTCTTTGATGATTGCAATCGATTCATTTTTCGTCATCTAAAGCACTCATTTCTTCATAGCGATCAAGCGTATAGCCACCTAATTTTCCTTGTCGGACATCATATATGACTCGCTCGCTACCTCGTTCATAGTCTTCTTTAAAGCCTAATTTTTCTGTCACTTTAATTAGTAATGCCGGACCACTTAATAACAAGTCATCTTCTGATAAATGGTAGCGTTTTTGCAAAGCAGCCGGGTAATAACGGGCAAAGAATTCTAAACCATAAATCGCAATATCATCTAAATGAAGCAATTGATCTTTAATCGCTCCTGTTAAGGCTAGTTTTTTACCAATTTCTTGATCTTCAAAACGCGGCCATAATATCCCTGGTGTGTCTAGTAATTCTAAATCTTTACCTGAACGTAGCCATTGCTGGCCTTTTGTTACACCAGGTTTATTACCTGTTTGGGCAATTTTTTTACCAACTAAGCGATTCATTAAGGTCGATTTTCCGACATTAGGTATGCCTATAACCATTACCCGAATCGCTCTTGGTTTTAAGCCTTTTGCTTGATCTCGAGCAATTTTTTCTTTTAAAGCTTCTTTTGCTTTTGTATGAATTATTTTTACCGATTTGTTTTCTTGTGCATTAATTGCTTGTGTATAAAAGCCTTTTTCTGCAAAATATTTTTCCCACAACTTAATTTGCTGTGTATCCGCTAAATCAGCTTTATTAATTAAGATTAGACGAGGCTTTTGTTGCAGTAATTGGTCTAACATTGGATTTCTAGAAGATAGCGGCAAACGGGCATCCACTAACTCAAAAACAATATCGACATATTTTAATTTTTCACTAATTTCACGGCGCGCTTTCGCCATATGCCCTGGGAACCATTGGATGGTCATTTTCACTCAATTCCTATCTATTATATTTAAGGCTTTTATTTATTAGTTTATAATAGGCAACCTTATCAGCCTTTTATTTTTTGTTTAATTTTTATTCAATGTTTCGTAATTTCGTTTGGTCTTGTATCCTCTCTCTTTTGAAACAAGCAATGCCTAAAGTGCTTAGTTTAAAGTATAAATATATCGTTAGCGTTAAAAAATCAAACTATTTTGTTTTCAAGAAAAAAAGTAGGAAGCGAACTCCTACTAAAAAACGAATTGATTGTTTTTTTATGAATAGCTAAAAACGATTTATCTTTTAATTTTCTTGTTAAATCAACCGAATTCGCCAAAAAGGATAGAAAATTAGCCGAGCTTTACCGATTATATTTTCCTCAGAAATCGAACCAAAAGAACGACTATCTTTTGAAACTCGGCGATTATCACCTAGGACAAAATAACTGCCTTTACCAAGTTTTTTAACGCCCATCAATTCGTAAAATTCAAAATCGTTCGTGAAAGGAATTGCTTCATGATCTTCAGCTAAGTTTGCTTGTAAAAATTCTTCATGCACGGGCTCATCATTCACATATAATTGATTCTCTCGGTAACTGATCGTATCCCCTGGCAGACCGATCACGCGTTTAATATAAGTTGTGCCATCGTTCATTTGAAAAACAATAATGTCAAAGCGTTTAATACTGGTAAATTTTTCCATTAAGACAAAATCTCCTTGTATCAACGTATTACTCATTGAATTACCTTCTACCGGAACCGGAATCAAAACAAAACCACGAATAATTAGTGCAATGACACTGGCTGAAAGGATGTATTTAACGATTAACCAAAACGTGTCGATAATTGTATTTTCCTTCAAAGCCTACCCTCTTTTCATTGAATCATTTCCGTTAATGTTTCTAACGCTTTTTGACGCATAGGATCCGTCTTTTTCAAGTGTTGGCTCAAGCGTATTTCAATCAGACTAGCTGTCTCTTGATCAACTTCTCCTGTTACTTCTAATTGATTGTCCATTTGGAATTGTTCTACTGCTTGTTTTGTCACTAAGGAATAACTATTTTCCACGGTGGTTAAATAGCCAAGCGCTTGTAAAAATTGATTCAACGTCGAAATTTCTGCAAGTTCATCGTTTAAT
Organism: Enterococcus lemanii; assembly: GCF_016909125.1. Classification (GTDB taxonomy): domain Bacteria; phylum Bacillota; class Bacilli; order Lactobacillales; family Enterococcaceae; genus Enterococcus_I; species Enterococcus_I lemanii. The sequence goes on along the minus strand of NZ_JAFBFD010000038.1, from coordinate 20,940 downwards.
TTTAACGTTTGCTTCTTACTTAAAGGTATTAAATAAGCATACTCTGGAAAATCAATCACAATATCTGGTTCTAAGCCGGTTTCGTGTAACCAGTTCCCGCTTGGGGTTAACCATTTTTGAACAGTTAATTTTAACTCACTTTGATCTTGAAAGCTACTTACACTTTGAACCGTGCCTTTACCGTAAGTCGTTGTACCGACAATCGGCACATTGGCTGATTCTTTTAAAGCAGCCGCGAAAATTTCTGAAGCAGAAGCACTTCCGCCATCGACTAAAACAACAACTGGTTCTTGTACTTTAAAGCCTTGATCTAACTTTTGACTCGCCACAACTTCTCCAAGTATTTGATTTTTTAAAGAGAATTGTACAATTTTTTCGCCATCTTCTAAGAACATGCTTGCCATCTTTTCAACTTGATCAAGATAACCACCAGGATTTTGTCGCAAATCAATTAACCAAGAAGTGGCGCCTTCTTTTCTCAACTCTTCAATCATTTCTTTTAATTCTAACGCCGTATTTTGACTAAAATTGACAATCTCAATTTGACCGATGGTAGAATTTTCACTGGCTAACTGACCATAAACAGAATAGACTGGGATTACATCACGTACTACAGCAACATCAAATATTTCATCTGCTCGTTTAATTTGCAATTGTACCGATGTACCTTTTTCCCCTCGAATAAAAGAGACAATTTCTGAAAGGGGCAATCCTTTGGTTATCCGTCCATCCACTTGAAGAATTTGGTCATGTACTCTTAAGCCACTTTTTTCTGCTGGGCTATTTTTAACAGGTGATTGAGCAACTTCTGGCAAATCATCAACCAACTGCAAAGTCGCACCAATTCCTTCAAATTCGCCAGATAAGCTTGTCGTAAAACTCGCCGCTGCTTCTTGGTTTAGATAAGAAGTATATGGGTCAGCCAAAGAATCCGTCATCCCTTTTAAGGCGCCTTCAATTAAGAGATCCGAATTCACCTCTTGATAATACTCATTTTGAATCTTTGTGTATAATTGGTGGATTTTTTCTAATTCGTCACTTGACTGACTCGTTGAATAACTTGCCAGTGATGGTTTTTGAAAATAAAAAACAAGTCCCCCACTAATAATTGCCATGCAAATCAACGAGATGATGTGCCTGTGAAAAGGAATGCCTTGATCGCTCATTTTTTTCTCCTTAAGTTTCATTTTCTTCTAAAAACTTTTCCCATATTTCATCAAAAATAGCCAAACTTGCTAAATAACTTGTATTTAACTCTAAGTAATCAGAAATTTGATGATAGTCATTACTTTGTTTAGGAAATTGTAAATCTTGATGAACGTGTTGCGCTAAAAGACTTACTGCGTTTGGTTGACGTGCATCTTTAAATGTCATTAAATACTGATAAAAGGTTTTTCTCATAATGCCCAAGTATCCTTCACAAATTGGGCTCTTAATGCATGATTTCGTGCAAAGTTGTTCGGATTTTTTTTATAGTAATCTTGGTGATAAAGCTCAGCTGGATAAAAAGGTTGGGCTGGTTCGATTTTTGTGACGATTGGTGCTTGAAAACGCCCACTTGCTTCTAATGCTTGCTTACTTTTTTCTGCAATTGCTTTTTGCGTTTCATTCATATAAAAGATGACCGGACGATAACTCTCTCCACGATCTTGAAATTGGCCAAATGCATCGGTTGGATCCGTCTGTTGCCAATAAAGTTCAACCAAGTCACTAAAAGAAATCATTGTCTCATCATAAATAATCTCTACTGCTTCTGTATGCCCTGTTTTTTGGGTACAAACTTGTTCATAAGTTGGATTAGCCACGTGGCCACCAGTGTATCCTGAAATGACACTATGAATTCCCGGTAATTGATCAAATGGTTGAACCATACACCAAAAACAGCCTCCTGCAAAAATTGCTCGTTCCATTTATTTCGACTCCTTTTCAGTTGACGGTTCACTTGTTTTAGGTAAATACAAACTCACTTGAATCACATCGTCAACTAGATTTATTTTTTCACCACGAAGGTACATGCCATTTGCTAACTCAAATTGATCTAGGCGCAAAACAATCGTTTCCTCTTTAGGAACTACTTCGATCCATTCTGGTATTTGTTTATTTCGACTAAGCATATTCAACACTTGATTCAGTGGTAAACCCAGCGCTCCAAGCGATAGACTTTTCGCTTTTAATTGAATATTCCCGTTATCCATCACATATGGATCAAAATATAAGTAAAAGGTTAATGGCAAACCTAATACGTCAATTTGACCTGAAAGTAATGCCTCATTTTTCAAAACAAAAGTAAATTTTTGTTCAGAATTGGCTTGGAGTTCATCTAAATAAAAAGCAACTAGACGGTTAATTTGTTCTTTGTTACTACGGATATTTAAAACGGGCTCACTCGTACTCGACGTTGTTTGCATGGAAATATTCGTTAATTCTTCTCTTTCTTGATTGACTCGACTATAAACAAATAAAAAACTGCCTAATAAAAAGCCGCTTAATATTAAAAAAGCAATTTTCCAACCATTCACTTTTTTTATTTGAACACTTTTTTTTTCTTTCTCATTGACTTGTTCCTCATTCATCGGCTTGCTCCTTACGCAACCAGGTATTTTTGGTCATACTCATTTTTTGATAAAATTCTTTTGCAATGATTTGATAGCCGTTGTAATTTGGATGAAATTTATCGCCTTCAAACAATGCATTATTTCTTAAATCATTCAAAGAATCGGCTTCAATGGGTAATTCTTTTGAATCGTCTGTATCTAGAATTCCTTCATACAATAAATCGTTAATTGGGACAAAATATACCAATGGAAAATCTTTGGTTACTTCTTCTGATTTTTGATTCCATTCATCCACAACACTTTGCATTTCACTTACTTCAGGAAAATAAACATAAAAAGGATTATAAATACCTAATAAATAAATCGGCGCCGTTTGATTAAAGGCCCGGATTTCAGTTATCACTTCGCTTAAGTTTTTTTGATACGTTTTCCCTGGTTTTTCGAAAGTTTTTACCGTTAAACCAAAGATATTATTTTGAATGACCTTCATTAAATCATTCCCACCAACCGATAAAGTGATTATATCAGCCGTTGCTAATTTTTTTTGAATCTCTTCCTCGTTTTTAATTCTTTTTAAAACTTGATTCGTACGATTACCCGATACACCATAGTTTTTTGTTTCGATGCTTAATAATTCAAATGATTCTTGCAACTGATTGGCTACTAAAGGCACATAGCCACCTCGATTCGTCTCATCTCCAACGCCTTTAGTCAAAGAATCGCCAATTGCTACTAGTTGAATGCGCTCTTTATTGATTGTATTTGGAGTTTTACCAGCTAAATCAATCAGTCGGGCTGGTGCTTTAGGGATACTAAATGTTAACAGCCCAAATGAAACAAGCGCGACAAACAACACTCCGAAAAACTGAATAAATATTTTTTCACTTTTCACGTCATCCCTCCTCCTTACTAGATAATATCTTTGCTAATTTTAACAGATTTTTTCTTTATTTAACACCGGACAAGCTTCGTTTTAATAAAAAAACATCCTCGTTTCTTTTACCGAGGATGTTTTTGACTATTCAAAATAATACATCACTGCAAATGCGCCTTCGCCTGTATGTGTAGCGATAATTGGTGTTGTATGATACATCGTTACTGGTAGTTGCGGGAAGTTTTTCTTCAACTCGTCTTTGAACTTTTGCGCTTGTGTTGCCGCACCGGCGTATGAAATCCCAACTTGTTGAATATTCGAAATTTGTCTAATTTCATTTTGAAAATCAACAAACCATTTATCAAAGGTTTTACTACCGCGTCCTTTAACAATTGGAATTAATTCGGCATTTCTTAATTCCATGACAATACGCATATTTAAGAAACTTGATAAAACGCCTTTTGCTCGGCTAATTCGACCACCTTTAACAAGGTTGTCTAACGATGAAACAGCGATATACAATTTAGACTGTGATAAAATTTTCTTTACCTCTGCCACAACTTCTGGCAATGAATAACCCTCTTTTGCCATTTCAGCCGCTTTTATGACTGCAAAGGCTAAGGATTGATCGGTCAGGTCAGAGTCAATCACTGTCACTTTTGTTTTAGATAACTGACTTGCTTGTCTAGCTGCATCAACCGTTCCACTTAATGCTTTTGTCATATGGATTGATAATATTTCACAACCATCTTGCCCCAATTCATCATATAATTCGACAAACTTGCCGATTGGTGGTTGACTCGTTTTAGGTAGCTCTTTTGCCTGTGCCATTAAAGCCATAAATTTTTCGCCACCCAATGTTTCATCATCATTGTAAATAACACCATTAATCATGACTGATAAAGGGACAATCGAAATTTCAAGTTCTTTTGCTAACAAAGGATCCATGGTGCTAGAGGAGTCTGTTACTATCTTTAGTTTTCTCATTTTTTTCACTCTTTCTTTTAAAGCTGCAAGATTCGTGGTAGAATGAAGCAGAATCTACTATGTCATTTAGTATAACAAACAATATCTGTTTTTTCATCAATTATTCCAATTTGAGGTGTTTTTATGGAGTCAACAAAATTTACTCGCAGCTATTTAATTACCAATGAAGTTTTAAATGCTATTACACACGGAATTGCTTGTGCTTTAAGCATCGCAGGTCTCGTCATTTTACTCGTCAAAGGTGCTCGGTTAGGATCGCCTGTTCATATTGTCTCTTACGCTCTTTATGGTTCCATGATGATTTTACTTTTCTTGTTTTCCACTTTATTCCATAGTCTGATTTTTACAAAAGCCAAAAAAGTCTTCCAAGTTTTTGACCATAGTTCTATTTTTTTACTAATCGCAGGTAGTTATACGCCTTTTTGCTTGATCAGCATTCAAGGGTGGCTTGGCTGGACTTTATTTACTTTCATTTGGTTGCTCGCGGTGAGTGGCATTGTTTACAAATCCCTGACTTTACATAAAAAAGAAACCGTATCAAGAGTGTCTACTTTTATTTATATTGTGATGGGCTGGCTTTGTTTAACTGCTTTTTATCCGTTAATTCACGCACTTGGGCTCTGGGGAACGGTTTTACTTGCTGGTGGTGGTGTTGCTTATACCGTTGGCGCTTTATTTTACGGGTTAAAAAATGTACGCTTTATGCATGTTGTCTGGCATTTATTTGTGATGTTAGGCGCTGGTCTAATGTACTTTTCTGTTTTATTTTTCACCTAAATAATTCAATCAAAAAACCATCAAATCAGTTTTTCACCTGATTTGATGGTTTTTTGATGCTTACTTTCTACGTTTATAAATCTCGTAACGATGGTGATATTTGTTCTTCTCATCGACCGTTCCCTTGACGTTTGAAACTTCCTCCCATTTTGACCAATCAACTGGTGGAAAATAAGTATCCCCCTCAAAGGTTTCTTCAATAACGGTTCGATACAAACAATCATAATACGGCATAAAATCATTAAAGATAACGCCGCCCCCAATAATCATCACCATTTGGGTTTGAGTTTTAGTAAATTCCAAAACTTCTTCCACGCTATGCATAACCGTCACACCTGTTGCTTGGTAAGTTTTGTTGTTAGTTAAGACTATTGTCTCACGGTTGGGTAGGGGCTTTGATCCCATCCCCTCAAAAGTTTTTCGTCCCATTACAATTGTTTTACCAATTGTTTGCTCTTTAAAATATTTCAAATCATTTGGTAAATGCCAAGGTAAAACTTGCTCTTTACCAATTAATCCATTTAAATCTTGTGCCCATAGCGCGCCTATCATCAAATACTTCCTCCTTTATTAAACCGCAATCGGTGCTTTAATTGTCGGATGTGGATCGTAACCTTCGATTTGGATGTCAGCCATTTCAAAATCAAAAATAGAAGTTTTATTTTTGTTTAAAACCAACTTAGGTGCTTGTCGAATCGTACGCGTTAGTTGTTCTTTTATTTGCTCAATATGATTACTATACAAATGGGCATCGCCTAGTGTATGAATGAAATCACCCACTTCTAAATTCGTTTCATGTGCAATTAAATGAGTAAGTAGTGCATAACTAGCAATGTTAAATGGCACACCTAAAAAAATATCCGCACTTCGTTGATAAAGTTGACAACTTAATTTCCCATCATGAACATAAAATTGAAACATCGTATGACAAGGTGGTAATGCCATGCTTGGTACATCTTCTGGATTCCAAGCCGAAACAATTAAACGGCGAGAATTCGGATTCGTTTTGATTTGTTCAATAACATCTTTTAATTGATCAATCCAATCCCCTTTTGCCGTTTCCCAATGGCGCCACTGATAACCATAAACTTTTCCTAAATCACCATGCTTTTTTGCAAATTCATCATTGTTCAAGATTTCATCGCAAAATTTTTGTAATTCTTTTTGGTAAACTTTATTAAAGGTTTCATCTTTTAGTGCTCGCAATCCAAAATTGGTCATATCTGGACCACGGTAATCTTCACTTTTTACATAACGTTCAAAGGCCCATTCATCCCAAATATGGTTCTTGTGCGCTAATAAATAGCGAATATTTGTATCGCCTTTAATAAACCATAACAATTCACTTTTGATTAAACCAAACGGGACTCTTTTCGTTGTTAACAAAGGAAATCCCTCTTGTAAATTAAAGCGCATTTGATACCCAAATAAACTTTTCGTTCCCGTTCCTGTACGGTCCTCTTTAAAATCACCTTGTGTTAAAACTTTTTTTCCTAAATCTAAATATGCTTGTTCCACCAAAATCCTCCTTTTTAATCTGCCCACTCGCTTAAATATTCCCAACGAGTCATCTTTTCTTCTAAAACTGCTTCGGTTTGATCAATTTCTTTTTGGATTTTTTGTAATTGTGTAAAATCAGATCCTTGATGATTCATCTCTTCCGTTAGTTCTTCAATTTTTTCTTCTAAAGCGGCAATTTCATCTTCAATTGTTGCCCATTCTTTTTGTTCCATGTAGCTCAGTTTCTTTTTGATAGGTTTTTCTTTTGATTGCGGTGAAGGTATTTTACTAGTATTCATTTTTAGTTCGTTGTCTTTTTTACTTTCAAGTAAATAGTCATTAATCGAACCAAAATAGGGTGTCACCACTCCTGATCCTTCAAAAATCAAAAGTTTTTCTGCTACTTTATCTAAGAAATAGCGATCATGTGAAACCGTAATTACCGCTCCTGGGAAAGCTTGTAGATAATCTTCTAATATCGTAAGTGTATCAATATCTAAATCATTTGTTGGTTCATCTAAAATTAAAACATTGGGTTGGCCAATTAAAAGTTTTAATAAGAAGAGGCGTCGTTTTTCACCGCCGGACAGCTTACCAATTTTTGTACCGTGCATAAAACGGGGAAATAAAAAACGTTCTAACAGTTCGGCTACCCCAATTTGTGTCCCATCTTGTCGAGTAGCGGCTTCAGCAGCTTCTTGTAAATAAGCAATCATACGCTGATTTTCATCCATTTCTTCGTTTTGTTGGGTATAATAAGCCATTCGAACGGTTTCACCAATCTGCAGTTCTCCTTGATCCAATGCCAAATGCCCCACTAGCAAGTTTAATAAAGTTGACTTGCCCGCGCCGTTTTCTCCAGTAATTCCTAAACGTTCACGAGATTGAATCAATAAGTTAAAATTATCTAGAATGACTTGCGCGCCTATCTTGAAACTACCATTTTTTATTTCTAAAACTTTCTTGCCTAAACGCTGTGTCGCTAAATCGATTTCAATGTCCCCAGATTGCTTCACTTGATACAAATTTTCTTTTAAGTCTTCAAAACGGTTAATACGGGCCTGTTGTTTTGTGCCTCGTGCTTGAACTCCTGCTCTCATCCAAGCAAGTTCTTGTTTATAAAGCTGCTTACGTTTTTCTTCTTGTTCCCCTTCAACACGGGTTCGTTCCGCTTTTTCAAGGAGATAAGTTTCATAGTTTCCTACATATTCATGGATTTTGCCAAAAGCAAGTTCAAAAATCCGATTCGTCACCCGATCTAAAAAGTAACGATCGTGCGTGACCATCATTAAAGCGCCTCGATACTGTTTTAAGTAGTTTTCAAGCCATTCAATCGCCTGGTAATCCAAATGGTTCGTTGGTTCGTCTAGCAAAAGTAAATCTGGCTCATCAATTAAGACTTGTGCTAAGCCCACCCGTTTTTGTTGCCCACCGGATAATGCTCGAATTTTTTTATCTAACTGGGTAATCCCTAATTTTTGCAAGATAATTTTAGCATTCGTATCCGTTTGCCAAGCGTCTTTTTCTGTCATCGCTTCTTGAGCAAGTTCAAATTCTTTTTGTACAGCTGGATTGTCTTTTTGTAATTCAAGTTGCATTAAAGCTTCTTCATACCTTCTTACAACTTTTAACTGTTCGCTCTCGCCTTGAAATACTGCTTGTAAAACCGTTAAGTCTTCATCTAATTCTGTTTTTTGCGTCAGATACCCAACACGAAAATCTTTAGGGAAAAAAAGGGTTTGTCGATCGCCATCCCCTTTTTCTTTCCCTGATAAAATGTTTAAGAGGCTTGTTTTCCCAGTTCCATTTACACCAATCAAACCAATTCGATCGTGCGTTTGAATAAGAAAGGAGATCTGATTAAAAAGGTCTTTGTCTCCATAGGTTTTATTTAAATCAATTACTTTCAATTCTTTCAAGAAATCTTCTACTCCTAACTAATTAACTTTTCTTTCTCTTTATTTGATTAAAAAGTGTCTTTAAACATTATACTCTAAATCTAGCTGAAAATAAAAGAAAGTAAATAAGTGATTCACTATGGTCCTTTTTTAATTACTCACATAAAAAAGAAAAACCAACTGAAATCAGTGGCTACCTGCGCTGTTTCAATTTGGTTTTCTTTTTGTTTACTTTATTATTTTTTTCGTTGCTTATTTCATAAACAAATCATAGTATGCGTCCATAATTTCTTTGGTGATTTCTAAGTTTGGATAGCCGCGTTTTTCACCTCGTAGTTGAGGGATCATGACAGCAAGTGCAATCTCTGGGTCATCTGAAGGACCATAAGCTACCGCATTTAAGTTTTCTGTATCCAATAATTGCCCATCTTCAAATACTGTTGTTTCAGCTGTACCCGTTTTAGCTGAAATCGCCATTTTCGCTCCTCGTAACATTGTCCCCGTTGTATACGGATCCGTTCCTGTGACGACATCGCGAAAACCTTTTTGAATAATCGCAAGTTCTTCACTTGTTAATTCCACTTCATTTAAAATTTCTGGCTCCATTAATTCTTTTAATTCACCTAATTGTCCGTGAGTATCATTGCCATAGATTCCTTCAACTAAATGCGGTTTTAAGCGCACCCCATCGTTCGCAATCGTTGCCACATATTGGGCTAATTGGATAGGCGTATACGTATCAAACTGACCAAAAGCTAAGTCTAGAATTTTACCGCCATCATGATTTTCATCAGACAAATATTCCAGTGGCGTTTGGATACCAGTTTCTTCTCCTGGTAAATCAATCCCTGTTTCCGTTCCCATTCCGTATTGAGCCATCGCTGTTCGAAGTTTTTCAAAGGCTGTTTCTTGATATTTCATCATCGGTACTGCGATTTTAGATCCTTGATAATTGATGCCAAGTAATCTTAAAGCTATTTGAATCATGTAGGAGTTGGAAGAAATTTCTAGTGATTTTTCAGCATCTACGTAGCGATTGGCTGAGCCTGTCTTGTTAAAAATAGAAGTTTTAGGATTTGAACCTTCTAACAAGATTGGTTGATCATAGAGTGTCTCGTTCCCACTTAAAACGTGATTGTTCCAGCCAGCAGTCAACGTTGCCGCTTTGACAACAGACCCTGGTACAAAGGCTTTTTTATAAACACCAATAGTATCTTCTTGTAGTTCTGACGATTTCACGTCATGGTAATAACCAGACATCGCTAGCACGCCACCTGTTTTAGGGTTAATCGCTACGACATACGCACCAGGTGAATAATCAGCAAACCCATTATCCACTAATTTTTGAAAATTATTTTTTAAAATTTCATCCACTTTTTGTTGAAATTCAGAATGGATTGTCAGTTTGATATTATCGCCTTTTTCGCCGGCAAAACTTTCTTTAATACTTTCAATTTTCCCTTCATAATTAATCGTTATCTCTTGCTGGGCTTTTGTTCCTTGTAAAACTTCTTCATATTGTTTTTCTAAAAAACTTGTCCCCACTCGATCATTACGCGCATAACCTTTTTCGAGATAATAGTCTGCTTCTTCTGAAGGTAAACCTTGCTGCTCTGTCGAAACACGTCCTAAAATACTACGTAAGGAACTATTTTCTTCAACAACTTCCCGTCCCCAGTCCGTTCCTGTTGCTATCCCTGGTAAATCTTGGTTATTTTCTGCAATGATAGCTAACTCTTCATCCGTCACATTTTCATTTTTCACAAAAACAGTTGTCAATTCTTGTGCGCTATTCAAACGCTTAAAGATTGTTGCAACTTTTAATTCTTCAGCTGAAAAGTTAATTTCTTCATCGGATACTTGATCAACAATTAGTTGATATTCATTTGCATCGGTCTGACTCAACGCTTCTTTTGATACGCGTTTTCGTGCTGTTTCTAAATTTTCCTGATTGGCAAGCCAAGTGTCCTTTAAATCTCTTGGCGTCAAATTTTCATCAATTTCTATCGTAATTTTTTGATTCAAATTTTGAGCTAATTCCAATAAATCACGGGCTTCCATATTTAGCCCTCTTGTAAAAACAATTGCTGGTTTTGAATTATTTTGAACTAAAACTTTCCCAGTTGAGTCATAGATCATCCCTCTTGGTGTACTTATTTCAATTTTTCGAACAGAAGAGGCCTTGATTTTGCCTTCTAATTGTTCGCTATTCACAATTTGCAAATAGCCTAGCTGAATAATTAAAGAGACAAATAAAGCAAATATAATAAAAAATAATAAGTTTAATCGAAAAGGGATATGTGATTTATTTTTATTTTTTAATGCTTGGTCATCCGGGGTATTGCTAGAAAGATAATCTTTAAATATTTTCATTAATCTAGTTATTCCTTTCGTGTATCGCTAATACTACCCATTTTACCAAAAAAAAGAACACTTTGCCTAAATTTCGTTAGAATAAATAAAAATTTTAGATTCTCTCAATTGTTTCACGAGTCGGACACTCTACAAAACAAAAACTTATTCCCCTGCTTTTAAAACAACGAAATTACCAATTTCAATTCTTCTAACCTGTGAAACATTAATTTTTTATTTTCATCTGTGGAAAAAACAAGTTGCCTAGCGAATTAAAATCGCTTACTTATATTTGGTACTGGCGCCATTGCAAAAAAAGAAGCGATCACTTGAGCGCTTCTTTTTTATCTATTATTATTTTGCCGAAACAAAAATTTCGTTTGCTTTCTTCCAATCCACTAAGTTCCAAAATGCTTCAACATAGCTTGGACGTAAGTTTTTGTATTTTAAGTAGTAAGCATGTTCCCAAACGTCAATTCCAACAATCGGTACGCCACCGTCCATAATTGGAGAATCTTGGTTAGGTGTAGAAACCACTTCTAATTTTCCATCTTTTAAAGCTAACCAAGCCCAACCAGAACCAAATCGAGTTGCCGCTGCTGCTTTGAATTTTTCTTGGAAAGATTCGAAACTACCAAAAGTCGCATCAATCGCTTCTTTTAACTCACCTACTGGCTCTCCACCAGCATTTGGTGCCATAATATTCCAAAAGAAAGTATGGTTTGCATGACCGCCACCATTATTACGAACCGCCGTACGAATATCTTCTGGAATTACATCCATATTCGCAATTAATTCTTCAATTGATTTTTCGCCTAGCTCAGGGTGTTTTTCAATTGCTGCGTTTAAGTTCGTTACATAAGCATTGTGATGTTTCTCATGGTGTAAGTGCATTGTATCCACATCAATATGAGGTTCTAAAGCATCGTAAGCATAAGGTAGTGCTGGTAATTGGTAAGTCATGTAAAATTCCTCCTAATTAGTTATCTTTACATGTTTAAGACTATCAAATATTTTCGATTACGGCAAAAAATATGCTTATCTTTTTTTAATTATTCTTTTCGTTTTTTGAAAACTAGCCATTTACTAAATAAGAAATTGGCGACAATTACGAAAAACTGTGAAATTAATTTAGCAAAATAATCACCAAACTTCAAATAGTCAATCATTACAATTAAACTTCCCATGTCTAAACCAAAAGATAACAAACGGTAAAAAATAAATTTAAAGAGTTCTTGAAGCGTTGTTTGCCAACGTTTGTCATTTGAACCAAATACCCACTTTTTATTTGTAATGAATGCAAAAACAACTGAAAGTAGCCAAGAAATTGTATTAGAAACAACTAAATTTAATGCCAATAAATCTTTTGTCACATAAAAAACCAAAAAATTGACGACCGTCGTTAGAACGCCAAAGATTAGATACAGACTGATTTCTTTTAGTTGTTTCTGTTGATTCAAAGTTTTCATAGTGATATTTCACCTTTCTTTTCATTCTTTTTTATTTCAGGGTTGTTAAACGTTAGCCACTCAGCTAGAATATAGCTTGAACGAAATCATACCTAGGAGAACAGACATGTCTTATCTTAAATTATTCAAAAAATCTTTTTTTCAGTTTCAAGATTTACAACAAGCAAAAAAAATAATTTTAGCTAAAGTAGTTGGTCATTTAACCTTACTTAGCTTTATTTTAGCTATCCCAATTACTGTGCAGACGATGGCCATTTTCCAATCCGTTCAACAAGACGCACAAGAAATTGCACAAATGATTCCAAATTTTACGATTCAAGATGGGAATTTATCTGTTGATTCAAAAGAAAAGGGCTTTATTTATCAAACCGATTCAATTATTTTCACCTTTGACCCTGATGAAAAAAGAACAGCAGAAGAAGTTGAACAAGATTTAGTTGGTAATTTTTTTAGTATTGGTTTGTTAAAGAATCAAATTATTATTATTTTACCTGCAAGTGAAAATCTTACCACGCTTTTAGGCTCAAATCAATTAAAAATTCCTTATTCAAATCCCGCATTATCTGGCTTAAATGGCGCAGACTTACGAGCAAGTCTACAAAACAATCAACTTCCTTGGTGGATTATCCCTTTGACGTTATCAATTGCTATTTATCCAACTTTTCTTAGCATGATTTTCACCACACTCATGACAACTTTAATTGCAAATTTATACTTGAATTTCAGACGGATAAAACCGCACTTCCTAGATACTTATAAAGTCTTGGTCTTCGCAAGTACTTTACCAGTTATTTTAGCTGCGTGTGTTAGTTATTTCGCTCCAGGATTTGCAACAGATACGTTTATTATGATGGCAAGCTTCTTTATCTTCACTTTATCTTTAAAGCGGCCACAAGAAAAAAACAGCTAAAATAATATAATACATAAAAATCGCAAGCCTGTCACTTTTAGACAAGCTTGCGATTTTTATCGATTTCGTTAAATTTCTTTAAAAATAAAGGCTGGTTCTTTTAACTGCTCATTGTAATCTACTGTTAAGTCATAACCTTTAAAGAACCATTCGTCGTTTTCTTCAATAAAAAATAAAATACCATTAATTGTCTCTGAAAAAAGTGGATTTTCTGGCGAATCAACCGACATCCCTACTGAAAAACCTTCATGAACTTGCGTTTTTCCGTAAACTTTTCCAAAGAAACGAATCCCTTGATTTTCGCCCAAATTAATTTCTTCTTTAAACCAAGCTAAGACTTGTGGTGTAATTGTTAATTTCATATTGGCACCCCATATAATTTATTTGTTAATTTTATCATCTAGCATATCAACATCTTCTGAAGCCCCAATTACAAGTAAGTTATCCGATTCTTTTATTACTTCCGATGCATCTGGTGATACGACCACTTTGCCACTTCCTCGGCGAATCGCAACAATTGTCAAACCAAATTTTTGTCTAAAGTTTAAATCAATTAATGATTTATTAAAAAAGCGAGGGTTTGTCACTCGTATTTCTGCTAAGGTAAACTCATCTGATAGTTCAATAAATTCAAGAATATTTTTTGAAACTAAATTATGAGCAATTCTTACCCCCATATCCCTTTCAGGATGGACAACCTTATCTGCACCAATCTTTTCTAATACTCGGGCGTGGTATTCATTTTGGGCTTTAGCCAGAACGTTTGGTACCCCCATTTCTTTTACCATCAGCGTCACTAAAATACTCGCTTGAATATCTTCGCCAATTGCGATAATTACATGATCAAAGTTTCGAATGCCTAATGAGCGTAGGGTCATTTCATCTTGAGCGTTACCAACAACGGCATGCGTCGCAATATTCATAAACTCGTTTACTCGGTCTTCATTGCTGTCAATTACTAGAACTTCTTGACCTGATTCTACTAAAGAACGACAAATACTTCCACCAAAACGTCCTAAACCAATAATTGCATAATTTTGTTTCATAGTTTTTTCTCCTTAGTTAAATGACAATATGATGTTTAAATGCATAAATTGCAGCTTGCGTACGATCTTCGACTTCTAACTTAGCCAATATATTTGAAACGTGCGTCTTGACTGTTTTCAGCGTAATAAATAATGTATCCGCAATTTCTTGATTACTCATTCCTTGCGCAATTAGTTGTAAGACTTCTGATTCTCGATTGGTTAACTCTTCGTGCAATTCTTTTACGGGATACTTTGCTCGATGAACAATTTTTGTCGTTACTTCTGGTTCAAGCACTTGCTCACCGCGATCAGTTGCCCGAATCGCATTGGCAATCTCCTTGGCAGTGGATGTTTTTAATAAATACCCACTGGCTCCTGCTTGAATAGCAGGGTAAACTTTTTCGTCATCAATAAAACTTGTCACAATTAAAATTTTAGCTTCCGGCCAATCGGCTAAAATTTTTTTAGTTGACTCAATGCCATCCATCACTTCCATGACTAAATCCATTAAAATTACATCTGGTCGCAATGACAATGCCTTTTCATAGCCAATTAGACCATTTTCTGCTTCACCGACTACTTCAATATCTTCTTGCACCAACAAATAAGAAGATACCCCTAACCTGACCATTTCGTGATCATCCACTAACAATACTTTTATCATCTATTTTTCTCCTCCTCCAATCAAAGGAATCTTGACTTCAACGCTTGTTCCTTGCTTTGGAAAACTAATAATTTTCAGAGAGCCACCAACCCCAGTCACTCTCTCGCGGATATTTAATAATCCGTAGCTTCCAGCTTTTGTTCCTTGTAGCGCGACGTCAAAGCCAACACCATCATCAATTACTCGTAACAAAACGTTTTGATCAACCTCGCGTAAAAACACTTCTAATTCAGAAGATTTTGCATGTCTTAATGTATTTGACAGCAACTCTTGTACCACTCGAAATAATTGGTCTTCAATTTGAACAGGAATCGCAAATTCTTCAATTTCCCATTTCAAACGAATATTGACTTTTGTTTGTAACTCTTGTAGTAATTGTTCAATTCCTTGTTTTAATGTTTTTTCTTCTAAAGAAACTGGACGCAAGTGTAATAACAGCGCACGCATTTCAGACTGTGCAGCATTTACGACATCTGCGACTAGGATTAGCTGCTTTCTTTGCTTTTCCGTTAAATCCATATTTTCTGCTTGTTCGTTTAATGCTGCTAACATCATCATTGCAGCAAAAAGTTGTTGTGAAACAGAATCATGTAATTCTCTAGCCAAGCGATGTCGTTCACTTTCTAAAATTTCTTCTTTGGAAATACCATTTAGCAATTGTGGACGACTATTTAACTGCTGAAGTTCAGTGTAAATTTCGCGCATTTTCATTCGAATCATATAAAGATCATTATCCATTTCAAAAAGGGTTGCATTTGAACTAGCAGTAGGCATGTTTTTTTCTAAAATAGGGTTATCAATATTTCCACCTGCCAAAAGACGCAACTTTTCTTCAATTGGCAACAGTAAATGTCGTTGGTAAATACTAAGAAAAAGATAAACCGAACTACCAACGAAGAACGCTAGAAAAAGAAAGTAAAAAAGAAAGGGTAAGGAAAATAAGCGAATCTGAAAAAAAACAAGCCACCATCTTTCAACCCCAGCCGCAATCCAATATGTTCCTAATAACAAAAAAAACAGCAAGAGGACAATTAAAGCAGCATAAATCGAAATAAACAATTTCGGATTTTTTCTTATCATATATAAATTACCTCAATTTCCCCGACTAGGCAACTAACAATAATCTTTATTTGTCGAGAGCTTGAAGCAAAATCATTGCTATAAACACTAAAACGTTGATTAAATATCTCAATTTTCTCATCAGCAATACTAACGCTTCCTGCTAATAAATTACAGTCAAGATACACACCAATTCCAGCTGGAACTAAAATTCGTGTACGGCCCACTCCTTTTCTTAACACGATATAATTTTCTTGTTTAGGCAAAAGTGTATTACCTAAATCGATAATTGTATCGCCACCACCAATTAGTAAATTTATATTGTCCCATTCATAGACGTTTGTGCCGATACGGCGATTCCCAAAAAGCGGCTCTTTATTTAATTTCCCACTATGGTCTTCGGGTTGTTTCGTTGTTATCATCCATAGCTTTTTTTTCAAGTAAGAAAAAGGTTGATTTGTCGATAACCCCGCCCATTCTAATCCTTTTAAACTGATGAATAAAACTGCTAATATTAGCATAAACCAAATAGCTGGCAGACTTAATAAGCTAAAAACAATCAAAAACCAACTAATGATAAAAAAAAGATGTCCTTTTCCGCCAAATCCTTTTCGTTTTTGGGCTACAAATAACAAGAAAAAACCCGCCAACATCCCCATCAATAATGGAAGATTGTTCATCAATTGCCACAACAAATAAATCGCTAATAATCCTTCAAGCATCAGAAAAAAACGCCATGATTTACCCAATTAAGTATCTCCTTATTTATTTACTTAAGGTTTTTATCTTCCGACTTATAGAGGAGAACCTTACAAACCTTTTATCATTTTTTTGATATTTCAAAAATATTTTAATCAAATAATGTGAATTTTCCACATCTTATATGCTTGTTTTTTTTCCTACACTTGTCTTTGTCTATTTTACCAGTTTCTTGTTTTTTTTCATCCATCTTTAGCATGATTTCACGACAATTTTTAGTTTAAAATAAAAAAATAGGAAGCCGATCGAAGAGGTTTGTCAAAACACTCTCTTAAAATCGCTACCTATTTATTGTATTTTTATTTTACGCTTACAATTTTAACTTGCATATCGCCACCAGGAGTAGAAATTGAAACTTCTTCGCCAATTTTTTTACCAATTAACGCTCGTGCAATCGGAGAATCATTCGAAATTTTGCCAGCAAATGGATCTGCTTCAGCACTTCCGACAATGGTATACTCCTCCTCGTCTCCATCAGGTAATTCTATAAAAGTTACTGTTTTACCAATAGAAACCTCGTCTTGATCCACATTATTATTATCAATAATTTGTGCAAAACGAATCATATTTTCAAGTGTTGTAATACGACCTTCAACAAAAGCTTGTTCGTCTTTTGCGGACTCATATTCAGAGTTCTCTGAAAGATCACCAAAACTACGGGCGATTTTAATTCGCTCAATGATTTCGCCGCGTTTCACTGTTTTTAATTCTTCTAATTCCTGTTCTAATTTTTCTTTTCCTTCCAAAGTCATTGGATATACTTTTTCTACCATCGATAAATCTCCTTATAATTCAATCATTTAATATTTTCAGTCTTTTCAAAGCACGTTTCCTGATTTGCCAGTCAATAGACAAATAAAGATGGTAACCATTTGCTTGAATCCACAAAAGGTTACCATTTTTTTTGTTAATTGTAAACCACTTATTGCGTTTTATTCACGTATTGTTCAACCAAAACGTTATGCTCTTCAAGCGTACTCGAGAAATAAACCGCCCCGGTCGCTAAATCTGCTACAAAATAATAATAATCATTTGCTGTAGGTTCCAAGACTGCTTGAATCGCCATTTCCCCTGGGCTATTAAACGGGCCGGGGCCAAATCCTTTATTTACATATAGATTATATGGTGAGTCCACTGCCGTATCTTCGTAAGTAACCAGTTCTTTATGTACGCCTAAAGCATACAAAATTGAAATATCCGATTGCAGTGGCATATCAACGGCTAAGCGATTAAAGAAAACTTGCGCAATTAATCGACGATCTTCTTCTGTTACCCCTTCTTTTTCGACAAGTGAGGCTAGGGTTAAAATTTCATGGACGTTCCAATCGCTTTCTTCAATTTGCTCATAATAACTAGACATTACTTCATTCGTCTTTGCTACCATTTGCGTGACAAAACTTTCTAAAGTCATACTCTCAAAATAATCATACGTTGCAGGGAATAAGTAGCCTTCTAATGCATAACGAACGTCTTTTTCTTGCACCACGTCTGTTAGAAGCGCTGGATATTTTTGTTCAAGTTTCGTCAAAAATGTCGCATCTTCCATTAATTTTAGAAATGCTTCTTTTGAAAATGCGGTTTCTGCTGCAACAGCTTCGGCAATTTGAGTCAAGTCAAAGCCTTCCGGAATCGTCACACGGGCATCTGCTTGATCTGCTGCTAAGCCCCCTGTTTTCAAAATATCACCAATTTGATTTAATGTCATGCTCGGTGAAAACTGATAGCGTCCCGCTTGAAACCCACTTAGGTTATTAAATTTCGTATAAAAATTAAAAATGGTCCCATCTTTAATAATTTCATTTTCTTCTAAAATTTTCCCAATCGCTTTATTAGAAGAACCGATTGGAATTTCAACAAAGACAATTTCTTTATCTTCGGAGTCTAAAGGCTGTAAACTGGTTGCGATGTAACGATAAGCATAAAATCCACCAGAGATTAATGCCACAATCACAATTAAAACAATAACCGAGACGATTCGATTGACTAATTTATCTTCTTGATAACGATTTTTCTTTTTTGCACTTCTTAAACCATTGCGGCTCTTGTGGACGATTGGTCCTTTTTGTTTCGGAGATTGACTACGAGCACCCACCGATTCTACTTTTTTCTCTTCATTTTCGGGCTGTTCAGACAAAAAACTCACCTAACTTTCATTCCTATTTACTTGCGTTATTATACACGAAAGTCCAGTCGAAGGAACTAATTGCCTACTTCTGTCTTAAGTAATTAATAATAACTTAAATATTACTACAGTTATTTTATCAAATTCAGATATTTCATCATCCATCACTTATTTACGGTATTTTTTACCAGTTCAAGATGATAATCGAGAAGAAATACTGAATGGTTGTTCGTAATTCATTCTATCGGTTTTCGAGTTATCCACAGTAACCCTCATACCGAATAGCATTCATCGCCCATCTAATAAGAAGATGGGCGACTTTTGTCTAGTTCAGTTAACTATTTTTAATTTAATTGGTTGTTCTCAAATCGCCAAGCATCTCGACACATTTCGGCAATTCCTTTTTCTGCTACAAAATGCAACTCTTCTTTTGCTTTACTTGCATCAGAATAACAAGTAGCAATGTCACCTGCGCGTCTTGCAACGATTTCAAACGGAACGTTTACATGATTTACTGCTTCAAATGTTTGAATCAATTCCAACACCGAAGTCCCTTTTCCTGTTCCTAAATTATAAATGTGCACTCCTTTTGTTAAGTGCTCTAAAGCAGCCACGTGTCCTTTAGCTAAATCAACAACGTGAATATAATCTCTGACGCCCGTACCGTCTACTGTATCATAATCATCACCAAATACATTTAATTTTGACAACTCGCCTTTAGCAACTTTTGTGATATAAGGCATTAAATTGTTTGGAATACCATTAGGGTTTTCCCCAATCAAACCACTTTCATGCGCACCAATTGGATTAAAATAACGTAACAATGAAATTTCAAACGCGGGACGGGCATGACCAACATCGCTTAAAATTCTTTCACACATTGCTTTTGTCTCCCCGTAAGGATTCGTTGTTTTCTTCAATTCAAAGTGTTCCATAAGTGGTGATTCTTGGTCGCCATACACAGTGGCCGAAGAACTAAAAACAAACTTGTGAACAGCATGTTCGCGACACAATTGCGTTAAAGTCATCGTTGAAATTAAATTATTTTGATAATACTCTAATGGTTTTTCAACCGATTCTCCAACAGCTTTTAGACCAGCAAAATGAATCACACCGTCAAATTGATGTTGTTGGAATACTTCACTCATTTTTTCATAATTCGTCACATCATATGGATAAAAAGGAATGGTTTCGTTTGTGATTCCTTCTAAAATAGTTAAAACGTCAATTTTGGCATTCACCAAATTGTCAACAATGACCACTTCATGTTTTTTGGCGATCAATTCAATTGTTGTATGGCTGCCAATAAAGCCCAAACCACCTGTTACTAAAATTTTCAATTTATTCACTCCTCAATTTGTTATCTTTTTAACTCTGAATATTAAAAACTCACCTTCAATATTATAGCATAGACCACACGAGATAAAAGAACTCTTTGCAAAAAATTGAAGAGGGCTATAAACAAAAGCGTACGATAACATTTGCGCAGCTTGGCTCAAATATTATCGTACGTTCAAATCATTTTATTTAACTAAAGAAACAGTTTTCACCAACGAGGCGTTTCACATCAAAAGGTTGTGCTTTAACTAATGATTTTGGATTAAATTTTTCCTGGTCAATTAATTCACAATGTTTGACTTCCACAATAACGTAATCTTCTCGAATATCTTTTACTTTCCCTACAAAAGGGCGTTTAAAATCCTTTGTCTTTACTTCATAGCATTCTCCAACTAGTAATTCATTCAACATCCAAGTGACCCCCTCTTTTTCTATACTCTATTCATAACATGTATTGCTAAAAAATACAAGTTTATTTTGCTGAAAAAATCTAGTTTGTGAAAAATAAAATATGAAAATAAAAAAGTTGAGGCGTTTTATACTCCTCAACTTTTTTGGGTCTATAATATTTGGTGTTGTTACTAAGAAATTGGTAAGAACACCCTTTTTCTTTCTATAACAAAAAAGCATCTGTTTCCCTTATAATTA
>NZ_JAFBFD010000037.1 GCF_016909125.1 Enterococcus lemanii | reverse complement strand
TTTAAAAAGCCAAAATTAAATAACAAAAAAAGAAGAACCTGAGTCCTTCTTAATTATACGGATATTGCTAAACAACACTATTTGACAAAGAGCCGAAAAAATTTCGAAGAGTTTTTTACTTTAGTTTTCAGCGACCGGTTCCTGGCCAGCATCACTGGTTATTTCTTGATTCTCAGTGTTGACTTGAGGATAATACTCTTGATATTTCAAGGTTTTGTATAAATCAACGGTCGATTCATTGTTGTTTTTAGAAAATAGTGACGTTGATTGACTGCCTAATGTTCGTTCAATCGTCAGTAATTCATTTAGACTATTTTTATAAGTATATTGATCTGGATTGATTGGCGCTAAATGACTACCGGTATAGAAGCGGAGTAAATCGCCATTGTTAATTTTATCTGAAGTTGCCAGTTGTAGATTAACCTTTTCTTGCAATTGTTCAAATTCATTTTGTTGTTCTTCACTTAATTCAGTCATGGCTTCTTGGGTGTCATTGTCATATAAAACGCCATTATAATAAGTGAACGCAGGGGTCATAAATGAGCCGTCTCGAAAAGCAACCACTTCTTGATGTTCGTTTGACAATAAGTCTTGGCCTAATTGAATATAGTTATCAGTGTCAATACCTAATAAATGGAGCAAAGTAGGTAAGCCGTCAATTTGACCGCCAAACGAATGGTTGATACCACCTTTTGTTTGACCAGGGATATGAATCATATATGGGACACGTTGCATTTGTGCGTTATCAAAATCAGTCCACGTATCACTTGTTTTGCCAACTAATTCAGCTAAGTTTTTGTTGCGGCCGTTTGAAATACCATAGTGATCGCCATATAAAACAAAGACAGAATTTTCATAAAGACCGGCTGCTTTTAAGTAAGTGAAAAATTCTTCCACTGCTTTATCTAAATAATTCGCCGTTGCAAAATAACCATTAATTGTATTATCGCTTGTATTTGCTAGTGGGAAACCAGCGTCTTCATCGGTAAATTCAGCATAAGGATAATGGTTTGAAACAGCAATAAATTTTGTATAAAAAGGCTGTTGCAAATGTTCTAAGTATTTAACCGATTGTTCAAAGAAAGGTTTATCGTGTAAACCGTATTGGAATGAGTTTTCTTCATTGACATCGTAATAAGAGGCATCAAAGAAATAATCATAACCAAAGCGAGCATAGGTTTCATTTCGATTCCAAAATGTTTTGTTATTGCCATGGAAAGTAGCGCTTGTATAGCCAGCAACTTGGCCTAAAATATTTGGAGCGGCTTCAAAAGTGTTTTTACCACCAAGTTGTGCGAAGAAAGCGCCTTGGTTCAAACCAAATAAAGAAGTTTCTAAAAGTGTTTCCGCATCACTTGTTTTTCCAGCTTTCACTTGATGGAAAAAGTTATCAAAGCTAAAAGTACTAGAGTCATGGTAAAGCGAATTAACAAAAGGCATGACTTCATGTTCGACACCATTCTCGTCTTTTAATTTGTAATCAATTAGAAATTGTTGGGTACTTTCTAAATGAATATAAATAACATTTTTCCCTTTCGCTAAACCAAAATATTCGTCATTTGGTGCAGCATGGTGTTCTTTCACATAACTAGCAACTTCGTCCATATCGTTGGGACTCGCTTCGGCACGAACTTGATGCGTTTTATACGTTTGTACCGCGTCGTAACCTGTAAAAGCGTTAATACCTAAGTACTTCACTAAGTAATCTCTTGAAAAAGTTCGAGTTAAAAGCCCAGAACGATCTGTTTCGGCTAAAAATAAATTACCAGAAAATGCTAACAGTGAGAGAGCCGTCGCTGCAAAGGCGTAGCGTGCTTTGACCGGGCGTTCATCTTTGCCTAACTTTTTAGCAAAAAAGGCAATCAGTAATCCAATAAAGTCAACCCAATAAAGGACATCGATCCATTCAAACATTTTAATCGTACTACTACTCAAACCACTAGAAACTTTTCCAGCACCTAAAATAGTATTAATTGTAATAAAGTCAGTAAATTCACGATAGTAAACGACATTGGCAAAAAGCAATAACGTCATTAAAAAGTAAATTAAGAAACTTGTCCGATAAAAACTTTTTGTTTTCTTTGCATAAAGCGCAATCGAAAGAAGAAAAAGAGTGGTTGCAATCGGATTAATAAATAAAATAAAATATTGGAACGGGCTTTCTATGCCAAGGTTAAATGCAGTAAAATAAGCAAAAATATTTTTTACCCAAAATAATAACACGAGTAAAGTAAAAAAACCTAGTCGAGTATTGAGTAAATTTAATTGTTTAATTCTTTTCAAAAAACAGTCCTCACTTTCTTGAAACAATTTGAAAGTAGTTTCAATTATCATAGACCATTTTACTAATAGGTCTAGCGAGTGTCAACTGAGGGATAGAAAAACAACGATTTTTTAAGATTTTTTTAGAGAAAATAAGAGGAATATGAGAAAGTCACCAATCTCATGCGTTTGTTTTGTCAAGAATGATTGATTCTATCAGAAAACGTGTGATTGTGTTAAAATGAAGATAAAATAATAAAAGGAATTCAAACGACTTATGAAAATAAAAGTAACGCATTTTGCAGCAAAGAAAATTAAAAATGGTGATCCGCTAATCCAAGAAGACGATTTATTGAAAAAAATTGAAACGACACAGTGGGTTGATTTAATCTCACCGACAAATGAGTGGTTAGCAAAAGGGTATCTAGGAAAACAAAACAAGGGGATTGGTTGGGTGATTACTCAAGAAGTAGGTGAATTAGACCAACTGTTTTTTGAAAAACTTTTTATCCAGGCAAAGCAAAAACGTCAAATGTATTATCAAGAGACAAGCACGACCGCTTTTCGTCTCTTCAACGGTGAGGGTGATGGTTTAGGTGGGTTAACGATTGACTTATATGAGCGATACGTCGTTTTTTCTTGGTACAACGAAACGTTGATTACAAAAAAAGATTTGATTTTACAAGCTTTTCAAGCCGTTTTCCCAGAAGTTATTGGTGCCTATGAGAAAAACCGTTTTCCAGGAAATCAACCTGAAAGCCAATGGATCTTTGGTGAAAAAGCACCAGAACCACTTCTTATTAAAGAAAATAATGTTACCTATGCCACTTACTTAAATGAGGGGTTAATGACTGGGATTTTCTTAGATCAAAAAGAAGTTCGTGGCGCTTTAGTTGACGGTCTAGCAAGTGGTAAAAGAGTTTTAAATATGTTTAGCTATACCGGTGCTTTTTCAGTAGCAGCCGCAATGGGTGGGGCGCTAGAGACGACGAGCGTTGATTTGGCAAAACGTAGCTTAGATAAAACAAGGGAACAATTTTTAGTCAACGGCATCGATCCAGAAACGCAAAAGATTTATGTAATGGATACCTTTGATTATTTTAAGTACGCGAAGAAAAAAGGTCAGACGTTTGATTTAATTGTACTGGATCCACCAAGCTTTGCACGTAACAAAAAGAAAACATTTAGTGTTGCAAAGAATTATGGTGAGCTAATTGAAGATAGTCTTGATTTAATCGAAGAAAAAGGAATGATTATCGCCTCAACGAATGCAGCGAATCTTTCAATTCAACAATTTTCACAAATCATTGAAAAAGCAATGTTGAAGAAAAAGGTTAAATTTGTAAAGACTGCTACTTATCAATTGCCAGCGGATTTTTCGACCTTGCCGTCATTTTCAGAAGGAAACTATTTGAAAGTTTTTTGTTATGAAATTTTAAAGTAAAGGGGACAAGTAAATGAAAAAAATGGATTTTACAACCGGAAAGCCCAAAGTTTGTGTCTCGCTTATGGCAAAAGATTATTCAGATTTAATTGCCCAAGCAAAAGAGCTTAATCAATCGATTGCTGATATTGTTGAGTGGCGCGTGGATTACTATCCTGAAGCAAAAGAAGCTGAAAAAGTGATCGAAACATTGATTGATTTGAGAGAATGTTTAGCGGATAAAACCTTGTTGTTTACTTTTCGAACACTAGATGAAGGTGGGGAACAGGCGATTGGCTTGAACGATTATAAAAAGTTATACTTAGCAGTTGCGCAATCAAAAAAAGTTGATTTAATGGACATTGAACTTTCTTATGCGGAATTTTTAGGTCGGCAATTCGTTCAAGAAATTAAGAACCAAGAAATTCAGGTTATTATTAGTCACCATGACTTTGACAAAACGCCCGATGATGCGACACTGATTTTTAAAATTGGTGTGATGAATCAATTTGGTGCAGATGTTGGAAAGTTGGCGACCATGCCACAATCATTAGAAGACGTGTTGCGCATGTTAGGCTTAATTACAAAAGCAAGAGGGTTTAGCCAGCTGCCGTTAGCGGTAATGTCGATGGGAGAAGTCGGAAAGATTTCACGTGTGAGTGGCGAGTTAATCGGATCGGTCTTAACTTTTGGTGCGGTTGGTGAAGCCTCGGCGCCAGGGCAAATTCCACTGGATCAATTGGTTGAATGTATGAACGCTTTGAAATTATCATAGAAAGAAGTTTTTATCGTGTCAAAGAAAAAAGAAAATAAAACCAACGCGCTAAGATTATTAGAACAACGAAAAATTGTTTACGAAGAACACCACTATGCTTGGTCAGAAGAACACTTGGATGCAAATGAAGTAGCTGTTCAACTTCCTAAAAAAGCACCAGAAGAAATTTTTAAAACCTTAGTTGCACAAGGGAATAAAACAGGAATACTTGTCGCTGTTATTCCTAGCAACCGAGAGTTAGATTTGAAGAAAATCGCTCAAGTTTCAGGAAATAAAAAAGTAGAAATGTTACCATTAAAAGATTTAGAACAAACGACAGGCTATCTTCGAGGAGGTTGTTCGCCAGTCGGGATGAAAAAATTATTTCCAACTTTTATTGATGATTCTGCCCAAAACTTCGCGACGATTGTCGTTTCAGCTGGACGACGTGGTTTGCAAATGGAAGTTAATCCGAATGACTTATTAAAAGTCATCAAAGGTCAATTTGTTCAAATAACAAAAGAATAAAAGTGTCCTTCGAATGTTATCGAAGGACACTTTTTTTAAGACATGGAAAAATAACTAGCAATTTCAGCGGCGTGGCTACCAGCACTGTGCCCTGTACAAAAAGCAGCCGTAATATTAAATCCTCCAGTATAGCCATTCACGTCAATCAATTCCCCTGCAAAAAATAAACCTGATAAAATTTTACTTTCCATTGTTTTAGGATTGATTTCTTTTAAATCAATCCCACCACCCGTGACAAAAGATTTTTCAATTGGCAGGGTTTGGTCAATTTGTATTGGAAAAGCTTTGAAAATCGCCACAAGCGCTTCTTTTTGATTTTCTAAAATTTGTTGACTCGGTAAGTCAGTTAAATGCAGTTGATCTAAATAAAAAGTTAATAAGCGCTCAGGTAAAAAAGCATGTAGGGCATTTTTTACGCTTTTTTTTGAATGATTAAGCGTCTCTGAAATTTTTGCTAAAAGAGCCGCTTCACCCATTTCTGGGAAACAATCTAGTAAGACGGTGACTTTTTCTTGTTTTTCAAGTAATTGGTTGACAAAAGATGAACAACGAAGGGCAGCTGGACCCGAAATGCCAAAATGGGTAAACAATAAATCCATTTTGTGTGCGGTGACTTCTTTATTTTTTTCGTCCACGACGGTTAATAAAATATCTTGCAAAGAGATGCCTTGTAAAGTCTTTGCTTGAATGAACGCTTCTTTTGATAAAAGAGGCGATTCTGTCGCATACAAAGGGGTAATGTGATGCCCCACTCTTTTTGCTAGACGGTAGCCATCTCCAGTTGAGCCAGTTGAAGGATACGTTCGTCCGCCAGTTGTTAAAATAACACAAGGCGCATAAAAAGATTCGAATTCAGTCTCAACGCCGGTTACTTGCTGTTTTTCATGAATAACTTTTGTAACCGAAGTATTCATCGCAAAAGTGACATTCAAAGCTTGCATTCGTTCAACTAAGGCATTGACAATCGTTAGTGACTTATTGGTTACAGGAAACATTCGCCCATGATCTTCTTCTTTTAGAGCGACCCCTTGTTCTGCGAAAAAAGCCATGATGTCGTAGTTATTGAATTGCGAGAAAGTACTATATAAAAATTTGCCATTGCCTGGGATATGCCGGATTAAATCGTCCACTTCTCGATTGTTTGTTACATTGCATCGTCCCCCGCCTGTCATCAATAATTTTTTTCCAAAGCGTTTGTTTTTTTCAATCATTAAGACTTGCGCCCCATTTTGTGCAGCGGCAATTGCTGCCATCATCCCACTTGTTCCGCCACCAACAACGATGACATCATAGTTTTTTTTCAAGAAAAATTCCTCCGTTTGATTATTTTTTGTGGAAAGGTTTTGAAAATTTTCACATTTCGAATAAAAATAGGTGAAAATTTTAAAAAAATCTGATAAAATCATACTACCAAATTAGGGAGGTATTTTCATGACAAATGCATCAGAATATGTAAAAAAGATTCAAGAAGAAATTCATCAAAGGAATGGCCACGAACCAGAATTTTTACAAGCAATTGACGAATTTTTCCCAACAATTGTCCCTTTTTTAGAAAATCACCCTGAATACATCGATCATAATCTCTTAGCTTTAGTAACGGAACCAGAACGAGTGATTCAATTTCGGGTTCCCTGGCAAGATGATCAAGGAAATTGGCAAGTAAACCGCGGCTTTCGAATTCAATTTAATTCAGCGATGGGCCCGTATAAAGGCGGCTTACGTTTTCATCCGTCTGTAAACTTAAGTATATTAAAATTTTTAGCGTTTGAACAAATTTTCAAAAACAGTTTAACTGGTTTGCCAATTGGTGGCGGTAAAGGCGGAAGTGATTTTGATCCAAAAGGAAAATCAGATGCAGAAGTCATGCGTTTTTGTCAAAGTTTTATGACTGAATTAGCGAAACATATCGGTCCCAATACGGATATTCCAGCAGGGGATATTGGTGTTGGAAAACGCGAAATTGGTTATTTGTATGGTACATACAAACGTCTAAAACAATACGATGCTGGTGTTCTAACCGGAAAACCCGTTGAATTTTGGGGTAGTAAAGGTCGAACAGAAGCGACGGGCTATGGAGCCGTGTACTTTGTAAAACACTTACTGGCAGATTTAAATGAAGATTTCACTGATAAAGTGGCACTCGTTTCAGGAAGTGGGAATGTAGCAATCTACTGTATTGAAAAATTATATCAGTTGGGAGCAAAACCAGTCACTTGTTCGGATTCAAATGGTTTTATTTATGATGAAGCCGGAATTGATTTGGCTTTATTAAAAGAATTAAAAGAAGTTAAACGAGCACGTTTAACAGAATATGTTAAAGCGCGTCCGAACGCGAAATATTATGAAAATCAATCTGTTTGGGAAACCGACTTCAATGCGGAACTCGCTTTTCCTTGTGCGACTCAAAATGAGATTAATTTAGAGCAAGGCCAACGCCTGGTTAAAAATGGTGTGCGTATTGTTGCTGAAGGAGCGAACATGCCAAGTTCAGTGGAAGCAGCCGAGTATTTTGTTGAAAATAAAGTTTATTATTGTCCAGGAAAAGCAGCAAATGCTGGTGGAGTGGCGGTTTCTGCTTTAGAAATGAGTCAAAATTCACAACGTCTTCAGTGGGATAAAGAAGAAGTTGATGTTCAATTGGATAAAATTATGAAAAACATTTATGAAAATTGCCGTGATACTGCTCTTTTACACGATCAAAAAGATAATTTTATGCTCGGAGCAAACATTGCTGGTTTTGCTAGAGTGGCAGAAGCGATGGAAATTCAAGGGCTTGTATAATCAAGTTTGACTTGCTAAATCTCTTTAAAAAAAGTAAAGTATGATTGTAGTGTAAAATTTGATTTACTTAGGAGGATGAAAATGTCACACATTCAATTTGATTATTCCAAAGCGAGTTCGTTTATTCGTGATCACGAGCTTGCCTACATGCAAACCCAAGTGACGGCTGCGGATGCTGCATTACGTGGCAAAACAGGCCCAGGAAATGATTTTGTTGGTTGGATTGATTTACCAACAAACTATGACAAAGTAGAGTTTGACCGAATCAAAGCTGCTGCAAAGAAAATCCAATCTGATTCAGAAGTATTAGTTGTTATTGGGATTGGTGGTTCTTATTTAGGGGCACGTGCAGCAATTGAATTTTTACAACATTCATTTTACAACGCGTTACCAAAAGAAGCGCGTAAAACACCTCAAATTTTATTTGCAGGAAACTCAATTTCTTCAACTTATTTAGCAGACTTAATTGAATTAATCGGTGATCGAGATTTTTCTGTTAACGTTATTTCAAAATCTGGTACGACAACAGAGCCAGCGATTGCGTTTCGTGTGTTTAAAGAATTATTAATTAAAAAATACGGTCAAGAAGAAGCGAACAAGCGAATTTATGCAACAACCGATCGTGCCAAAGGTGCCGTTAAAGTTGAAGCAGATACTGAAAATTGGGAAACTTTTGTTATTCCAGATGATGTTGGTGGACGATTCACTGTTTTAACACCAGTTGGTTTACTACCAATTGCTGTTAGTGGTGCAGATATTGATGCATTAATGCAAGGAGCAAAAGATGCTCAAGTTGCTTACTCAGATGCAGACTTAACGAAAAACGAAGCATACCAATATGCAGCTTTGCGTAATGCTTTGTATCGTAAAGGAAAAGCCATTGAGATTTTAGTAAACTACGAGCCAGGGATGCAATATTTCTCTGAATGGTGGAAACAACTTTATGGTGAATCTGAAGGAAAAGATCAAAAAGGAATCTACCCATCTAGTGCAAACTTCTCAACCGATTTGCATTCTATTGGCCAAACGATTCAAGATGGTCAACGTAACATTTTTGAAACGGTTATTAAAGTCGAAAACCCACGTAAAACCGTTGCTATTCCAGTACAAGAATCTGACTTAGATGGTTTAGGTTATTTAGAAGGAAAAGACGTTGATTTTGTCAATACAAAAGCTTTTGAGGGGACTTTATTAGCGCATACAGACGGAAACGTACCGAATTTCTTATTGAAGATCCCAACAATGGACGCTTATACTTTAGGCTACATGGTTTACTTCTTTGAAATTGCGGTCGGGATTTCCGGTTACTTAAATGGTGTGAATCCATTTGACCAACCAGGGGTAGAAGACTACAAACGTAATATGTTTGCTTTATTAGGCAAACCTGGCTTTGAAGATTTAGCAAAAGAATTAAACGAACGTCTATAAGTTTATTTTAAGCAAGAATTCTAAAAAGAATTCTTGCTTTTTTCGGTGAGTAATTCGTTATTATAAACCGTTAATCGCGCGATTTGTTTAAATGACTCTGATTATTTGGAAAATAAAATGCCACCATAAAAAAATACTCACGGAAATAAAAGCCATACCGTGAGTATTTGAAGAAAAATTAAAATAAAAAATAAATTAAAATGACCGCTAGAATCGTTTGAAAAACACCAACAGAAGCACCATAAATTAAAAACTTTGAACCTTCTTGTAAGAAACGGCGTAGGTTTAAACGTAAACCAATGGCCGCTAATGCAGTCGTTTCAAACCAATTACTAATCCATTTTCCGCTAGAGACGATTTTATCAGGAAAAGGAAAGAAACTATTAATGATACAAACAATTAAAAAGCCTAGAACATACCAAGGCAATGGCGATTTTTTCTTTGTTGAAAGAGTGGTGCTTGTTGTAGCTGGCACCATTTGACTAAAAATAAAAACAATCAAGACTAAACACATAATTCGCATAATTTTGAAAAGCATAGCAAAAGCAACGACGTCCTCATTAAGTAAACTTGCTCCCGCAACAACTTGTCCGACCGATTGTAGTGTTCCACCAAGCAGGGCGCTTTTAGCAATCAAATGATCACCAAAAAGCGCTTGAGCAATAAAAGGCAAGGTTAGCATCATGACAGTCCCTTGTAAATTAACTAAAGTGATTATCTGTCCTTTTTCTTCTTCCTTTGCCCGAATGCTTGGTGCAATCGAGGCAATTGCTGAGGAACCACATACCGCATTACCACCAGCCATTAGGAGAGCGGTTGTTTGATTGAAGCCGATTTTTTGGCCGACTTTGTAGGTGAAATAAATCGTGGCCCCCATCATGCAGGCAATAAATAAAACACCTTGAATTCCAAGCGAAGCAATTGTTTGAAAAGTGACCGAAATTCCTAATAATACAACTGAAAACTCAAGTAGACGACTTTCAGCGAATTTAGTTCCTGTTTGTAAAAAATTCTGGGTAAAAAAAGTATTACCTAATAAAATACCTAATAAAATTGCTAACGTGGCTCCACCTAATTGTGGCAGATAAAGTGCAATTGCTTTTGCTAGCATTGCAACAAGAATGCTTAAAATCAAACCAGGGAAGACACGCCCACTTCTTTTTTGTAACAAAGAAAGACCCTCCAATCACTTACTTATTCATTCCATTATTTATTATCGCTTACCTTTACCAGAAAAACAATCTAGATTTAACCAATTCCGATTACAAAGTGCAAGAGTTTGTCGGCATAACTATGTTTTTGAGGATTCTCATTCATTTGATTGAGTAAATCCATCCGATCGGTAATAATCCCATCTACGCCGTAAAAAGCCATCCGTTCCATTGTGTCTAGTTGATTGGGCGTCCAAGCGATGACTTTTTTTCCTTCTTGATGGGCTACATTTATAAAATCTTTATTTAAGGTGCTGTATTCCATCGTAAGAAAATCGGCTTGGGTTTTTGGTGGGCCAATAAAGTTAAACGGCATAATATACCCAACAAAAAGTTCAGGACTACTTGTTTTTAACTCTTCAACGACGGAGTAGGAGAGGCTTTGAATCCAATGACCAGAATCTTTGATACGCTCTTCATAGTTTTTTAAAAACAATTGTGTGAGTTCTTGCGTATTTTTGCGTTGTGTTTTAATTTCAATTAAAAGTCTTTGCTGTTGGCTTTTTGCTTCTTCTAAATAGTCGTCAAAGGAAGTAACCGCAGCCGCATAGCCATTTTCTTGACTAGTTAAAGCCGTTCCTTCACGCAGAGTCATTTGTTCAGGGACACCGGACGTATTGGTTAAACTTTTATAATTAAAATCATGAAAAACGATGAATTCTTGATCAACCGTCATTTGGATGTCCATTTCAACATAATCAGGCTTAAATAACTGGCTCGTTTGTTTCAAGGCAGCAAGACTATTTTGCACCCCATTTTTGTTACTAACCCCTCGGTGCGAAAGCGTTTGGATGGTTTGATTAGAAACGTTTGTTAAATATTGATAATTATAGACAAGCACGCCGCTAATAACAAAGCTACTTAAGACGATCAAGTACCAAAAGTCCACACGGTTGCGTTGTTGTTTCTCTGGATAAGTGCGTAAAAAATGGGGCGAAATTTCAGGTAAAAGTTTCGCTTCATCCATTCGTTCAATCAGCAAAAAGAAAATTAAAATAGTCGATAAAACTAAGTTGACTAAAAAAATAAATTGAATCAAAAACATCGCAAAGACGGCACTTTGTAAAGCGTATTGGTTAAAATATTCTTCGATGAAGCGCTGCACGTTAAAAATAATTGAAAAGGTAATAGAAGACAAGGTTAGTAAACTCAAAGATAAAAAGCCAAAACGGCCGATTAATACGAATAGTTTCTTCTTTGTTAACAGTAGGCTTTCGCGAATCGCATTTTTAAGGGAGTAATTGAGTAAAATCATACCAGGAAGCGAAAAAATGAGACGAATACCAATGTAGATTAAACCAGCATAAATGAACAAATAAAAGCTAACAATCATTAAACGATTCACAAAAATAAAATCAATAAGAAAGGCAGGTAGTTTAATCTTGGTTAGTAAACTCAAGTGATAAGAAAAACCACCTAATGGTAAAACAAGTAAATAATAAAATAAGAAAAAGAGAAATACGTCAAATCGCAGCTTTTTCAGTTGCCAAAAGGTAATTTGAATTAATTGAAAAAGGGAAATCGGGACTTCTTTTTTGATAAAAAAAAGACTCAGAAGTAAAAAAGTAAATTCAAAGTATAAGACTGCTAAGAGAAAAATTAACATGCCAATTAAACTAAGCGTGACAAACGGATGGGAAGAGATTAAGCGTCCAATCGAATCAAAAGAAAGATAATCGATTTTACCAAATTTTAAAATAAATTTGGTGCCATTACTTAAAAGAGGAATGATTAAAAATAAAATGATTGCATGAATGACTAAGACGTCGCGAAAAGAAGCGGAAGTTCTTAACAAAAAAGCTTTTAGTTGGTGTAAGTTTGCTTTGATTGTAAACATGAATTCGCCCTCCTTTTATCACTAGCATATACAAAATACTAGAAAAAACCAACTTCTTTTTTATCATCAGAAGTTGGTTTTTAATGTTCGTAATGACAAGCTTGCAAAAAGAGGACTATAGGAAATGGCTGATAAAATTGCCGCCATATACCAAAAGCATACTGTAAGCAAGAATAGAAGCCGGTTTTGCCAGTAAAAGAATCCAAATAAATTTTTTTAAAGAAATCTTTGTTAAACCAGCCATTAAACAAAGGGTATCATCAGGAGCAATTGGCAAGAAAATGGCCCAAGCAAAGAGTTTATCGAATCGATTTTGATCGTCTAACCAACCAATGTATTTATTATAATTTTTTTCACTCACAAGACTCAAAATAAGCGGTTTGCCATATTGTCGCCCAAGTAAGAAGACAATAATCGAACCAAGGACAATTCCAATATAATTATAGAAGAAGCCTTGGACAGGTCCGAAGATCAGCACGCCCGCAGCTAAAGAAACACCACCTGGAATGATTGGGACAACAACTTGTAAAATTTGAATTAAAATAAAAACAAGTGGGCCTAAAATAGTGGCTTGACTTACTAAACTTTGTAACGCTTTTGGATCATTAAAAAATCCAAGTCGAAAGAAGTAAATAGCCAGAGCGATTGAAAACGCCATCCCAGTAATTGAAATTAAATTTATGATTTTTCTAGAAGTAGCAGTATTCATTATTTGGACTCCTTTAACAGTCATTTGATTCTATTATATAAGGAGTAAGAGGTGTTGTCATGGAACTTAAGACGGATTTATAAAAACTTATCTTTTCGTCGGCCAATGAATGAAAATTTTTTCAACTAAGCTCGTTATCATAAACCCGCCTGCAATGGCACCTGCTGTGACGATAACAACGGCAATATAATGAAAACCGGTGTTTGGCGAGCCTAAAACAAATTCTCGCACCGCTAAATAAGCCGGCCCACCCGGAACTAAAGGAACGAGACTAGGAACGATAAAGATGAGCATTGGGATTTTTTGTTTGCGAGAAAAGTAGATACTAAAGCAACCAATCATGACCGCTGCAATGAAATTGGCCAATCCTAAGCGAAAATGAAGCGCTTTGAGGCCGATGTAGACCATCCAGCCAATCGCTCCGGTAAAGCCACTTGCTAGTAAAGATCGTCTAGGAACGTTCGTAATGACGCCAAAGGTAACCGTGCTGATAAAGCTAAAAAGAAAATGAATAAACATCATAATATGCCTCCTAATAAAATTAAAGCCGTTGCAATGCCAACGCCAATTGCAGAGGCGACAATAATTGCTTCTGTTCCACGAACTAATCCGCTAATTAAGTGACCAGCTAAAATGTCGCGAAAAGAAGTCGTTATTGCTACACCTGGTACTAAAGGCATAACCGATCCAATAATTAAGTTGTCAACGGAATAAGCAAAGCCAAAATGTACCGCTAAAACAGCTGCTATACCGATTCCCAGTGCAGCGATAAAACAATCTAAGAAGAGAACTTTTAGGTAATCGTGAGCAAAATCTTTTAAAAAGTACCCGATTATTCCGATTAGAAAAGTTGCCAGGAAGTCTTCCCAAGTGCCACCAAAGATATACATCAAAGTGCAACTAACGACGCCCGCGCTAAGTAATTGTAGCGGCTTAGAAAAGACAGGTACCTCTTGTTCAATTTTTCTTAGCCCAGCATATAGTTGCGGTAAATCGATTTTATGAAAGGCGAAATCCCTTGATAATTGATTGACGGCCACGATTTTTTCTAAGTTGATGGAGCGCTCACCGACATTTTCAATTTGAGTATGTTGGGTCTGCCTAAAGCTCAAAAAAATTCCAGTAACTGTTACGTAGCTGACACTATCTTCCCGTCCTGCACTTTTAGCAATGCGGTTCATCGTGTCCTCCACTCGATAAACCTCTGAACCACTTTCCATCATGATTTTCCCGGCTAGCAAACAAGTTGAAGTTAATAAATGATTAGAATCCATAACAAAAAAGCCCCTTTCATTCCTAGGTGATTTATATAAATTTCTCGTTATTCTTTGTCTTTTTGAAGCGAAAGATAAATAGAGTTTACCTTTTTGTACCAAGAGCTACAAGGGTTTTTTATCGAATTATTTTAATTAACGATAAGAAAGTAATAAAACGGTTAAAATACTTTTAATTTTATAGAATTTAGGTTAAAATAACATTAGTAGATAAATCTCAAATGGGAGGGTATCACAATGAGAAAAAAAGTTTATACAAAAGATTATATTTTGAAATCGGCCTATGAGCTTGTGGAAAAAGAAGGTTTTAGCAATTTTACTGCAAGGAATGTTGCAAAGAAAATGGGTGTTTCAACACAACCAATTTACTTAGAATTCGAGAGCATGCAAGATTTAAAAAACACCTTGATTGAAATGATTTTTGAAGAATTAAAACAAAAGGTTTTTTTAGAAGAACACACTGGGAATAAATTAGTCGACATTTGTATAAATTATATTGATTTTTCTCAAAAAAATCCTAAGTTATTTATCTCGTTGTTTGTTGATGAAAATGGCGGCGGTAAAATGATGTACGATGCGTCACATGCTTACTTCAATAAAATTATTAAACAAGATGAGCAATATGCGCAAATGTCAGACGACTATCTGCAAGCGCTTCATGATGGGACTTGGATTACGATTACAGGGATGGCCTCTCTTATGGCCTCAGGGATTATGCAACCGAGTCGCCAACAAATTATTGAGGTCATTCAACACACAATTGATTCAATTATGACCTTAAAAAACAATAACCGTTTATAAAATAATCCCCGCGACTTTAAATCAGTATTTACTGAACTGAAGTCGTGGGGTTTTTTTGTTATAAGAGAGCATCATTTTTTTAGGTACTTGTCCGCTTTTAATGTACTGAAAGATTAGGTGAGCGAACACAAGTTTACAAAGCCAAATGTTGCTCGAGGTATTCAGCTAGGCCGTCTTCATCATTTGTTTTTTCAGTAATGTCATTGGCCACACTTTTAAGTTGATCTGTTCCGTTTTTCATCGCAACACCCCAACCAGCATAAGATAATAATTCTAAATCATTGTGTTCATCGCCAAATGCAATGATATTTTTGGGTTTGATTTTAAACGATTCTGCGACAACTTCAAGCGCCATGGCTTTTTGTACCCCTTTAGGTACGATTTCTAAGATTGCATTTGGTCCACCCCAAGTTCGTACGTCGATTTCGTTTTCAAATTGGTTCATCAAAGTTGTAGAAACCTTAGAAACAAATTCATGTTTGGTTTTAATTAATAAAGAAGTGGGGTTGGTTTTTAAATTGTTGAAAAGGTTCGCTTCTGTCGCTTTATCAGCAGCAAAAAAAGAACTTTCAAAATCCTCAAGGCGATTAATATAAAAGGTATCTCGGCTTTCAGCAGCGACAAAATCAAGATTCAAATTTTCTTTTTGAGCCAAGATTTCAAAAGCGATTTCTTTTTGAATAAAATGTTCTTTTTCAAAAGGCCATTTTTGATAAGGTTTATGTACAAGCCCGCCATTAAAGTTAATCATCGGCGTATCAAGGGCTAATTCTTGATAATATTGTGCGCTCATTCGAAACGGGCGTCCTGTTGCGATACTTACGTGGTGGCCAGCGGCGGATGCTTTTTTTAAGACATCAATGGTTCGAGGACTAATTTTAGAATGGCGATTTAAAGTGGTTCCGTCTAAGTCGATGGCAATTAATTTTTTTGTCATAAGCTCTCCAATCAGTCAATTATTTATCTGAAAATTACTTGAAAATATAAATTTCAAGTACAGTTTATCATATCAAGTAAAATTAACAAAGAAAACTGGTACGGATTGTGAATCAATCGATCGCAAAACACGAACAATAGATAAAAATAATTAAGAAATATTCATAAAAATATTGAATAGTAGTAGAATAACGCTTATAATCCTTAGTTGTTCAAGTAGAAAAATGCTTATTTTTTTCTTAAAAATAATGAACAGGAGTGGGAAATTAAATGGAAAAGTTTTTCAAATTAAAGGAAAACAATACAAAAGTTTCAACAGAAGTGATAGCAGGGGTCACAACGTTTTTCGCGATGAGTTATATTTTATTTGTTAACCCGTCAATTTTATCGGCTTCAGGGATGCCTTTTCAAGCTGTCTTTCTAGCAACAATCATTGCTTCAGTTATTGGAACATTGATTATGGGGTTATTTGCCAACGTTCCTTATGCACAAGCGCCTGGTATGGGGCTAAATGCGTTCTTTACTTTTACCGTTGTTTTTGGTCTAGGCTATACTTGGCAACAAGCATTAGCAATGGTTTTTATTTGTGGACTAATTAATATTTTTATCACAGTGACAAAGATTCGTAAGTTGATCATTAAAGCCATTCCGGAATCAATGCAACATGCAATTGGTGGCGGGATTGGGATTTTTGTTGCTTACGTTGGGATTAAAAATGCAAACTTGTTAAGTTTTTCAGCAAGTGGCGCTGATATTACTAGCTCAGTAGTTGAAGATGGTGTTGCAACAAACGTTACAATCAACGGGGGCATTGTTCCATCTCTAGTTAATTTTAATAACTCGGCCGTTCTTTTATCAATTATTGGGATTGTTTTAATGACTGTTTTGGTTGTTATGAATGTTCGTGGCGCAATTTTAATCGGTATTGTAGGTACGACCATCATCGGTATTTTTATGAATGTGGTGGACGTTAGTACAATTGATTGGCATGCGAATTCACTCGGTAGCTCAATTAAAGAATTGAAAGTTACTTTTGGTGCTGCATTTGGACCAGAAGGGATGCAATCACTTTTTGCAGACTCTTCAAAAATTCCTCAAGTAATTATGACGATTATTGCTTTTAGTTTATCTGACACTTTTGATACAATTGGTACTTTTATTGGTACAGGTCGCCGGACAGGTATTTTTTCAGTAGAAGACGAAGCGGCTTTAGAAGATAGTAAAGGATTTACAACGAAAATGGACCGCGCTTTGTTCGCAGACGCGGTAGCAACTTCAATTGGCGCAGTTTTTGGAACATCAAATACAACAACTTTTGTTGAATCAGCGGCAGGAATTGGTGCTGGTGGACGGACAGGTTTAACTTCTGTTGTAGTAGCTGGGATGTTCTTGTTAAGTAGTTTCTTCTCACCAATCATCTCAGTTGTCCCTGCTCAGGCGACCGCGCCCGCTTTAATTTTAGTTGGTGTGATGATGATGGCGTCATTTAAAGACATCAACTGGACAGATTTAGAAGACGCGGTACCAGCCTTTTTCGCTTCAATCTTTATGGGCTTATGCTACAGTATTTCATACGGGATTGCTGCTGGTTTTATCTTCTTTGCGATTGTGAAAGTAGTAAAAGGAAAAGCAAAAGAAGTTTCGCCAATTTTATGGGTAGTAAATATTTTATTTATTTTGAACTTTATTATTTTAGCGAAGTTAGGATAGATAGCATCAAGCGAAGATTGGTCTAGTTTTTTCTAGGCCAGTCTTTTTTTGCCTAAAAAACAATTTATCAATCCGTCTTAAAAAAAGCTTTATTTCTATTTGAAAAATCTAAAAAATCAGCTATAGTGAAAGGGAAAGAAGGTTTTGATGTGAAGATAAATTGGAAGCGGAATTTATACATTTCCTGGATAGGATGCTTTTTCACAGGAGCTAGTTTTAGTTTAGTGATGCCTTTTATACCATTGTACATTGAAGAGCTAGGGACACCAAAAGGACAAGTGAATTTTTTTGCGGGGTTATCCATTTCAATTACCGCTCTTGCTGCTGCGCTTGTCGCACCAGTCTGGGGGAATCTAGCGGATCGTAAAGGGCGACGATTAATGATGATTCGAGCAGCTGCTGGAATGACGGTTACAATGGGGGCGTTAGCTTTTGTACCAAATGTCTATTGGTTACTCGTGATGCGCTTTTTTACGGGAGTACTATCTGGCTACATTCCTAATGCAACGGCGTTAATTGCTTACCAAGCTCCAAAAGAAAAAAGTGGCTGGGCATTAGGGACGCTTGCGACTGGAGCGATTGCTGGGAACTTGATTGGGCCTTTAATGGGTGGTTTATTAGCAGAAACATTAGGGATGCAAAATGTTTTTATTGTTACAGGTATTATTTTATTCATTACATTATTGTTAACAATCTTTTTGGTGAAAGAAAACTTTGAACCAGTCGAAAAAGGGGAGATGCTCCCGATGAAAGTCGTTTTAGGTAAAGTAAAACGTACGCCCGTTTTATATGGTTTGTTTTTAACGTCATTGATTCTTCAAATTGGCATTACAAGTATTAGTCCGAT
The DNA here is from genome assembly GCF_016909125.1 of Enterococcus lemanii. Lineage (GTDB taxonomy): Bacteria > Bacillota > Bacilli > Lactobacillales > Enterococcaceae > Enterococcus_I > Enterococcus_I lemanii. The sequence continues at coordinate 12,705 of NZ_JAFBFD010000037.1, read as the reverse complement.
TTTAACACTATACATTCGTGAGCTAAGCCATAATGTAGCGAATATATTATTTGTTAGTGGTTTAATCGTGTCAATTGCGGGGGTCTCGGCCATTATTTCTTCGCCTTTTTTAGGTCGTTTAGGCGATAAAATTGGCAACCATAAAATTTTATTACTTGGTTTAATTTTTTCGTTTTTCTGTTTCATTCCAATGGGCTTTGTCAAAACGCCTTTTCAATTAGGTTTGTTACGTTTTCTATTAGGGTTTTCAACGGGTGCGTTGATGCCTTCGATTAACACGCTTATTAGTAAATTATCACCACCAGAAGGAGTCAGCCGGATTTTTAGTTACAATCAAATGTTTAACAATTTTGGACAAGTCATGGGGCCAATGGTTGGCTCAAGTATTGCCCAAGGCTTTGGCTATGCAGCAGTCTTTTTTGTAACCAGTAGTTTTGTTTTTTTAAATATTTGTATTTCACTTTTTAATTTTCGTCATGATTTAAAGAGCAATACAATTCGATAAGAAAAAGACAAGCCTCAACAATAAAGTGAGGCTTGTCTTTTAAATCAGGGCGTTTAAACCTTTTGTTCTTTTGGTGTTGCAACATGACCTAGTACAATAATGAGTAGGCCTACAATTAAAGAAAAAATGGTTGTCAATGCAAAATCATAAGTCTGGCCACTCAAGGAGCTGCCTAAGTAACCAACCACTTGACCGAGTGCAAATGCCCAGAAAATTGTCATAATATAGCGCAATTCGACACCTTCTTTCTAAAGTGATATAAAATCAAAGCAAGTGCATTTTAACATAAAACCTGGGAAGTTAAAAGAAAATTAATCGAAATACCATTTCCAATTCAATTGGATGAAGGACAATAATGATCTTTTACACTAAAAAATAAAACAAGAAATAAAGTGAGGAGGGGGAAAATGTCAACGCCACAATTAACAACGATTACCGCTTATTCATTATTACAAAGCACCATCAAGCTGCCTGACTATGTAAAAACAGCAAAAGAGCAAGGGTATCGCCAACTAGGCATCACTGATATTGATAACCTTCATGGCATGTTGGCATTTGTTGAGGTATGCGAAAAAGAAGGCGTTAAACCAATCATTGGTTTAACGGTGCACTATACAACCGAACAAAATAAGCTTGCGTCGCTGTATGTATACGCGAAAAATAACCAAGGGCTAAGTCAATTGATAAAAATTTCAAGTCATAAAAAAATTTATGGGCAGATAACATTGCAAGAGATTACGACGACTGAAAATTTAGTGATACTACTGCCGCAGGAAAATGAGTTGAGTGGTTATTTAAAACAAAATGAAATCGACGCTAGCGAAAACGCCACACGATTTGTCGATCTGTTACAAGAAAAATTTGGGAAAGAAAACTTATACTACGGTGTCCCTTACCAAGAAGTCTTACCTGTTCAACTTATTTCGTTTTATCGTTTGCATGGTATTGCTCCGCTTGCTTATCATGAGATTCGCGCATTAAAAAAAGAAGATAGTTTTGCGGTACAAGTTGCCAACCACATAAAAGAAGGAACAAAAATTCAAGATTTACGTAGTGAAATATATGAATTCCAACCAAAAAATTACTTTGTTTCAAAAGATAGCTTTGAAAAATGGTACGAAGAAGCCAACGAAACGCTCGCTTTAAACAATGCGGTAAAATTAGCATCAAATTGTAATATTCAACTGCAATTAAATCAAAAGCTTTTGCCACAATTTCCATTACCTAAAAATACCAACCCTCCGCTTTATTTGAAACAATTATGTTATGGTGAATTAGCAAAGCGCGTTGTTAAGCCTGGAGCAGAATACTACGAACGGTTAGATTATGAGTTGGCGGTTATTCATAAAATGGGCTTTGATGATTACTTTTTAATTATCTGGGATTTAATGCGATTTGCTCATGAACAAGGAATTGTAACAGGAGCAGGTCGTGGTTCGGCAGCGGGTTCTTTAGTTGCTTATACTTTGTCAATTACAGAAGTGGATCCGATTGAACACCAATTGCTTTTTGAACGTTTTTTAAATCCAGAAAGACAAACAATGCCCGATATTGACTTAGATTTTCCGGATTATCGTCGTGAAGAAATGCTTCAGTATGTAAAGGATAAATATGGACAAGAACACGTTGCACAAATTGCTACTTTTGGAACGATGGCCGCAAAAATGGTTTTAAGAGATGTTAGCCGCGTGTTTGGCTTATCTCAAAGTGAAGCCAATCGTTGGTCGGCTGCAATTCCTAAAGAGTTAGGCGTCACGTTAGACCAAGCTTATCAAAAATCAAAAAACCTACAAGCGTTAGTGAATACCAATGAACGTTTTCAAAAAATTTTCCGAGTGGCTCAAACGTTAGAGGGGCTGCCGCGGCATGTTTCTACCCATGCCGCAGGGGTTGTTATTTCTGATCAAAACTTACTTGACTTGGTTCCGCTACAAGCAGGTGCAGGTGCATTATGGTTGACGCAATATACAATGAACGATGTTGAAAAAATTGGTTTATTAAAAATGGATTTTTTAGGACTGAAAAATTTAAGCATCATTGATTATGCATTAAAATCAATTAAAAAGTTACAAAAAGAAACATTCCGATTGAATCAAATTTCTTTAAACGATCCTAAAACACTTCAATTATTTCAAACAGGAGAAACAACGGGCATCTTTCAATTTGAGTCACCTGGTATTCGCAAAGTCTTAAAAAAATTACAACCAGAAAATATTGAGGACATTGTTGCCGTAAACGCGTTGTATCGGCCAGGTCCGATGGAGAACATTGATTCTTTTGTAAAACGTAAAAAAGGCCTAGAGCCAATTACTTATCCAGATCATCGTTTGATTTCGATTTTGAAAAATACATACGGCATTATTGTTTATCAAGAACAAATTATGCAAGTCGCTGCTGTCATGGCGGGTTATCGTTTAGGCCAAGCAGATATTTTGCGTCGAGCAATTAGTAAGAAAAAAGCGAGTTTGATCGATGAAGAGCGAATCCATTTTGTTGAAGGGGCAAAAAAGCAAGGTTTTACACGCGAAAAAGCCGAAGAAGTGTACCAATATATTGAAAAATTTGCCAACTATGGCTTTAACCGTTCTCATGCCTTTGCTTATTCCGTTATCGCTTTTCAGATGGCCTATTTAAAAACGCATTTTCCAGGACCGTTTTACGCGGCACTTCTACAGGTGACGCAAAATCAGCCCGAAAAAATTAAAGAATATATTTTTGAAGCGAAAAAAGCTCAAATCCAAATTTTACCGCCTTCGATTAATGCGAGTAGCTATGGTTATCGTTTAACGAGTTTAACGCAACTCCGCTTTGGTTTAGGTAGTATTAAAGGATTACGTCGTGACTTTATTCAAGAGATTATTCGGGAAAGGAATGCGAGTGGTCCCTATCTTTCTTTTGAACAATTTTTATACCGTTTAAATGCCAATCATGCCAAATGGTTAAAAGAAGAATTGATTCAACCGTTAATTTTAGTTGGTGCTTTTGATGAATTAACTCCAAATCGTAATCAGTTATTGACCCAACTAAGTGATAAAATTCAAAATATCCTTTATAGTGGTGGTAGTATGGAACTGTTATCGATGCTCGAATTGAAGGAAAGAGTCGTTGCTGAATTTTCTTTAGCCGAACGTTTAGCTTATGAAGAAACGTACTTAGGTTTTTATCTTTCAGGCCATCCGAATAATCAGTATAAAAAAATCTATCAAAAAAAACAAATAGTACCACTAAACGAACTTTACGAAGAACAAAAAGTAAATATCTTACTTTACGCAAGGGAGATTCGCGAACTTCGCACAAAAAGAGGCGAGCGAATGGCAATCATCGAAGGAAACGATGAGACCGACTCAATTCGCGTGACGGTTTTCCCTGAGCTCTACCGTGAAATTCGTAAGAAGCTAGAAGAAAGTCAAGTTTACTTAATTGAAGGGAAAGTTCAAAGAAGTAATTATAACGGACAGCTACAAGTCATTGCCTATCAAATTCACCTAGCAACAGAAATAGAGGCCCAACTAGCGAGGAAAAGATATTATATAAAAATTACAGAAGAAAAAAATAATGAAACCAATATTGCAGCTTTTCAAAAAATCAGAAAAAAATATCCAGGAGAAGCTTCCATTCTATTATTTTATGCAGAAACGGGTAAAAAAGTATTGATAGACTCACCAAAAGGTTTGGCAGAAAATCAAGAAACAGTCGCAGAGTTGCTTGCGATTTTTGGCGAAGGAAACATCGTGTTGCAGTAAAGAATAAAAAAAGTTTCAATTAATATTAGAGAAACGCTTTCAGTAAATTTACATTCGCTTTCAAGTTTTTTGGTTTTTTTTACGATAACTCAAGACTTTTTAATAATAAAATGTTAAAATGCTAGTTGTGGGTAAAAATAAGAACAACTACCAACTAAATATTTAAATTTTGATGAGGTGAAAAACAGTATGAAACGCATTGGTATTTTAACCAGTGGTGGGGATGCTCCAGGTATGAATGCAGCAATCCGCGCGGTTACCCGTAAAGCAATCTTTAACGGGATGGAAGTATTTGGAATTAACTATGGTTTTGCTGGTTTAGTTGCAGGAGATATCCGTCGTTTAGAAATCGCTGATGTTGGTGATAAGATCCAACGTGGTGGAACATTCCTTTACTCGGCACGTTATCCAGAATTTGCGACAGAAGAAGGTCAATTAAAAGGTATCGAACAATTAAAAAAATTCGGTATTGAAGGCTTAGTAGTGATTGGTGGAGATGGCTCTTACCATGGTGCACTTGCTTTAACAAAACACGGCTTCCCAGCTGTTGGCGTTCCTGGGACAATTGATAACGACATTCCTGGAACAGAGTTTACAATCGGGTTTGATACAGCGATTAATACCGTTTTGGATTCAATGGACCGTATCCGTGACACCGCAACATCTCACGTACGTACTTTTATTATTGAAGTAATGGGTAGAGATGCAGGCGACATTGCTTTATGGGCAGGCGTTGCTGGTGGCGCAGACGAAATCATTATTCCAGAACATGATTTTGATATGAAAAAAGTAGCAACAAGAATTCAAGAAGGCCGAGACCGCGGTAAAAAACACTGCTTGATTGTTCTAGCAGAAGGCGTAATGGGCGGGAATGAATTTGCTGAAAAACTTTCAAAACATGGTGATTTCCATGCACGTGTTTCAATTTTAGGTCATATCGTTCGTGGCGGTTCACCAACTGCACGTGACCGCGTATTAGCAAGTAAATTTGGTGGCTTTGCGGTCGATTTATTAAGAGAAGGTAAAGGTGGACTTTGTGTTGGTATGATGGACAACAAAGTGATTGCATCAGATATTGTTGATACTTTAGAAAACGGCAAGCACAAACCAGATCTATCTCTTTATGATTTAAACCAAGAATTATCGTTTTAATTGTATCATTAAAGAATTAAACGGCTTTATGCTATTTAAAATAAACGAATAGGGGTAAGTTTTTCATGAAAAAAACAAAAATTGTTAGTACATTAGGACCAGCAAGTAACTCAGTTGAAATTATTTCTCAATTAATCGAGGCAGGAGCAAACGTTTTTCGTTTTAACTTCTCACATGGTGACCACGAAGAGCAATTAGCACGTATGAACTTAGTTCGTGACGCGGTAAAAGCAACGGGTAAAAGCGTGGGTATCTTATTAGATACAAAAGGTGCAGAGATTCGTACAACAGTACAAGGGACTGAAAACGGTAAAATCGAATTTTCAATCGGTGATGTTGTTCGTATTTCAATGGATGATCAATTAGAAGGTTCAAAAGAAAAAATTGCTGTGACTTATCCAGGTTTATTTGAAGATGCTCATGTAGGTGGACACATCTTATTTGATGATGGTCTTATCGATATGGAAATCGTTGAAAAAGACGAAGCGAATCGTGAATTAGTAACAAAAGTATTAAATGCAGGTGTTTTAGGTTCTCGTAAAGGCGTAAATGCTCCAGGAATCTCAATCAGCTTGCCAGGAATTACGGAAAAAGACGCAGCTGATATTCGTTTTGGTTTAGCAAACGATATTGACTTTATCGCAGCAAGTTTTGTTCGTAAAGCACAAGACGTTTTAGAAATTCGTGAAATTTTAGAAGAAACAAACATGAATCATGTTCAAATTATTTCTAAAATTGAATCTCAAGAAGGTATTGACAACATTGATGAAATCATTAAAGTTTCTGATGGTATCATGGTTGCTCGTGGTGACTTAGGAGTTGAGATTCCAGCAGAAGTTGTTCCAATGGTTCAAAAAGACATCATTAAAAAATGTAATGCAGCTGGTAAAGCAGTTATTACGGCAACACAAATGCTAGAATCAATGCAACAAAACCCACGTCCAACACGTGCAGAAGCTTCAGACGTTGCCAATGCAATCTTTGATGGTACAGATGCAACCATGCTTTCAGGTGAGTCTGCAAACGGATCTTACCCAGTAGAAGCAGTTGCAACAATGGCTCGTATTGACCAAGAAGCTGAAAAAACAATGTTAAAATTAGGTACTTACCAAATCAATCAATTTGATAAATCAGATGTAACTGAAACAATTGGTTTAGCAGTTGCTCGTGCGGCGAAGAACTTAGGCGTTAAATGTATCGTTGCTGCAACTGAATCTGGATACACAGCTAAAATGATTTCTAAATACCGTCCGGATGCAGATATCTTAGCAGTTACTTTTGATGAGCGTATTAAACGTGGTTTGTCACTTAACTGGGGAGTTTATCCGACTGTTGCGGAAAAACCAACAACAACAGATGAAATGTTTGACTTAGCTTCTAAAAAAGCAGTTGAACTAGGCTTTGCTTCAGAAGGTGACTTAATCTTAATTACTGCGGGTGTTCCAGTTGGCGAACGCGGTACAACAAACGTAATGAAAATTCAATTAATCGGTTCTCGTTTAATCGAAGCGCAAGGCGTTGGTGGCCGTTCAGTCGTAGCGAATGCTGTTGTTGCAAACAGTGCAGAAGAAGCAATTGCAAAAGCAAAAGAAGGTATGGTATTAGTTGTACCAACAACAGATAAAGATTATATGCCAGCAATTGAAAAAGCAGCTGCTTTAGTTGTTGAAGATGGCGGCTTAACTTCTCATGCGGCAGTTGTTGGTATTGCAAAAGATTTACCAGTTGTTGTCGGTGCGAAAGACGCAACATCAATTATTAAAGATGGTGAATTGATTACAGTGGACCCTCGTCGTGGAATTATCTACCGTGGAGAAGCAACTGCAATCTAGTAATTCTTTAAAAAGACTAGGGCTGGTCAGCAATTGTCCAGCTCTGTTTTTTTCAAATTTAACTGTCAAGAAAATTTCATTGACAAAGAAAACGAAGCCCTGTATAATAGCTTTTGTTGCTTAGAGGTGATAATATGAAATGGTCGTTATTAGAGCTTAGAAGATACCAAGAACAACCGCTAACGTTTCAGACAACACTTGATTTAAAAGACGAATTAAAAGCAAGAGATAAAGAGATAATTGATTTAGCACCTGTTGAAGTAAAAGGCATTGTTTCGGTGAATCCAACCGAATATATTTTACATTACACACTTTCAACAGTAATGACATTACCTTCAACGCGTTCTCTAGAGCCCGTTGCTTTACCGATTATATTTACCGTCGATGAAGTGTTTATGACACCAGAGCAATTTCAGCATAAAGACGAACGAATGAAAGAAGAAGAGATTTTACTACTAGAAACTCAAACGCTCGATTTAAGTGAATCAGTTGCTGATAACCTATTACTTGAGATTCCGTTACAAGTACTCACGGAAGAAGAAAAACGCGCAACGACTCTTCCTAAAGGAGAGAACTGGGCTGTTTTATCTGAAGAAGAGTATTTAGAAATGAAAGAATCACAAGCAGAGTCCCAAGTGGATCCTCGTCTTGCGAAATTATCAAGTTTGTTTGAAAACTCAGACGAAGATAATCGCTAAGATTGGAATATATCGCAGCCATTTCGGTTGTTTTCATTTACAAGGAGGTGTAGCAAATGGCAGTACCAGCTAGAAAGACATCAAAAGCAAAAAAAGCAAAACGTCGTACACACTACAAGTTATCAATTAACGGTGTAAGTGAATGTTCAAACTGTGGTGAAATGAAAAAAAGCCACCATGTATGTTCGAACTGCGGTCATTATGACGGTAAAAACGTATCTACTAAAGAAGCTTAATAACTTTTTTTCGGAAAAAGTTATTTTAAACCTTAGGCTAACCATGGAGCCTAAGGTTTATTTTTTATGAAATGATAGAGATAAAAAATAAATTCATCAGATTTTAATAGTTTTGTTTAATTTGCACTTGTTTTAAGCTATAATAACAAATAGTAAGAAAAATCCAATCATTGATTAGGGGGAAAATAAATGACGAAACAACAAATCGGTGTTGTAGGGATGGCAGTAATGGGGAAAAACTTAGCGCTTAACATTGAGAGCCGAGGATATTCCGTTGCGTTATATAACCGTACAGGATCAAAAACACAAGAAGTTCTTGATGAGAACCCTGATAAGAACTTATTTGGGACTTATTCAGTAGAAGAGTTTGTAGCCGCGATTGAAAAACCTCGTAGAATTGTGATGATGGTCCAAGCTGGTCGCGGAACCGATGCGACAATCCAGGCGCTTCTTCCTCACTTAGATAAAGGGGATATCTTAATTGATGGTGGGAATACTTTTTTCCAAGATACAATCCGTAGAAGTGAAGAGTTAGCCGACTCTGGTATCAACTTTATAGGTACAGGTGTCTCTGGTGGAGAAGAAGGTGCATTAAAAGGACCTTCCATTATGCCAGGTGGACAAAAAGAAGCCTATGAATTAGTGGCACCAATTCTAGAACAAATTTCAGCCAAAGCCGAAGATGGGACTCCTTGTGTAACATATATCGGACCTGATGGAGCGGGTCATTACGTTAAGATGGTGCATAATGGAATTGAATATGGTGACATGCAGTTGATTGCGGAGTCTTATGACTTAATGCAAAATATTTTAGGCCTTTCGGTTGATGAAATGGCAGAAATTTTTAATGAATGGAACCAAGGCGAGTTAGATAGCTTCTTGATTGAAATTACGGCCGATATCTTAACTCGTAAAGATGATTTAGATACAGGATTGCCAGTGGTTGATGTCATTTTAGATGCGGCTGGAAATAAAGGCACCGGTAAATGGACAAGCCAAAGCGCGTTAGATTTAGGTGTGCCACTGCCCCTAATCACGGAGTCTGTTTTTGCTCGTTACATCTCAGCTTATAAAGAAGAACGTGTCATTGCTAGTGAAGTATTACAAGGCCCGGCAAAATTTGAATATACTGGCGATACAAAAGAATTAGTTGAAAAAATTCGTCAAGCTTTATATTTTAGTAAAATTATGAGTTATGCACAAGGCTTTGCACAACTTCGCTCGGCTTCAAAAGAATATAATTGGAATTTGCCATTTGGTGAAATAGCAAAAATTTGGCGTGCAGGTTGCATTATCCGCGCACAATTTTTACAAAAAATTACCGATGCTTATGACAATGACGAAGATTTAGCAAACTTACTACTTGACGATTACTTTAAAGAAATAACTGAAAAATACCAACAATCTGTTCGTGAAGTTGTTTCGTTAGCCGTTCAAGCGGGTGTTCCAGTACCAACATTTGCATCTGCTATTGCTTACTTTGATTCTTATCGCGCAAAACGTTTGCCAGCAAACTTAATACAAGCACAACGCGATTACTTTGGTGCACATACTTATGAACGCGTTGATCGTGAAGGTATTTTCCACTATTCATGGTATGATGAAAAATAATATTTGTTAAACCTTAAAAAGAGAGGCGTATTTCCATTGATTGGTATACGAATCTCTTTTTAATTTTGTGCTTACATGGTAAAATCAAAGAGGCATGAAAGACCGTTTTATATAATTTAATAAAGGATGGGTTTGAATGGGGAAAATATTAATTATTGAAGATGAGAAAAACCTAGCTCGTTTTGTCGAGTTAGAATTAAAACATGAAGGGTATTTAACGGAAGTTCATTATAATGGACGCACAGGTTTAGATGCTGCCTTAAGTAAAGATTGGGATGCGATTTTACTAGACTTGATGTTACCAGAATTAAATGGGTTAGAAGTTTGTCGCCGTATCCGCCAAACAAAAAATACACCAATTATTATGATGACGGCTAGAGATTCAGTTATCGATCGTGTTTCAGGTCTAGATCATGGGGCCGACGATTATATTGTAAAGCCATTTGCGATTGAAGAACTTTTAGCTAGATTGCGAGCGCTACTTCGTCGTATTGATATTGAAGGTGATAAAAATATTGTCAAACAAACAACGGTGACATATCGTGATTTAACAATTGAAAAAGAAAATCGTGTGGTTCGTCGTGGTTCAGAAATGATTGAACTAACCAAACGAGAATATGAACTATTATTAACTTTAATGGAAAATGTCAATGTCGTACTTGCTCGAGACGTCTTATTAAATAAAGTTTGGGGTTATGAAACAGAAGTTGAGACAAACGTTGTCGATGTGTACATTCGTTACTTACGAAATAAAATTGATGTAGCAGGAGAAGAAAGTTATATTCAGACAGTTCGCGGGACCGGTTATGTGATGCGCTCATGAGCCCATTGAAACAAAATATAAAAGAATTAAAAAGGCCTTCTTTAACTATAAAGTGGGCTTTTGCCAGTTTTTTCTTTATCTTTGTTGTTTTTACGATTTTCGCAGTAATTACCTATAAGTCTTCGGTAAATTTGTATGTAGCAAAAGAGCGACGAACGATTGAGCAAGCTACCTATGAAGTGACCTCTCGGCTTGCAAATCAAAATCAACCGCTCAATTTTAGATCTGCCTATCGTTCGATTATAAAGAGTGAAGACTCGAATATCGTTAATATGGATGGGATGTTTGTCGATGTGGATCCGTTTATTTCAAAGGTTGGCCATCCAGATTTTAATTTATTTGTTTATAATCCATATGAAGAACTTGTTTTCTCAACGAATAAAACAAAAACACCTCTTTTTCAAAGCGAGCCAAAACAAGCGACAATTGAAATGATTGATGGGAGAGAAGGTTTTTTGTTAGTTCAACCGATTTATTCAAAAGAAACGCGTGAGTTGATTGGTTATGTTCAAACCTTCTATGAATTAACGACCTATTATGCAATTAAAAATCGTTTAATTTCTATTTTAATTATTCTTGAAGGGGTTTCTTTAGTTTTAAGCAGCATCTTAGGTTATTTGTTATCTGCCTACTACTTAAGACCATTAAAACTTTTAAGTGATACAATGGAAAAGATTAGGCGAAATCCACAAGCTGATATTTATATGCCAGAACTAGATACAAATGATGAATTAGCTGATTTAGCCGAGATATTTAACGAAATGCTTGACCGAATGCGCTCGTATACCGAACTTCAAGAACGGTTTGTTGAAGATGTTTCTCATGAATTGAGAACACCAGTTGCTGTAATTGAAGGTCACTTGAAATTATTAAACCGGTGGGGGAAAGATGATCCTGAAGTTTTAGAGGAATCTCTTTCTGCTAGTATACAAGAAATTAAAAGAATGAAAACATTAGTTCAAGAAATGTTAGATTTATCGCGTGCAGAGCAAGTGAACGTTCATTATAGTAACGAACGAACCAACGCTAAAGAAGTTGTTAATCAAGTCGTTAATAATTTCCGAATGATTTATCCCGAATTTGTTTTTACGTTGGATGATGATTTATACTCTGAAAAAGTTTTGAAAATTTATCGCAATCACTTTGAGCAATTGCTAATCATTTTAATGGATAATGCAGTAAAATATTCAACGAATCGTAAAGAGGTTCATGTTTCTATCTCGAGTAATTTAAAAAAAATAGAAATTGCCATACAAGATTTTGGTGAGGGAATCCCGCCTGAAGATGTGGATAAAATTTTCAATCGATTTTATCGTGTCGATAAAGCACGTGCGCGAACAAAAGGTGGCAATGGGCTAGGGCTTTCAATTGCACAAAAACTAATTGATAGCTATAAAGGAAGTATTTTTGTGGAAAGCAGTTTAGGGAAAGGGACGATTTTCCGTTTCTTCATTCCGATTGTTGGAGAAGAAGAAAAATAGAATGACGAACATTTATATTGATTGAAAGTGAAAAAAGCTTTTTTGTTTGATTTAATCGAACGAACCGAGGTGGGTGAAGTATTAATATTCACTTCGGTTTAATTTTTTTAAAATAATTAGAATAATGGTTGATTTTTATATTAATAATTGTTATATTAAGTATTGTTCTTGAGTGACTATATTGATAATTTTATTTATAAAATAAAATAAAAAAAGTAGTTGACGAGGATGGTTAATGATGATAATATAACGAAGTCGGACTTTTAAGAAGTGAAAACATTGTTGAAACATTAATGTTTTTAATATAATAAAGGTGTTGACAGATAACATTAAATTTGTTATTATAACAGAGTTGTTGTTAGCAGAGAGTGTTCTTTAAGAACCATTCGAAAAAAACTTTTAAAAAAAGGTGTTGACTTTCGCGGGTTAACCTGATATGATATAAAAGTTGCTAACGCAATGATGTAGACCTTTGAAAACTGAACAAAGCAAGCAAACGAACCAAATGTGTAGGACTTCTATTTTAATCTAGAAGCAAACATACAAAGCAAGCAAAAATGCTAGCAACGTTAATTTATGAGCTTAACAACTGCAAAGTTGTTTCAAATTTTTTATGAGAGTTTG